>JAGWYK010000036.1 GCA_018969405.1 Acidobacteriota bacterium
GTGGCTCCGACCCCGGCGGTGGCCTGGATCGCCGCCCGCCATGGGCTGTGCGGTGCGGTCATCTCCGCCTCCCACAACCCCTGGACCGACAACGGCATCAAGTTCTTCGGCCCCGGTGGTCGGAAGCTCTCCGACGAACTCGAGACCGAACTCGCCCACCGGCTGGACCAGCTGGTGGCCGACGACCATGCCCTGATCCTCGGCGACCCGGCCGACACCGCGGCCCCGGTCGCCGACCCCGTTCCCATCCTCGATCCCGCCGATGAGCTGCGCCGCTGGCAGGACGCGCTGCTCGGCTCGGTCACCGACGCCTCGCGGGGGATGCGCGTCGTCATCGACTGCGCGAACGGTGCGCTGTCGGCCATCGCCCCCCGGGTGCTGCGCGACCTCGGTGTCGATGTGGAGGTGCTGCATGCGGCGCCCGATGGCCGCAACATCAACGACGCCTGCGGCTCCACCCACCCGGCTGATCTGCAGCAGCGCGTGGTGGCCTCGGGAGCATCGCTGGGGCTGGCCTTCGACGGCGACGCCGATCGGCTGCTCGCCGTCGACGAGACCGGTGCCATCGTCGATGGCGATCACCTCCTCGCCCTGTTCGCCGGTGATCTGCGCGATCGAGGGGCACTGCGGGGCGATCAGGTCGTGGTCACCGTGATGACCAACCTCGGATTCCGACGGGCCATGGCCGACTGCGGCGTGGAGGTCGTGGAGACCCCGGTGGGCGATCGTCATGTGCTCGAGGCGCTCGCCCGCACAGGGGGTTCCCTCGGCGGTGAACAGAGCGGACACATCGTCTTCGCCGATCTCGCCACCACCGGCGACGGTCTGCTCTCCGGTCTGCAGCTGCTCGACCTGGTGGCCCGGCGCGGCCGACCCCTCTCCGCCCTGGCGGCAGCCGCCATGACCCGGTTCCCGCAGGTGCTGCGCAATGTCGCCGTCGGATCACCGCGTCGCGATGTGGCCGAACTGCTGGCGGCCGACATCGCCCGCGAGGAGGATCTGCTGGGCGCCCGAGGCCGGATCCTGCTTCGCCCGAGCGGCACCGAGCCGCTCATCCGAGTGATGGTCGAGGCCGATTCCCTCGAGACCGCCGAGGCCGTCGCCGGTCGACTGGTCACCGCCGTGGAACAGGTGTGCTCCGCCTAGAATCGGCGGGGTCCGCGAACGAGGAGTCTCCAGCGTCATATGTGCGGGATCATCGCCGTCGTTCGAAGTCAGTCCACCCGCTCCGTCCCCGATGCCGCGGCGGTGTGCGGTCCTCTCGATGAGGCATCGCGGCTGCTCGACGGCCTGGTCCGACGGTCGGGGCCCGAGCTCGGTGCGGCGGTCGACGCCGCGGCCGCCGCGGTGCAGCGCACCGACGAGTTGCTGCGCGGCGCGCCCGGGGTCCGCGCCCTGATCGAGCAGGTCGGGCTGGCCGCCCGGGTCGGCAGTCTCATCACCGGGATCGATCTCCAGGTGACGGAGCTCGAGGCTGCGCTGGATGCCGATACCAGCATCCGGGGTGTCGAGCTCGAACGGGTCAACGCCGCCCTGATCCTGCTCAAGGACGCCGTGTGGTCGGTGCGGCGCGATCGCCTGCGAGCCGCCGAGGGTGTGGCGGCGCTGGTCGGACCCGGCGCCGGACCGGCGGCGATCGCCGTCGGCCTGTCGATGCATCAGGCCCTCTCGGCGCTCGATCGCCTCGAGGTGCGCGGACGCGACAGCGCCGGTCTCCACCTGCTCGTCACCGGGCACGGCATCGATCTCGACTCGCCGGCGCTGCGGGCCGACCTGCAGGCCCGGCGGTCCGATGAACTGTTCGGCTCGATGGCCCTGCGCACTCCTGAGGGTCACCTGAGCCTCGTGTACAAGGCGGCCGCCGAGATCGGTGAGCTGGGTGACAACACCCGGGTGCTGCGCGAGGCCATCGCCGCCGATCCCGTGCTGCGCCAGGCCCTCGCCTCTCCCGAGGTGGCTGCGGTGGTGCTGGGCCACACCCGTTGGGCCAGTGTCGGGATCATCTCCCAGCCCAACGCCCATCCGCTCAACTCCGATGAGCTCGACGAGGCCGACATCTCGCAGCGGCCGTACGTCACCGCCGTGCTCAACGGCGATGTCGACAACTTCGCCGATCTCAAACTGCGCGAGGCACTGCGCATCGCCGATGAGATCACCACCGACGCCAAGGTGATCCCCACGCTCACCGCCCGGGCCATGCTCGACGGTGCCACGACCGCCGGGGCCTTCCGCGACACCGTGAACCTGCTCGAGGGTTCGGTGGCCATCGCCGCGAGCGCGGCGGCCGATCCCGCCGATCTCATGCTCGCCCTGCGGGGGAGTGGCCAGGCCATCTACATCGGTCTCGCCGAGGACGCCTACATCGTGGCCAGTGAGCCCTACGGCGTCGTCGAGGAGACGGCGCGCTATGTGCGACTCGACGGTGAGGTGCCGGCCGACCCGACCAACCCCGCCAGTCGCGGGCAGGTGGTGCGACTGCACGGAGATCGCGCCGGACTGGTCGAGGGCATCGAACGCTGGGCCTACGACGGCACCCCGGTGGAGGTGGCGGCCGAGGACGTCGATCTCGCCCAGATCACCACCCGCGACATCGATCGCGGCGATTCCCCGCATTTCCTGCTCAAGGAGATGGGGGAGGCCGCCGGTTCGTTCCGCAAGACCCTGCGGGGCAAACTGCTCGACGGTGCCGCCGGTCCCGAGGTCCTCCTCGGCGACGAGGTGCTCTCCCCGGCGATGCGGGCCGGTCTGGCCGATGGTTCCATCCGTCGGATCATCGCCATCGGGCAGGGCACCGCGGCGGTGGCATCCCGTTCCCTCGTCGAGGGTCTGGCGGCCTTCGCACCGCAGTCCCCGCTGCGGGTCGAGTCGGCGCTGGCCACCGAGCTGTCCGGGTTCGACCTCGCCGAGTCGATGACCGACACCCTGGTGGTGGCGGTCAGCCAGTCGGGCACCACCACCGACACCAATCGCACCGTCGACCTCGTCCGCGCCCGCGGCGCCCATGTCGTGGCCATCGTCAACCGCCGCAACAGCGATCTCACCGACCGCGCCGATGGCGTGCTCTACACCTCCGATGGTCGCGATGTGGAGATGAGTGTCGCCTCCACCAAGGCCTTCTACGCCCAGATCGCGGCCTGCTTCCTGTTGGCGGCGGCCATCGCCGATGCCGTCGGCGCCTCCTCACCGGAGCGGGTCGAGGTGCTCGAGGCGCTGCGCGCCATGCCCGCCGCCCTCGAGGCCACCTTCGCCCTGCGCCCGGAGGTGGCCAGGGCCGCCCAGGATGTGGCGCCGTCACGGCGGTACTGGGCCATCGTCGGCAACGGTGCCAACCGCATCGCCGCCGAGGAGGTGCGGATCAAGCTCTCCGAGCTCTGTTACAAGGCCATCGCCTGCGATGGCACCGAGGACAAGAAGCACATCGATCTCTCCTCCGAACCGATGATCCTCGTCTGCGCCGCCGGCCTCCGCGGTTCCACCGCCGATGATGTGGCCAAGGAGGTCGCCATCTACCGGGCGCATCGCGCTGCGCCGGTGGTGGTGGCCAGTCATGGCGAGGAGCGGTTCTCCGCCGCCCACCACGTGATCTCGGTCCCCGTGGTCCACCATCGGTTGGCCTTCGTGCTCTCGGCGATGGTCGGTCATCTGTTCGGCTATGAGGCGGCACTGGCCATCGATGCGCAGGCTCGGCCCCTGCGCGAGGCCCGGGCCTCGATCGACGAGGCCATCGCCAACGGTGGCACCGAGGACGGAGAGCAGTTGATGCGCGGTCTGCAGGCGGTGCTGGCCACCTCGGCGACCCGCTACTTCGACACGCTCCGCTCCGGTGCCCTCGACGGCAACCTCGAGGCGAGCACCGCCTCGCGTCTCGCCTCGCTGTGGCGCTACGCCCTCGGGATCGCGCCGCTCGAGTCGTACCAGATCGAGCATGGCAAGGTCGGCACACCCGGTGTGGTCATCGAGGATCTCAGCGTGGCGCTCAGCTCGGCCATCGACGAGCTCACCCGCCCCATCGATGCCATCAAACATCAGGCCAAGACCGTCACCGTCGGCATCTCCCGCAGCGATGAGACCCTGATGCAGGTGCCGCTGGTGAAGGAGGTGCTCGCCACGGGTGCGCCCCGCGATCGGCTCAGCTACTCCACCCTGCGCACCCTCGCCGCCCTCGAACCCCTCGTGGCCGAGGTTCTGGGCCACACCCGCTACGCCATCGAGGGCCATGTCGATCCGGCCGGTCACGATGAGGCCACGGTGGTCATCGTCGATCGCGGTGGTCTCGGGCGCGAGCTGCGCAGTCGCACGGTCGAGCATCCCGAACTGCGCGGCACCAAGCGCTGGGTGGCGGTCGAGCGCACGGTGCTGGTGGCCCGAGGTCGCAGCGACGGACGCACGGTCATCATCGTGCCGGAGATCAAGGACGGTGAGCCCACCGGTCTGGCGCTGCTGCACGTGACCCTGCGCGAGCAGCTCCCCCTGTCGGTGCTGCGCTCGGTGCTGCAGGGCTACCGCAACCGCTACGGCGCCATCAAGCATGCGGTCACCGAGACCGAACCGGTGTTCCGTGACGATCTTCTCGTCGATGTGCCCATCGTGGATCTCATGACCGAACCGGTGAACGATCTCGCCGAGCGCTGGCGGTCATGATCCGCGGCGTCGGGATCGACCTGGTCGATGTGGACCGGTTCCGGCGGACACTCGAGCGGCGTCCGGGGCTCATCGACCGGCTCTTCACCGCTGAGGAACGCGCCTACGCCCATCAGCAGCAGGATCCGACCCAGCGCCTCGCTGCGAGGTTCGCCGCCAAGGAGGCGACTCTCAAGGCGCTGGGGATCGGAATCGGCGCGGTGGGCTGGCGCGAAATCGAGGTCGGGCGCGATCCGGACGGGCGACCCTCGCTGCTGCTCCATGGCCGTGCTGCGGCACTGGCCCAACGGCTCGGCCTGGTGCGTCTGACGGTGAGCCTCACCCACACCGACATCACCGCCGCCGCCGAGGTCATCGCCCTGGGTGGGCCGGGGCGTCGCCGACGCTCGCAGTGGCGGGAGGCGGCGACGGGGGAGCTCGGCGACCGTCGCGCCGCCCCCCTCGATCCGCTGCTCGCCGGTGGATCGGTCCCCGTCGTGACCCCCGACGAGATGGCCGCCATCGACCGGGATGCCCCCGAGCCGGTGGCCGAGCTCATCGAGCGGGCGGCCGCTGCGGTGGCTCGTCATGCGGTGCGGATGATGGGGGGCACCTACGGCCGCCGGGTCGTGGTGCTGGTGGGCCGGGGCAACAACGGCAACGACGGACGCGTGGCGGCGGCGCGGTTGCGGGCGCGTGGCGTGCGGGTGCAGGTCATCGATCTCGCCGACGCGCCACCGATGCTCCCCGGGTGTGACCTCCTCATCGATGCCGCGCTCGGCACCGGATTCCACGGTTCCTTCGACGCGCCGCTCGTGCCGGACGGTGCGGCGGTGCTGGCCGTCGACATCCCGTCGGGCGTGGACGGCGTGACGGGCGAGGCCGGCGGTCGGGTCCTGGTCGCCGACGAGACCCTCACCTTCGCGGCGCTCAAGCCGGGGCTGCTGTTCGCCGACGGGACGGGTGCGGCGGGTCGCATCACCGTGGCCGACATCGGTCTCGACGTCTCGCGCGCCTCGATCCATGTGGTGGGGGCGCAGGCGGCGGCAGCCTGGGTCCCATCGCGTCCACTGCACGCCCACAAATGGAGCAGTGCGGTGTGCATCGTGGCCGGGGGACCGGGCATGGGTGGTGCGGCGTCGTTGTGCGCCCGCGCTGCGCTGCGCTCGGGCGCGGGGTACGTCCGGCTGGCCACGCCCGCCGAGGCCGAGATCGCGCTGCCGACCGAGGTCGTGACCCATCGCCTCCCCACCGAGCACTGGGCTGCCGAGGTCCTCGCCGATCTCCCCCGGTTCCGGTCCCTGGTGATCGGCAACGGGTTGGGGACCGATGCCGGGACGGTCGGCTCGGTGCTCGAGGTGCTCGCCGGCGCCTCGCGGTCCGCCCTGCCGACCGTCGCCGATGCCGATGCCCTCAGTGCGCTGGCGACCCTCGATCCGACGGCGATGGCGGCTGTGCTCGGCCCGCACTGCGTCCTCACCCCCCATGACGGCGAGTTCGCCCGGCTCTCGGCCGGCGCGCCGGTCGGCCCCGATCGCATCGGGGCCACCCGCGCCCTGGCGCGGCGCACGGGCGCGGTGGTGCTGCTGAAGGGTCCGACCACGGTCGTCGCCGCTCCCGACGGCCGGGTGCTGCTGTCCACCACCGGCGATGCCCGGCTCGCCACCGCGGGCACCGGTGATGTGCTCGCCGGCATCATCGGTGCGCTGCTGGCCGAGGGGGCTGACCCGTTCCGGGCGGCGGCCGCCGGGGCGTTCATCCATGGGAGGGCGGGCGTCCTAGGCTGGCGCAGTGGTGCGGTCGCCGGGGATCTCCCCTGGCGCATCCCCGGTGTGCGGGACGAACTGGCGGCGCTCGCGCCCCGCTCGACCATCGCCTGAACCCCGGCCCTGCGCCCCGGAACCGATCCGATCCCCAACCGTCCCCGGAGGACCGATGCTGCGAGAACTCCCCGTCAGTCAGGTGATGACCACCGAGGTGCTCACCTTCTCGCCCGCCGATGACGTCCGGGATGCCATGCGGGCGTTGCTGCGCCGCGATGTCGACGGCGCCCCGGTGGTCGACGGCGGGGCGGTGGTCGGCATGCTCTCCACCAGCGATCTCATCGTCGAGGAGGCCCGGGTCCACCTCCCGACCGTCATCACCCTGCTGGGGGCCTACCTCGAACTGCCCTCGTCGAAGAAGCGTCTCGATGCCGATATGGAGAAGGCCCTCGGTTCCACCGTCGGCGAGGTGATGACCGCCGGGGTGCACTCGCTCTCCCCCGATGCCACCGTCGAGGAGGCGGCGACGCTGATGCACGAGGAGGGCGTCGATCGCATCGTGGTCCTTGACGACGCCGGTGCGCTCGTGGGCATCATCGCCCGCGGTGACATCGTGCGCGAGATCGTCCGCGAGTTCGACGCGGTGGACGGCGAGTAGACGACGTGCGGGCTGCTCGCGCTGAGGTCGATCTCGACGCCGTCGCCCGGAACGTCGCAGCCCTCCGCGCCACCGTGGCCCCCGCCCTGCTCTGTGCGGTGGTCAAGGCCGACGGCTACGGCCATGGCGCCATCGCCGTGAGCGAGGCTGTGCTCGGAGCCGGTGCCGACTGGTTGGCCGTGGCGCTGGTCGAGGAGGCCGCGGTGCTGCGGCGGGCCGGCATCACGGCACCGATCATGTTGCTCTCCCAACCTCGGCTCGCCGACCTCGACGCCGCGGTCCGGTTCGATCTGCGGGTCTGTGTCCACACCTCGGCCGCCGTCGAGCTGCTGGCGGCGGCGGCCCGTGAACGCGGCACCCGGGTGCTGGTGCATCTCAAGGTCGACACCGGCATGAACCGCATCGGGGTGGCTCCGTCCGATGCCCTCGCCATGGCCACCGAGATCACCGGTCATCCCGAACTCGAGCTCGAGGGTGTGTTCACCCACTGCGCGGTGGCCGACGAACTCGACAACCCCTTCACCGGCGTCCAGTTCGATCGGTTCGAGCAGGTGCTGGCCGATCTCGCCGCCGCCGGCATCGAGCCGTGTCTCACCCATGCCGCCAACTCGGCCACCGCCATCGAGCACCCCCGTGGGCGCTACGACCTGGTGCGCTGCGGCATCGCCGTGTACGGCATCCCCCCAGCCCCCGGTCTCGCCGCCCCGCTCGATCTGGAACCGGCGCTCACCCTGCGGGCCGAGGTCTCCATGGCCAAGCGCGTCGCTGCCGGTGAGGGCGTGTCCTACGGACTGCGTCATCGCTTCACCCGCGACACCAACGTGGCCACCGTGCCCATCGGGTACGCCGACGGTGTGCCCCGCCGCTTCGGTCTCTGCGGTGGTGAGGTGCTCATCGGCGGACGTCGTCGACCGGTCGTGGGTGTGGTCACCATGGATCAGCTCATGGTCGACTGCGGTGACGACCCGGTCAGCATCGGCGACGAGGTCGTGCTCATCGGTCGCCAGGGCGATGAGTCCATCACCGCCGAGGAGTGGGCCGGTCATCTGGACACGATCGCCTATGAGGTGGTCTGCGGCATCGGCCCCCGCGTGCCCCGCTTCTATCGGAGGGACGCCTCATGATCTTCGTGCGCACCACCTCGGTGGAGGGCACCCGGTCGGTGGCCGCCGCGCTCGCCGAACTGGCCCGTCCCGGCGATCTGCTGCTGCTGGCCGGCGACCTCGGGGCGGGCAAGACCGCCTTCACCCAGGGGTTCGGCGCGGCGCTCGGCGTCGACGACCTCATCACCAGTCCCACCTTCACCCTGGTCAACACCTACGAGGGCCGGCTGGAGCTGAACCATCTCGACGTCTACCGCCTCGAGGCCCTCGGCGAGGTCCTCGATCTCGGCGTGCCCGAGATGATGGACGACGGCGGCGTCACCGTCATCGAATGGGGTGATGCCGTGGCCCCGGCCCTGCCCGCCGACTATCTCGAGATCCGCTTCACCTTCCCCGACACCGATCCGGAGGGCGACGACGTGCGTCTGCTCGAACTCGTCCCCGTGGGGCCGCGCTGGTCGGCCCGCCTGCGCGCCATCGCCACGGCGGTGTCCGAGTGGATCCACGAACCCGAGGGTGAGGACTGATGCTGATCATCGGGATCGACACCGCCACCGCCCAGGTGAGCGTGGCCGTGGGCGGCCATGAGGGGGTGCTCGCCTCCACGCAGTCACTGCGGGGCAAGCAGCATGCCGAGGTGCTGACGCCGGCCATCGAGTTCACCTGCCGTCAGGCCCGCATCGAGCTGGCGGAGATCAGTGTCGTCGCCGTCGATCTCGGTCCCGGGCTGTTCACCGGTCTTCGGGTCGGCGTGGCCTCGGCCAAGGCCATGGCCCATGCCCTCAACCTGCCCATGATCGGGGTGTCCTCGCTCGATCTGCTCGCCTTCCCGGTGCGGTTCACCTCGCGCCTGATCGTGGCCACCATCGATGCCCGCCGCGGTGAACTGTTCTACGCGTTCTACCGGCAGGTGCCCGGCGGGGTGCAGCGCATCACGGCCCATCAGGTGGGTTCACCCGATGACCTCGCCTCCGAGATCCTCGCCTCCGGTGAGGAGTGCCTGCTGGTCGGCGACGGTGCCCTGCGCTACCGGGAGGTCTTCGAGGGCCTCAAGAAGATCGAGATCGTCGAGGAGGGGTTCGCCCATCCCTCGGCCTCGTCACTGGTGATGCTGGCCCATGCCCAGGCCCTGCGCGAGCAGTGGGTCAAGCCCTGGGACCTCCAGCCGCTCTATCTGCGGCGTCCCGATGCCGAGATCAACTGGACCACAGGACCGGGCCGATGAGCGCGCTGCGAGCCTCCGCTCTCGGCCGGGCATCGGCGGCCGACATCGTCATCGCGCCGATGCGTCGACGACATCTGCGCAGCGTGCTGCGCATCGAGGAGCGCACCAGCACCACGCCGTGGTCGTTGGGCCTGCTGCTCGCCGAGGCGCGACGTCCCGACCGGGTCTACCTCGTGGCCCGCGACGGTTCGCGGGTGGTCGGGTTCGCCGGTCTGCTGTTCGCGCTGACCGAGGGCCACGTCACCACCATCGCCGTCGATCCCGACCGACAGGGAGCCCAGATCGGCACCCGCCTGCTGCTGGTGCTGCTGCGCGAGGCCATCGCGCGGGGCGCCACCGATGTCACCCTCGAGGTCCGGGCCTCGAACGAGCCCGCCAAGGCGCTCTATCGACGCTTCGGGCTCATGCCGGTCGGCACCCGCGCCGGGTACTACCGCAACCCCGATGAGGACGCCCTGGTGCTGTGGGTGCATGAGGTCGACTCCGAGACCTATCGCCGCCGGCTCGACACCATCGAGCGCGAGCTCGGTGGTCCCATCCGGGTGGAGCGACTCACCCCCTCCGACGACGAACAGGATCGACGACCATGACCACTCGTGTCCTCGGCATCGAGACAAGTTGCGATGAGACGGCCGCGGCCGTGGTGGTCGACGGCCATCAGGTGCTGTCCTCGGTGGTGTCGAGCCAGGTCGACCTCCACGCCCGGTTCGGCGGTGTCGTGCCCGAGATCGCCAGCCGCGCCCATGTCGAACTGCTCACGCCGGTGGTCGCCCGGTCGCTGGTCGAGGCCGGCATCGACAACGATCATGTCGACGCCGTCGCCGCCACCGTCGGCCCCGGACTGATCGGCGCGCTGCTCGTCGGCGTCAGTGCGGCGAAGACCCTGGCGCTGGTGTGGGATGTGCCCTTCGTGGCGGTGAACCATCTCGAGGCGCACCTCTACGCCGCGCTGCTCGAGGATCCGGAGATCGAGCTTCCGGTGGTCGTGCTGCTGGTCTCCGGCGGCCACACCCTGCTGGTGCTCATGGAGGGTCATGGCCGCTACCGCGTGCTGGGCTCCACCATCGACGACGCCGCCGGTGAGGCCTTCGACAAGGTGGCCCGCTACCTCGGGCTGGGGTACCCGGGCGGTCCCGCCATCGACGCCATCGCCGATGCGGGTGATCCCACCGCCATCGCCTTCCCCCGGGCCATGCTGTCCGAGGGCTACGACTTCTCCTTCTCCGGACTGAAGACCTCGGTGGTGAACCATGTCCGGCGCAACCCCGAGGTGGCCACTGCCGACGTGGCGGCCTCGTTCCAGCAGGCCGTGGTCGATGTGCTGGTGACCAAGGCCCGACGAGCCGCCCACGACCACGGGGCCAAGGGCCTGTGCCTGGCCGGTGGGGTGGCCGCCAACTCCCAGCTGCGCGAGCGACTGCTCGACGTGTGCGTGGCCGATGGACTCCGGGCCTTCCTGCCCAGCCGGGCCATGTGCACCGACAACGCCGCCATGGTGGCCGCCGCCGGCTGGTACCGACTGCAGTCCGACGGTCCCTCACCGCTCGACACCGGCGCCGATCCCAATCTCCGACTGGTCTCGACCCTGAGCTGACTCACCCCGGTTCGCCCCGGGCTGACCCCGGTTCGTCCCGGGCCCGATCCGGTGCCGGGCACTCGATCCGAGCGCTGCGGGGCGCTCAGGTTGTCACTCGGCGGTCCGCCGCGTATCGTTAGCACTCGGCCTCGGCGAGTGCTAACCACCCCCCGGGTCCAGCACCCCCCGTCCCCCGTGCCCCCGTGCCTCGGGGACCGACGGCGGGCGCCGGGGCCGCTCCACCAGACACCCGCATCATCCGATCACGGAGAAGCCCTTTCATGAACCTTCAGCCCCTCGAAGACCGCATCGTGGTCAAGCCCGGCCAGAGCGAGGAGACCACCGCCAGCGGTCTGGTCATCCCCGACACCGCCAAGGAGAAGCCCCAGCAGGGCGAGGTCCTCGCCGTCGGCCCCGGTCGCCGCAGCGAGCAGACCGGCGAGATCATCCCCCTCGACGTCAAGGTGGGCGACACCGTCGTCTACAGCAAGTACGGCGGCACCGAGATCAGCACCGGTGGCCAGGACGTCCTCATCCTCAACGCCCGCGACGTGCTCGCGGTCATCAAGTAATCGGAGCCACCATGCCCAAGATCCTGAAGTTCGACGAGGACGCCCGCCGCGCCCTCGAGGCCGGCGTGAACGCGCTCGCCGACGCCGTCAAGGTCACGCTCGGCCCGAAGGGCCGCAACGTGGTCCTCGACAAGAAGTTCGGCGCCCCCACCATCACCAATGACGGTGTCTCCATCGCTCGCGAGGTCGAGCTCGAGGACCCGTTCGAGAACATGGGTGCGCAGCTGGTCAAGGAGGTGGCCACCAAGACGAACGACATCGCCGGTGATGGCACCACCACCGCCACCGTGCTCGCCCAGGCCCTCGTGCGCGAAGGCCTTCGCAACGTGGCTGCCGGTGCCAGCCCGCTCGGCCTCAAGCGGGGCATCGAGAAGGCCGTCGCCGCCGCCGTCGAGAGCATCCGCTCGCAGGCCAAGGAGATCGACGACAAGTCCGAGATCGCCCAGGTCGCCAGCATCTCGGCCGCCGACACCACCATCGGTGGCGTCATCGCCGATGCCATCGACAAGGTCGGCAAGGACGGCGTGGTCACCGTCGAGGAGTCCAACACCTTCGGCATGGATCTCGACTTCGTCGAGGGCATGCAGTTCGACAAGGGCTACCTGTCGCCGTACTTCGTCACCGACGCCGAGCGTCAGGAAGCCGTGCTCGACAACCCCTACATCCTCTTCGTCAACTCGAAGATCTCCTCGGTCCAGGACATGCTCCCGGTGCTCGAGAAGGTCATGCAGTCGGGCAAGCCGCTGCTGATCGTCGCCGAGGATGTCGAGGGTGAGGCCCTCGCCACGCTCGTGGTCAACAAGATCCGCGGCACCTTCAACTCCGTCGCTGTGAAGGCCCCCGGCTTCGGTGAGCGTCGCAAGGCGATGCTGGCCGATATGGCCATCCTCACCGGTGGCCAGGTCATCTCCGAGGAGGTCGGCCTCAAGCTCGACTCCACCTCGCTCGACCTGCTCGGCTCCGCCCGTAAGATCGTCGTCACCAAGGACGAGACCACCATCGTCGAGGGGGCCGGCTCGGCCGCCGACGTCAACGGTCGGGTGGCCCAGATCAAGCGCGAGATCGACGACACCGATTCGGACTGGGACCGCGAGAAGCTCCAGGAGCGCCTCGCCAAGCTGTCCGGTGGCGTCGCCGTCATCAAGGTCGGCGCGGCCACCGAGGTCGAGCTCAAGGAGAAGAAGCACCGCATCGAGGACGCGCTCAGCGCCACCCGTGCGGCCATCGAGGAGGGTGTCGTCGCTGGTGGCGGCACCGCCCTGCTCCGGGCACGCGCCTCGCTCAAGGCCACCATCGACTCCCTCGAGGGCGATGAGGCCACCGGCGCCCGTGCGGTGCATCGTGCCCTCGAGGCCCCGGCCCGCTGCATCGCCGACAACGCCGGCCTCGAAGGCGCCGTCATCGTGCAGCAGGTCGAGGCGGCCACTGGCTCCACCGGCCTCAACGCCGCCACCGGCGAGATGGTCGACCTCATGAAGGCCGGCGTCATCGACCCGGCCAAGGTCACCCGCGCCGCGCTGCAGAACGCGGCGTCGATCGCGGCCCTGCTCCTCACCACCGAGGCGCTCGTCGCCGACAAGCCCGACGACGGTGCCGGGGCGGCTGCTGCGGCCGCCGCCATGGGTGGCATGGGTGGCATGGGCGGCATGATGTGATCGTGGCGCACGCCACCTTCTGATCATGGCGGTCGCCATCATCTGACCTGCGGTGCTGGTGCCGCAGACCATCGGTGTTCGGGCCGGTCCCTCGGGACCGGCCCGAACCGTTCTCCGGACTCGTTCTCGGGACTCGTCCCCCGGTCCCGTTCCCCGGCCGTCCCGGGAACGGTTCCCGCTCGGTACCCTTGCCGGTCATGGAACTTCCCCCGCCCGACCCTCGCAAACTGCTCGACACCTGGATGGAGTGGGAGGCGGGTGAGACCACCCCCGGCCGGACCATGGCCGATCTCAAGACCGGCGGACTGCCCCGTCTCCTGCAGGCGCTGGTCGAGGGATCCGACTCGGCTCCGGCCGGCGCCGAACGCGCCTGATGCGGGGCGGACCCCAGCAGATCCCCCGCCCCCCAGCGGCTCGCCCCGGGCGTCCGGCGCCCTGGGCCGATCTGTCCGATGCCGATCGTCGACCCTCGCTCGAGGTCGTGCGGGCCGCCCTCACCGCGGCGCCGCCGCCCCGACCGGTCGAACGGCTCGAGCGAGACGGGCGGGCTGCGGCGGTGCTGGCCGCCCTCTACGACCACGACAGGCTCGCCCATGTGGTGCTCACCCGTCGGGCCCAGCATCTGCGTCGGCACCGAGGTGAGGTCAGCTTCCCCGGCGGCTCCCAGGAGCCGGGGGAGACGGTGTGGGAGACCGCCCTGCGGGAGGCGGCCGAGGAGGTGGCTCTCGACCCGGCACTGGTCACGCCACTGGCCGAGCTCGACCACCTGCGCACCGTCACCAGCGAATCGTTCATCGTGCCGCTGGTGGCCGAACTCCCCGGCCGCCCGGCGCTCGAGGCCGATCCGGGCGAGGTCGAGCGGGTGCTGCACGTGTCGCTCGCCGAGCTGCTCGAGCCCGAGGTCTTCCATGAGGAGATCTGGGCGATCGGGGGTCAGGAGCGGGCCATCTTCTTCTTCGACATCGTGGGCGACACGATCTGGGGAGCCACCGCCGCCATGCTGCGCAATCTGCTCGCCATCGTCACCGGGACCTTCGACGCCGCCGACCGGCAGTCACCCTGGGGCCCGTTCACCGGCGAGTAGGCTTCCCCTCTTCCAGCGGAGAGGGGCCCCTGCGGCCGGCTTCGCCGTTCCCGGGTCACCATCCCCGGGAGCTCTGGATCACCTGCGAACATCACCCGTCATCGCTCGGTGACGGGCCGGCGAAGGGAAGAGCAATGGCCGAGATCGAGATCGGACTGGGCAAGTCGGGACGCCGGGCCTATGGCTTCGATGACATCGCCATCGTGCCGAGCCGCCGCACCCGCGATCCCGAGGATGTCGACATCACCTGGGAGATCGACGCCTTCCGGTTCGAGCTCCCGCTCATGGCCTCGGCGATGGACGGTGTGGTCTCGCCGGCCACCGCCATCGAGATCGGTCGACTCGGCGGCGTCGGTGTGCTCAACCTCGAGGGGCTCTGGACCCGCTACGAGGATCCCGAGCCGCTGTTCGAGGAGATCAGTCGTCTCGATGTGGAGAAGGCCACGGCGCGCATGCAGCAGATCTACATGGAGCCGATCAAGCCCGAACTGGTCACCGCCCGCATCCGGGAGATCAAGGCCGCCGGTGTCACCAGCTGCTGCTCGGTCACGCCACAGCGCACCGATGCACTGTCGAAGGCCATCCTCGATGCCGAACTCGACCTGCTCGTCATCCAGGGCACGGTGGTGTCGGCCGAGCATGTGTCGAAGACCGTCGAGCCGCTGAACCTCAAGAAGTTCGTGCGCGAGATCGACATCCCGGTCATCGTCGGCGGCTGTGCCAGCTATCAGGCGGCGCTGCACCTCATGCGCACCGGTGCGGCCGGCATCCTCGTCGGGGTCGGTCCGGGCCATGCCTGCACCACCCGCGCCGTGCTCGGCCTCGGCGTGCCCCAGGCCACCGCCATCGCCGACGCCCGGGCGGCCCGTATGCGTCACCTCGATGAGACCGGCGTCTACTGCCAGGTCATCGCCGATGGCGGCATGGGCACCGGCGGCGACATCGCCAAGGCCATCGTCTGCGGCGCCGATGCGGTCATGATCGGATCGCCGCTGGCTGCGGCCAGTGAGGCGCCCGGTCGCGGGTATCACTGGGGCATGGCCACCTTCCATCCGACGCTCCCCCGCGGCGCCCGGGTGAAGACCTCGACCCGTGGCTCGCTGCAGGAGATCCTCGTCGGTCCCGCCAACGAGAACGACGGGCGCATGAATCTCTTCGGCGCCCTGCGCACCTCGATGGCCACCTGCGGCTACCAGACGGTGAAGGAGTTCCAGAAGGCCGAGGTCATGGTCGCCCCTGCGCTGCAGACCGAGGGCAAGGTCCTGCAGAAGGCGCAGGGTGTCGGTATGGGTCACTGACCCGATGACCGACGCGCTCGACACGGTCCTCGTCGTCGACTTCGGCGCGCAGTACGCGCAGCTCATCGCCCGGCGGGTGCGTGAGGCCCGGGTGTACTCCGAGATCGTCCCGCACTCCATCACCGCCGCTGAGATCACCGCCCGAGCGTCCGAGGGTCGTCCGGTCCGCGGCATCGTGTTCTCGGGCGGTCCGGCCTCGGTCCATGTCGAGGGGGCACCGTCGATCGATCCTGCGGTCCACGAACTCGGCATCCCCATCCTCGGCATCTGTTACGGCGCCCAGCTGCTGGCCCGCGATCTCGGCGGCGAGGTGGCCCGCACCGGGCGCGGTGAGTACGGACGCACCGAACTCACCGTCGACGCCTCCGCGCACCACGGTGGATCCACCCTCTTCACCGCTGCGCAGCCCCGCACCCAGCCGGTCTGGATGAGTCACTTCGACACCATCACGGTGCCGCCGACCGGCGCAGTCGTCGTGGCGTCCACCTCCGACACGCCGGCGGCGGCCTACGAGGATCGTGCCGCCGGTCGCTACGGCGTGCAGTTCCATCCCGAGGTCGTGCACACCCCACACGGTCAGGAGGTCCTCGAGCACTTCCTCTACGACGCCTGTGGGCTCGCCCCGACCTGGACCATGACCTCCATCATCGACACCCAGATCGAGCTGATCCGTGCCCAGGTCGGCAGCGCCCGTGCCATCTGCGGACTCTCCGGTGGGGTGGACTCGGCGGTGGCCGCTGCGCTCGTGCACCGGGCCATCGGATCGCAGCTCACCTGTGTGTTCGTCGACACCGGCCTGATGCGTCAGGGCGAGGGTGAGCAGGTGGTCGAGACCTTCCAGCGCCATCAGGGCATCGAACTCATCCATGTCCGCGCCGAGGATCGGTTCTTCGAGCGCCTCGCCGGCATCACCGAACCCGAGGCCAAGCGCAAGGCCATCGGCGAACTGTTCATCCGGGTGTTCGAGGACGCCAGCGGCGGACTCGAGGACGCCGAGTTCCTCGTGCAGGGCACCCTCTATCCCGATGTCATCGAATCGGGCACCAAGGACGCCGCCAAGATCAAGAGCCACCACAACGTGGGCGGACTGCCCGACGACATGCAGTTCGCCCTCGTCGAGCCGCTGCGGGCGCTGTTCAAGGACGAGGTGCGTCGCGTCGGCACCGAGCTGGGACTCCCCGACGAGATCGTGTGGCGTCAGCCCTTCCCCGGCCCCGGACTCGGGGTTCGCATCATCGGCGAGGTCACCCCCGAGAAGGTGGCGATGCTCCAACAGGCCGATGCCATCGTGCGCGAGGAGGTCAAGGCCGCCGGCCTCGAACGCGAGATCTGGCAGGCGTTCGCCGTGCTCCCCGACATCCGGTCGGTGGGGGTCATGGGCGATGAGCGCACCTACGGCCATCCCATCATCATCCGGGCGGTCACCAGCGAGGACGCCATGACCGCGGACTGGGCCCGCCTCCCGTACGACCTGCTCGAACGCATGTCGAGCCGCATCATCAACGAGGTGGCCGGCATCAACCGGGTGGCCTACGACATCACGTCCAAGCCCCCCGGCACCATCGAGTGGGAGTAGCGCCGGCGAGACCCTTCACACGCCTCAGGCGCCGGCGAGACCCTTCACACGCCTCAGGCGCCGGCGAGGCGCGCCACCACCGGGGCGAAGGCGTCGACGGCGTCGAGGCCCACGGTGATGTACGACAGGCCGAACCGTTCGCGTCGCTCGACGATGGTGTCGACCAACTGCTCCACCGTGCCGGCGAGGGCATGGGGAGATTCCAGAGCAGCCTCGGGGCTGAGTCCGAGCGCCGGGGCGACCATCTCGGCCAGCGCCATCCGATCGTCGGTGACCGCGGCCAGATGCACCCGGGTGTTGAGCTCGAGATCGTCGTAGCGATCACCGGCCGCCTCGGCCAGCCACCGCAGCTTCTCCTCGGTGGCCTCGGCGGTGGCGTTGGCCCCGGCGGAGGCGTCGATGACACCGGCGGCGAGTGACACGTTGATGCCGACGATGTCGGCCTGCTGGGCGGCCAGGGTGAGCATGCGCTTCCCGCCGCCGCCGAGCAGGAACCGCGGGCCGGGTTCCTGCAGCGGCTTGGGCGTCCCCTCATGACCGGTGACGGTGTAGTGCTCGCCGGCGAAGGTGACCGGACCGTCGGCGAACAGGCCCTTCATGATCGTGATGGCCTCGGCCAGGCGATCGATGCGCACACCGGGTCGGTCGAGCGGGATGCCGGACTGCTCGTAGTCGGTGGTCATCCAGCCGGCACCGATGCCGAGTTCCAGACGGCCGCCGCTCAGCAGGTCGATGGTGGCGGCCTCCTTGGCCAGCACGACCGGATGCCGGTAGTCGTTGCACCACACCAGCGTGCCGATGGTCAGGGTGGTGGTGGCCTCGGCGGCCGACACCAGTGCCGGGGTCACGGCCCACTGCTCGTCGAGGTGGTCGGCGATGGTGAGCGAGTCATAGCCCAGCGCCTCGACCCGACGGGCCAGCTCGCGCCAGCGCACCCCGTCATCGGCGGTGCCGGTGAAGCCCCCGGGCGGGGAGCTGGCCTGGATGCTGAACCGGAAGGGCTTGGGGCGGGGCAGGCGGATGCTCATGGGGTGAGTCTCGCATCCCGATGTCCCGGGCGGCGGGTGCCGGTGGGATCTAGCGTCGGGTCCGCAGGTGCGCTCCGTCCCGGTCCGCACCGTGGCGATCGACCCAGGAGGATCCATGGCTGCGACCACCGCCCGCGATGATCTCGCCGATTTCACCCGCGGCACCTTCACCCATGAGGGGACCACCCACGACGTGTTCCGCAGCGGCGAGGGTCCCGCGGTGATCGTCATCGCCGAGATCCCCGGCATCACCCCGAAGGTGGCCGAGTTCGCCCGTCGCGTGCGGGCCCTCGGATGCTCGGTCTGGATGCCGGTGCTGTTCGGCGACCCCGGTCGTGCCCCGAGCGGGGGGTACATCGCCAGTTCCGTCAGTCGGGCCTGTGTGTCGCGGGAGTTCACCGCCCTCGCCACCGGCACCACCGCACCGGTCACCGACTGGTTGCGGGCGCTCGCCCGGCATGCCCACGCCACCTGCGGCGGTCCGGGCGTGGGGGCGGTCGGCATGTGCTTCACCGGTGGATTCGCCCTCGGCATGATGGTCGACCCCGAACTCATCGCCCCGGTGCTGAGCCAGCCCTCGTTGCCCATCGGATTCTCCAAGAGGGCCAGGGCCAGCGTGAAACTCTCGGCCGCCGATCTCCGCATCGTCAAGGAGCGGGTGGCGGCCGGCACCTGTGTGCTCGGTCTGCGCTTCACCGGCGATGCAGTCGTCCCGGCGGCGCGGTTCGAGACCCTGCGGCGCGAACTCGGCGACGGCTTCATCGGCGTGGAGATCGACTCATCTCCGGGCAATCAGTGGGGGATCCCCAAGAACGCGCACTCCGTGCTCACCGAGCATCTCGTGGACGAACCCGGGCACCCCACCCACGACGCGCTCGAGCAGGTGCTGGAGTTCTTCCGCTCGCGCCTGCTGCCGGCCTGACCGCGCCTCGGCATCGGACCGGACCGCGCCGCCGGTAGGGTGACCGCTCCATGACCGACGGTGCGCACCTGGATCTCCTGAGCGGGCTCAACCCTGTGCAGTTCGAGGCGGTCACCCACATCGAGGGCCCGCTGCTCATCGTGGCCGGTGCGGGGTCGGGCAAGACCCGGGTGCTCACCCATCGGATCGCCCACCTCATCGCCAACGAGGGTGTCTCGCCGTTCGAGATCCTGGCCATCACCTTCACCAACAAGGCGGCCGACGAGATGCGCAGCCGGGTGGCCGAGCTGGTGGGCCCCGTCGCCGAGCGCATGTGGGTGTCGACCTTCCATTCCGCCTGTGTGCGCATCCTGCGCCGTGACGCCGGACGACTCGGCTTCCCCAGTTCCTTCACCATCTACGACGCCGCCGACGCCCAGCGCCTCACCGGGTACGTCATCCGTGATCTCGGTCTCGATCCGAAGAAGTTCGTGCCCCGAGCCGTGCACGCCAGCATCTCGGCGGTGAAGAACGAGGGGCACAGCCCCACCTCCTACCGGGATGCCGCCCAGACCATCTTCGAGCGCAAGATCGCCGATGTCTTCGTCGAGTACCAGGCGCGGCTGCTGCGGGCCGGCGCCATGGACTTCGACGATCTCCTCGTCAACACCGTTGAACTGTTCCGCCGGAATCCCGATGTCCTCGAGCAGTACCAACGGCGGTTCCGCCACGTGCTGGTCGACGAGTACCAGGACACCAACCGTGTGCAGAACGAACTGGTGCTCATGCTGGCCGCCCCCTCGGGCGATGTCTGTGTGGTCGGCGACGGCGATCAGTCGATCTACCGCTTCCGGGGCGCCGACATGCGCAACATCCTCGAGTTCGAGACCGCCTTCCCCGAGGTCACCGTCGTGCTGCTCGAGCAGAACTACCGCTCGACCCAGACCATCCTCGACGCCGCCAACGCCGTCATCACCAACAACTTCGGTCGGCGACCCAAGGAGCTGTGGACCGAGTCGGGACCGGGGGAATCGATCCTGCGCTACCACGCCGATGATGAGGCCGATGAGGCGCACTGGATCGCCAACCGCCTCATGCATCTGCACGATGCCGGTCATCGCTGGGGCGACTGCGCGATCTTCTACCGGACCAACGCCCAGAGCCGCGTCATCGAGGAGCACCTCATGCGCATCGGCATCCCCTACAAGGTGATCGGTGGGACCCGGTTCTACGACCGACGCGAGATCAAGGACGCCGTGGCCTACGTGAAGGCCGCAGTGAATCCGGCCGACGAGGTCTCAGTCAAGCGGGTGCTCAACGTGCCCAAGCGCGGCGTGGGGGAGTCCTCGGTCGGTCGTCTCGACGCCCATGCCCGCAGCCACGGGCTCACCTTCACCGAGGCGCTGCGGGAGGCGGCCGCCGCCGGTGTCACCGGCAGAGCGCTCAAGGGCATCGACGAGTTCCTCGCCCTCCTCGACGAACTCGCCACCGTCATCGATGCCGGTCCGGCACCGGTGATCGAGATGGCCATGCAGCGATCCGGGTACGTCGCCGAGCTCGAGGCCGAGCATTCCATCGAGGCGGAGGGCCGCATCGAGAACCTGGCCGAGCTGGTGGGTGCCGCCCGGGACTTCGAGTCGGTGGATGCATTCCTGGAGCAGATCGGTCTCGTGGCCGACATCGACGACCTCGATGATGACGGATCCTCGGTGGTGCTCATGACCCTGCATGCCGCCAAGGGGCTCGAGTTCCCCGTGGTGTTCCTCATCGGGATGGAGGACGGCGTGTTCCCGCACCTGCGTTCCATCGGCGACCCCGACGAGCTCGAGGAGGAGCGCCGACTCGCCTACGTCGGCATCACCCGGGCCCGCGAGCGCCTGCATCTCACCCACGCCTGGGCCCGCACGATGTTCGGCAGCACCCAGTACAACCCGCCCAGTCGATTCCTCGAGGAGATCCCCGAGGGTCTCGTCACCACCGTGA
Organism: Acidobacteriota bacterium; assembly: GCA_018969405.1. Lineage (GTDB taxonomy): Bacteria > Actinomycetota > Acidimicrobiia > Acidimicrobiales > Acidimicrobilacustridaceae > Acidimicrobilacustris. Next base: position 21,043 of record JAGWYK010000036.1, read on the forward strand.
AGGGTGAGCGACGATCGTCGCGCGGTGCCGGCGGCTCGTCATCGGGCACCTGGTCCGGTGGTGGTGCGTCTTGGGGACGACGCGACGACGATGACTGGAGCGGCTCCGTCATCGGTGGGCGGTCCGGTCGCCATGGCGAGGGACTGCCCACTCCGACCCCGCCCGCTCCCAGCGGGGCCGATCGGATCGGACTGCAGGTGGGCGATGACGTCTCGCACGGGAAGTTCGGGGACGGGGTGATCCTCGCCATCGAGGGCAGCGGCGACAAGGCCGAGGCGGTCGTGAACTTCCGTGGTGTCGGCGAGAAGCGACTGCTGCTGGCCTGGGCCCCGCTCACCAAGCGCTGAGGCCGAGGACGGGGCGTGGAGACGGACAACGAAGAAGGCCCCCGATCGCTCGGGGGCCTTCGACGCGTTCGTGCGGTTCGCCGCAGCGACTCAGCCGGTGTAGGCGGGCGTGATCGGATCGATGGGCGTCACCGGCGCCACGGGGGTTCCGGTCATGGTGAGTGCGGTGTCGGAGGTCGGGAGCCCCGCCGCCAACACCGCGCTGCTCGCGCACCCGATGTTGGGGTAGATCGTGAAGCCCGAGGCGGACAGACCCAGTTCCCCAGCGCCGTTCAGGGTGGCATCGAGGGGAATGGTCGGGCCGTCGAACTTCACCCTGCAGTTCTCGATGCCCCCGGACCCATCGTCGATCCGAAGCCCGACGGCGAGCGCCTGCAGGTTCAGGACGCCGGGGAGGCTGCCGCTGATCGTGTACTGCCCAGCTTCGAGAGTGACCCGTCCCTCGGTGCCGTTGACGAGATCGGGGAAGGTGAGCTGCGTGTCGGGGAACTCGAGGGTTCCGGAGAAGCTGGTGCCGTCCAGCGAGCCGCGCACGGTGGCGGAGGCGCCGAGGGGGAAGGGCAGGTCCACGCCGTTGACGGTGAGGGAGGCTGAGTTGATCGTGAAGGTCTTCTCGGTGGCGGCGGCACCGGCCGAGGATCCGAGCGTCGCCGAGGACAGGCCGAGCGCCAGAACGGCGCCGAGGGCGGCGAGTCGTCGACGGGTGGCGGTGGACATGGATGATGACTCCTTCGTGGCCGTGGGCCGGGATCTCCGGACCCTGCGGTTCAGAATAGGGACTTCCGTCCCTCCGTGGCCGGGTCGATCGTGGGCAGGTCGAGAAGAATCTGACGAATCGTCAGCTCCGCCTTGCGGCGGTGTTCCGGGCTGTGTTAGGTATACCGAACACTAAGAGGTTAGGGTTCCCTAACACCCCGACCACCCCCACCCATTCGGAGGCTCACGCCATGTTCTCCAACTTCCTCATCGGTCTGCGTGAAGGTCTCGAGGCCTCGCTCATCGTGGGCATCCTCGTGGCCTATCTGGTCAAGACCGGCCGCACCGAGCATCTGCGGGCCGTGTGGGCCGGGGTGGCGGTGGCCGTGGTGGCCAGCCTCGGATTCGTGGCCGTCCTGCAGATCACCTCGAACTCGCTGAGCGATGAGGCCGCCGAGGCCTTCGCCGGGGTCATGTCGATCCTCACCGTGGTCTTCCTCACCTGGATGATCTTCTGGATGCGCCGCACCGCGCACACCATCAAGGGCGACCTGCATGAGCGCATGGACTCCGCCTTCGCCGGCGGGGCCATGGCCATGGCGGTGCTGGCGGCGGTGGCGGTGGGCCGTGAGGGTCTCGAGACCGCCCTGTTCCTCTGGACCAACGACCAGGCCACCTCGGGTGCCGGACATCCCGCCGTCGGTGGCATCCTCGGTCTGGCGGTGTCGGTGCTGCTCGGCTTCCTCATCTACCGCCGGGCCGTGCACTTCAACCTGTCGAGCTTCTTCACCATCACCGGTGTGCTGCTCATCATCGTGGCCGCCGGTGTGCTCACCTACGCCGTGCACGAGTTCCAGGAGGTCGGCTGGCTGCCGGGTGAGTACACCACCGCCTTCCAGCTGCCCGGCTGGTACGACCAGAACGCCTGGTACGGCAGCCTGCTGGCCGGTCTGTTCAACATCCGGGCGCGGATGAGCGTGCTCGAGGTGATCGCCTGGTTCGCCTATCTGGTGCCGGTGATGGGCCTGTTCTTCCGGGGGGCGAAGCCCCGGGCCGCCGCTCCGGTGGCCCCGGCGAGCAGCGCCGATCAGCCGTCGGTGGAGGAGCGGAAGTCGACCACGACGCGGCCGCTGTCGGAGACGGTCACCGGGTAGGTCGTCAGCCCGGCGCCGTCGGCGCCGATCACCGTGCCGTCGCAGGGGTCGACGAAGTCGCGACTGTCCGCCCGCCAGCGCAGCGAGCAGTCGCGACTCCGGCCCGGGCGGCGGGCGGCGAAGGCTGACCAACCGGTGGTCTCATCGGCGCTGAGGTGCTGCAGATAGACATCACGGGCGCCGCCGGCCACATCGGGGAGCAGCAGCGGCCCGCCCTGCGCGATCGACGTCGACAGCGAGGCTGCGGAGCCGGCGTCGTAGGTCTCCGAGCCGAGCTTGACCTCGACCTTGCCGGACTCGGTGAGCGAGGGGATGGCGACGATGAACAGCACCAGCACCAGGATGAGTCCGAGGGCCACGCCGGCCACGCCCAGGATGATCGAACGGGGGGTGCGGTTCTGGGGCTGTCTCACCGGTGACATGGACCCAGTATCGCCCCCTCGGCCGTCGGTGATGAAGTCATCGGTCGGTTTGGGAGCGGGCAGGGTCGACTGACTACCTTGTCGCCGTGGATCTTCTCGAATATCAAGGCAAACAGTTCTTCGCGCAGTTCGGCATCCCGGTGTCCGACGGACGTGCCGTCACCTCCGTCGATGACGCCGTCGCCGCCGCCGAGGCCGTCGGGTACCCGGTGGTGGTCAAGGCCCAGGTGCACGCCGGGGGCCGGGGCAAGGCCGGTGGCGTCAAGCTGGCCACCGACGCCGAGGAGGTGCGCACCCATGCCGGCAACATCCTCGGCCTCGACATCAAGGGGCACATCACCCGCATCCTGTGGATCGAGCACGCCTCCGACATCGCCGAGGAGTACTACGCCTCGTTCACCCTCGACCGCTCGGCCAAGAAGCATCTCGGCATGCTCTCGGCCGAGGGCGGCGTCGAGATCGAGCAGGTGGCGGTCGACAACCCCGACGCCATCGCCAAGATCTGGATCGATCCGGTCGACGGTCTCACCGAGGCCGCCTGCCGCGACTGGGTGACGGCGGCCAAGCTCAACCCGGCCGCCACCGAGGGTGCGGTGGCCCTGCTGCTCAAGCTCTACACCGCCTACACCGACGGTGACGCCGATCTCGCCGAGATCAACCCGCTCATCGTCAAGACCGATGGTGTCGTGCATGCCCTCGACGCCAAGGTCACCCTGGACAACAACGCCGAGTTCCGCCATGAGTGGAGCGAGTACGAGGCCACCCAGGTGCGTGACGCCCGCGAGGAGGCCGCCAACGAGAAGGGTCTGCAGTACGTGGGCCTCGACGGAACCGTGGGTGTCATCGCCAACGGCGCCGGTCTCGCCATGAGCACCCTCGACGTCGTCAACCAGGCCGGCGGCAAGCCCGCCAACTTCCTCGATATCGGTGGTGGTGCCAACGCCGAGGTCATGGCCGGGGCATTGCAGGTCATCAACGACGACCCGAACGTGAAGTCCATCTTCATCAACATCTTCGGCGGCATCACCCGCGGCGAAGAGGTGGCCAAGGGCATCATCGGGGCGCTCGAGATGGTCGACATCTCCGCCCCGATCGTCATCCGTCTCGACGGCACCAACGCCGAGGAGGGCCGGGCGCTGCTCGCCCCCCACCTGTCCGACAAGCTCGTGAGCAAGCCGACCATGCTCGAAGCCGCCGCCGCTGCGGTCGCTCTCGCCGGGAAGAACTGAGGAATCCGATGAGCATCTTCGTCGACGAGAACACCAAGGTCGTCTACCAGGGCCTCACCGGCTCGCAGGGCCGCTTCTACGGTCTGCGCAACCGTGACTACGGCACCAACGTGGTGGCCGGCACGAATCCGAAGAAGGCGGGGGAGGATGTCGATGGCATCCCGATCTTCGCCAACGTCGGTGAGGCCGTGGCCGCCACCGGTGCGAACGCCGCCTGCATCTTCATCCCCGCCCCGGGGGTGAAGGACGCCATCATGGATGCCGCCATCGGTGGCGTGGAGTTCATCGTGTGCATCACCGAGGGTGTGCCCGCGCAGGACGAGGCCTGGTTCTACAACAAGCTGCGCCGCGACTATCCGAACGTGCGTCTGCTCGGCCCGAACTGCCCCGGCATCATCAGCCCCGGGAGGTGCAACATCGGCATCACCGCCGGTGAGATCGCCAAGCCCGGTGGTCCGGTGGGCATCGTGAGCCGCTCCGGCACGCTCACCTATCAGGCCCTCTACGAGCTCAAGCTGCAGGACATCGGCGTCACCACCTGCGTCGGCATCGGCGGCGATCCCGTTCCCGGCACCTCGTTCATCGACTGCCTCGAGGCCTTCGAAGCCGATCCCGACACCAAGGCCGTGATGATGATCGGTGAGATCGGTGGATCGGCTGAGGAGGAGGCCGCCGAGTTCATCAAGAACAACATGACCAAGCCGGTCGTGTCCTACGTGGCCGGTGTCACCGCCCCTCCGGGCAAGAAGATGGGCCATGCGGGTGCCATCGTCTCCGGAGGCAAGGGCACTGCGGCCGCCAAGATGGAGGCCCTCGAGGCCGCCGGCGTGCGCGTGGGCAAGAACCCCACCGAGGCCGGCGAACTCATGGTCGAGGTCGTCCGCGAGCACGGCTGGGCCTGAGCCCCCTCG
>JAGWYK010000102.1 GCA_018969405.1 Acidobacteriota bacterium
CTCTGGCCCGATCGGGACTACGCCCCGCACATGGACATCCTCATCGCCGGATGTGGCACCAATCAGGCCGCGGTGTTCGCCCATGCCAACCGACGGGCGACCGTCGTGGCCATCGATGTCAGTCAGGCCTCCCTCGACCACCACGAGTTCCTCAAGAAGAAGTACGACCTGAAGAACCTCGAACTGCATCGACTTCCTATCGAGGACATCGCCGCTCTCGATCGACAGTTCGATCTCATCGTCTCCAGTGGCGTGCTGCATCACCTCGCCGATCCCCTCGCCGGGCTGCGGTCCCTGGCCGGAGTGCTGCGACCCGACGGAGTGATCGGGATCATGCTCTACGCCACCTACGGACGGGTCGGCGTCGAGATCCTGCAGTCGGTCTTCCGTGACCTCGGGCTCGGACGTGACCCCGAATCCATCGGAATCGTCAGAGAGACACTCGCCACGCTCGGCCCGGAACACCCGGTGATGCAGTATCTCGAGATCGCGCCTGATCTCCGCGACGACGGTGGACTGGTCGACACCTTTCTGCATGGTCGAGATCGCACCTACACCGTGGATGGATGCATCGAGCTCGTCGAGGAGGCCGGGCTCGTGTTCCAGGACTGGTTCCTGCGCGCGCCCTACTACCCGCCGACCACTCCGCAGGACACGTTCCACTGCGCCGTTGCTGAGCTTCCGCTCCGCACCCAGTGGTCGATCATGGAACGAATCCGCACGCGGAACGGCTGTCACTTCTTCCTGGCCTGTCGACCGGAACGGGCACCCGAGACCTACACGATCGACTTCGACTCCGAGCAGCACTCCGCCTACATCCCAGTGTTCCGACATGCCTGTGGCGTCGACGGAACGACACTCTCCCGACACGACTGGGCCCTCGATCTCGATCCGCTCGGACTGGCGTTCGTCCGGCGGATCAGCGGTCATCGCTCGATCGGCGAGATCGTCACCGCAGTCGCCGAGGACGGCGGCCTCCCTGCGATGGGACTCGGCGAACTCACCGAGATCGGCCGACGGCTGTTCCAGTCCCTCTGGCAGATGGACTTCATCGCCATCAAGCTCTGAGACGCTGGACTCCCTCGCAGCATGAACGTCGATCCACACCGAGACGCATGGACTCCTCGGGGTCGACTCCCTAGGCTCCAGACGGAATGAACCGCGCCATGCAGGGAACCGACCGAGGATCATCGGGCACCCCCCGAGCGCGGCGCGTGGTCGTCGCGCTCACTCTCGCGCTGGGTATCACCGCGCTGTCGATCGCACTCCTGCCGACGGCACCGGCCGACCCGATCGCTCGGACGGCAGCACCGGTCAGCCCTGCGACCACAGTCCCGGCCACGATCGCCACCGGGCCGCTCGCCACGGCGGCGCCTCCCGTGCTCAACCGACGTGCCCCGCTGGCCGATGTCATCGCCTCCATCGACACCGCGACCCTGCTCGCCGCCAATCCCTCAGCCACCGCCGAGAGTCTGAGCGAGCTCGCCGCCGATCCGAGTGTGTGGGTCGATGAGCAGGCCCGCCTGCTCTACCAGGACACGATGGAGATGCCGACGGCCGCATCGGGCCCGACCCCCGAGGCTGCAGCGGCCGCGGTCACCGCACAGGCCGTCGCACCTCTCGATCAGACCTTCGAGCTGCAGAGTCGGCCGGGTTCGAAGCACACCATCTACCTCGATGTGCGCGGCGGGGCAGTCACCAACACGATGTGGAACAAGAACAACGACACGATCCGGGTGCCCGCCTGGGATCGTGACGGGAGTCCCACCACCTTCGACGACTACGAACGCGAGCTGCTCCAGCAGATCTGGGCGATCGTCGCCGAGGACTACGCACCGTTCGATGTGAATGTGACGCTGAAGGATCTCGGCTCCGACGCCATCCTCAAGACCGGACCCGCCGACGACACCTTCGGCATGGTCGCGAGGATCACCAACGATCGCATCACCAATGTCTGTGCATCGGCCTGCGCCGGCATCGCCTACGTCGACGTGTTCACCCGAGGTGATGCGGCGACCCGCCCGGCGTGGGTCTTCGCCCAGGGCGCACCGGCGGTGTACATCGCCCAGACCATCTCCCATGAGGTGGGCCACACCTTCGGCCTCCATCACGACGGCAGCACCGATGGCTCCGCGTACTACAGCGGTCAGGGGATCTGGTCACCGATCATGGGCGGGGGACGCACCCTGCCCATCGCTCAGTGGAGCATCGGCGACTACGCCGGGGCCAACCAGACCGAGGACGATGTCGCCATCATCGCCTCGCATGGCGCGCCCCTTCTCACCGACGAAGCGGGGAGCGGGTTCCTGACGGCCCGGACCATCGACCCGACCATTCCCTACCGGGGCGTCATCACCTCTCGAACCGATGTGGACACCTTCGCCATCAACGCGCCCGCCGGTCCTCTGCACCTCCAGGTCGACCCGGCCCTGCACGGTCCCAACCTCGACCTGAAGGTCAGGTTGTTCAACGCCTCCGGGACCCAACTGGCCAGCAACGACCCCGCATCGGGAGACCTCCATCCCAACAGCGGCGACTTCATCGCCACTGGTCTGGGAGCAGCCATCGACCACACACTGCCGGTGGCCCAGAAGGTGTTCCTGAAGGTCGAGGGTGTCGGTCGAGGCGATCGCCTCACCACCGGCTACAGCGACTACGGGAGTCTCGGCGCCTACACGATCTCGACGACGAACCCGAGACTCACCGTCGACGTGCGCGGCGCCGGGCGGGTCAGCGCCCCGACCCCGGCCATCAACTGCACGACCTCCTGCAGCGCGACGGCGACGATGAACGCCACCATCACCCTCACCGCCACACCCACCCCCGGAAGTGCGCTCGCCTTCTGGGTGGGCCCCTGCGACTCGGCCAACGCCACCTCCGAGCCCACGCCCAACCCCACCTGCACGATCAGGCTCGACCAGTCGCGCGCGGCGGTGGCGGTGTTCCGCCCGATGCGCATGGTGACTGTCGCCGTCACCGGTGGCGGCTATGTGAGCGCCTCGATCCCTGACATCGAGTGCGGCCTCAAGGACGGGCTCCCGGCCACGAGATGCTCGGTCTCCGACTGGCATCCGCGCATCACCCTGCAGGCCCATCCGGGTCCCGGGAGGTCCGTGGTCGCTTGGGGAGGAGCCTGTTCGGGCACTGCGGCCACCTGCGTGGTGCGCATGAACACAGCCAGGAGCGTGACGATCACCTTCAGTTGAATCCCACGTGTCCTGCCCATCGACCGAGACCAAGAGGCGATCTCGTCTCGCAGAGCTCCCCCAGCCGATCGGACCGACAGCGCCGGATCAGTCCGCCGGCGGGGGTTCGGTCGCCGGGGTCACCGGGGGTGTCTGTCCGCAGGTGTCCCCGGGGGACTGGCCGGCGAACAGCTGCTGGATCCAGGTCATGGCACTCGGCGCCGCGAGGCTCGGCACGGTGAAGTGATCGGCGGTCGGATACCACTGAACGGTGACCGAGGCACCGGCCGCGCACCAGTCCTGCTGCAGCTGTGCGGTGGTGGCGGGCAGCACGACGGTGTCCTCGAGTCCCTGGGCGACCAGCACCGGCACCCGACGATCGGCCGAGGGTGTGTTGGCGTCGAACTGAGCCCGCCAGTCGGGGACGGTGACGGGATCGACCGAGAAGAACGGCTGGGTCAGCACCGAGCCGTAGGAGGCGACGAGCGCATCGATGTTGCTGGTGATGCACACAGCGCCGAGGGCAGCGGCGTTCTGCATGGCCAACGGCGTGGCGATCGCACTCGCCGAGAGTCCGGGATAGAACTCCGGCCAGAGTTCGATGACCTCCGAACCGATCACCCAGGACACCGAGTTCTGCCACTGCAGGCTCACCAGGGAGGAGAGCTCCGCAGCCGGAGCGGCCCCGGCCACGCCCACGAGACGAAGCTCGGGCGCGTAGGAGGAGGCCTCGTCGCCGGTGAACAGCGAGGCGTGACCGCCCTGGGAATGGCCCCAGACTGCGTAGGTGGTTCCCGCATCGGTGCCCGGGAGCTCGCGGGCGGCTCGGACCGAGTCGATCACGTTGCGCGCCTCACCCACGCCGATCAGATAGGGCAGCACCCCATCGGTGCCGAGACCGGTGTAGTCGGTGCTGGCAACAGCCCATCCGTTGGCCATCATCTGTGCGAAACCGGGGATGGCGGTGGTGGGATCGGCGGCCTGCGAGGGCGTGCAGCTCTGCCCGGTGCCGAGCGTCGGATGGGCCCAGGCCACCACGGGGCGACCACCGGCAGGAGCGGGGGTGGTGGGCACGTACACGGTGCCCGAGGAGACGGCGGCCTTCCCCTCGGCGGTGCGGGTGTTGTAGACGATGCGCCAACCCGA
>JAGWYK010000103.1 GCA_018969405.1 Acidobacteriota bacterium
ACAGCGGCACCGAGGCGACCATGAGCGTCATCCGTGTCGCCCGCGGCGCCACCGGCCGGTCGAAGCTGCTCAAGTTCGCCGGCAACTACCACGGTCACAGCGACGGTCTGCTGATCTCGGGCGGTACGGCCATGGCCTCGCTCGGCATCCCGGCCTCGGCCGGTGTCACCGCCAGTGCCATCGCCGACACGGTGGTGGCCCCCTACAACGTGGTCCCCACCCTCGATGAGTCCTTCGCCGCCGTCATCGTCGAGCCCTGCGCCGCCAACATGGGCCTCGTCCCCCCGGTGCCCGGGTTCCTCGAGGGTCTGCGGGCCGAATGCGATCGCGTCGGCGCCCTGCTCATCTTCGACGAGGTCATCACCGGATTCCGGGTGGCCCGGGGCGGTGCCCAGGCGCTGTTCGGTGTACGCCCCGATCTCACCGCCTTCGGCAAGATCATCGGTGGCGGACTGCCGGTCGGAGCCTTCGGCGGCCGGTCCGAGCTGATGGACAATCTGGCGCCCCTCGGACCGGTGTACCAGGCCGGCACGCTCTCGGGGAACCCGCTGGCCACCGCCGCCGGTCTGGCCGCGCTCGAGCTGCTCGACGAGGAGGCCTATGCCCTCATCGAGTCACGGGCCGACTGTCTCGCCGGTGCACTGGCCAACGCATTCGCCGCCGCCGGTGTGGTCGCGCAGGTGCCCCGCGTCGCCACGCTGGTCGGGCTCTTCTTCGGGCCCGAGGCACCGGTGGACTACGAGACGGCCTGCACCACCGATGAGTCGATGTACGCCGCGTTCTTCCACGCCATGCTCGACCGCGACGTCGCCATCGCCCCCGGGGCCTACGAGGTCATGTTCCCCGGTCTGGCCCATGACGACGCCATCCTGGAGGCCATCGCCACCGCCGCCGCCGAGGCGGCGCTGGTGGTCGCCACCTCGGCCGAGCGGGGCTGACCCACCGATCCACCGCCCGGTGCCCACGAGGGGTTCCGGCGCTCACCTCCGACCCGAGGACGCGACTCCCGGACGCGACAGGACCCCGCCGCAGCGGGGTCCTGGATGCGGAGGACGAAGCGGCGCGACGAGGGTCAGCTGCCCACCGGCATGGTCCAGTTGGGCTGGATGGTGAGCTTGCCGTCGGCGTCGAACAGCGGCTTGCCCTCGGGGGTGATGAGCTGACCCTCGGCGTCGAGGTACGGGCTGCCGTTGCCGTAGGTGAGCTGACCCTTGGCGTCGATCTGCTTGGGGTCGATCTTGTAGCCCGAGAGCACCTCGCGCTCGTAGCGCACCACGGCGAGCAGCTCGGACTGCTTGAGCGACTTGTTGAAGGCCGGCATGGGATTGCCGTTGTAGCTGAGCGTGGCGTGCTGGCCGCCCTCCCGGTTGGGATCGCCGTAGGGGGTGCCGGCCGGGCCGATGCCGTTGCTGCCCAGCCAGACGAAGTCGAGCTGACCGATGATGTCGGGGAAGGTCTTGATGAGGTTGCCCTCGTTCATCGGGCGGCCCACGCCGCCGCCGCCGGCCGAGCCGTGGCAGCCGGCGCACTGGGCGGCGAAGATCTGCTGGCCGAGGGCCAGCTGGGTGGGCTTGCCGTCGCTGGCGGGGGAGAGACCACCGATGTAGATGAACACCCACACGGGCAGGAAGGCCAGCACGGGCATGGCCCAGAAGGGGATCTTCTTGCGCTTGAGGGCCGCTTCCACATAGGGCGGCACGAACTCGGGCTCGGCGGCCACGGCCGGCGCCGCAGCGGCCACCTTGGCCGGTGCGGTGGGTGCAGCGGGTTCGACGGCCCCCGAGCCGGCGTCGGACGCGGCAGCGGCCGGAGCGTCAGCGCTCGGGGCCTCACCACTCAGGGCGGCACGGCGGTCACGGGAGCGCTTGAGCAGATGCTCGGGAACTTCGGTCACAGCTCCTCCGGAGGGCAGGGAGTCGGATGAGGCGGCCCCGACCCGACGGCCGGTGTCCCGGCGGCCGAGGTCGAGGTGAGTGCGCTTCTCAACCTAGACGATCCGAGCGCGCCCGGGCCAAGCATCACGGCACGGACCGTCCGCCCGCGCGCGTCGCTCATGGCGACCCCGCGGAGGGGATGTGACGCGTGACGGTGGATGTCACGCCCTCCGTTCGCGGGTGGTAGACAATCGATCACGCCCCTCGACGTGCGGACCGGTCGCCCGGCTCGAGGTCTCAGGGGCACCGGACCGCAGTTACGATTTGTGAGAACGTTCACGAGGGAGGACCAACCCGGGTGGTTGCGCTCATCACCGCACTGTTGATCGGCATCGGGCTCACCGCCCTCGTCGTCCCCTTCGCCAAGCGACGTCCCGTCGGCACCCCGCTCACCTGGGGTGAGGCCATGGTGGCGTCGGTCTACACGTTCTTCCTGTTCGTGTGGTTCTACGGGATCATCCCGCACCTCTGGCTCACCTGGGCCGACAACGAACTCAACTGGCGTCCCGACAAACTGCTCTTCGGCCCCGGCGACGTGGTCAAGCCGCAGGCGCTCGGGGGTTGGTTCCCGTTCACGATCTCCTACCAGACGCTGCGCGATCTCATCGCTGTGCTCATCTACGTCGTGTTCCTCGGCGCCCAGATCGGGCTGTGGATCTGGTGGCAGAAGCGTGACAAGCGCGCTGCGGCGGCCACCGCCGAGATCGTCGCCACCAGTGACTACGGCCGTCCGCTGGTCCGGAAGGGCTGATCCCGGTGGCACGCGTCGACGCCAATCCCCCGATGCCGGAGTTCCGGGCTGACTACCAGCTCCAGGAGGTCGACGCGGCATGGCTGTCCAAGGCTGTCAAGCCGAAGCAGTTCATCCATATCGACCAGTCCGAGTGCATCACCTGCGAAGGCTGCGTCGACATCTGCCCGTGGAAGTGCATCCATCTCGTCCGCACCGATTCCATCGCCGAGGCCCTCGGCACCGAGCTCCCCGGTGAGGATCCCGGCGATCAGTCCGTGTTCCTCATCGACGATGACGTCTGCACCCGCTGTGCCCTCTGCGTCGACCGCTGCCCCACCGGCGTGATCATCCTCGGCAAGGTCGGCGACGCCCCTGCCGATGGCGATCCCCACCAGCGCATGCCCACCCATGGCTACGGCTACGGCATGCGTCTCGGGTGAGCACCATGACCGTCCATCCCTGTCTTCCCAGTACCAGAGCAATGGAGAAGTCCCTTGGCTAAGACCATGGAGCGTCCGAAGAAGTCCCCTGCCGATCGGGTGAGCGAACTCGTCGACAAGACGCAGGGCTCACAGGCCTGGAACTCGATCTTCCGGCCCGGCTCGGTGTTCCGCAAGGGCTACACAGACAGTCCTCGCAACCGGTCCTACGTGATCATGAACAGCGTGCTGTACCACCTCCACCCGGTGAAGGTGAAGCGCCACGCGGTGAAGGTCAGCTACACGCTCTGCCTCGGCGGGCTCAGCTTCTTCCTGTTCATCCTGCTCACGGTCACCGGCATCTTCCTGATGTTCTTCTACCGACCCACCGCGGCGCAGGCATGGAACGACATCTACACCCTGCAGACCTCGGTCACCTTCGGTCTGCTCGTGCGCAACATGCACAGATGGGCGGCCCATCTCATGGTGCTGTCGGTGTTCCTGCACATGGCGCGCGTCTTCTACCACGGGGCCTACAAGCCGCCCCGTGAGTTCAACTGGGTCATCGGCGTGATCCTGCTCACCCTCACGCTGCTGCTGTCGTTCACCGGCTATCTGCTGCCTTGGGATCAGCTGGCGCTGTGGGCCGTGACCGTGGGTACCAACATGATGGGCTACACCCCGGTGTTCGGCAATCAGGTGCGCTTCGTGCTGCTCGGCGGCAAGGAGATCGGCACCGACACGCTGCTCCGCTGGTACGTGCTCCATGTGCTGTTCGTCCCGTTCGTGACCGTCATCTTCCTTGCGATCCACTTCTGGCGGGTCCGCAAGGACGGTGGCATCTCCGGACCGTTGTGATCGAGGAGACCACACCATGACCGAGATCCCCGAACATCTCCGCAAGCGGGCCGAGGCCGCCCGCGCCAAGGCCGCCGAA
>JAGWYK010000037.1 GCA_018969405.1 Acidobacteriota bacterium
GGTCGTCGTCACCCCGTCGCTGGCCACCGGCTGCCTGCCCGGGATCATCCGGGAGGTGCTGCTCGAACGCGGCGCCGCGGTCGAGGCCACCCTCACCGGTGAGGACCTGCGCCGCTGTGAGGCGGCGTTCATCACCTCCTCCACCAACGGAGTGGTCGGCGTGGAACGTCTCGACGATCGCCGACTGGATCCGGTGGCTCCCGCCATCGACCGCGCCCGGACCGCGCTCGACGCCGTGGACTGATCGGCGGGCGCTCGCCGTCCCGCCGTCCGATCTCCGGATCGGATCGATGGAACTCGGCTCAGGACACCGGCCGCAGATGCACGATGTCGCCGACGGCCACGACCAGCGGCTCGGCCGAACCGGCCGTGGCGACCTGCAGATGACCGTCCTCATCGATGGCGACCGCCTCGCCCTCCACCACCCCCGAGGCCAGCTCCACCCGCACCGCGCGCCCGAGGGTGGCCGAACGCTCCCGCAGCTGGTCGACCAGCGAACGTCGACCGTCGGGACCGGCCTCGATGGCGTCGATCCAGTGGTCGAGGCGGCGCAGCCACGCCACCAGCAGCGCCTCACGGTCGACCGGATGGCCGGCGAGATGGTCGAGCGAGGTGGCGGTGGCGGCGAGATCCTCGGGCAGCTCGGCCGGCCAGTTCACGTTGAGCCCCATGCCGACCACGACGGCCCGGACCTCTCCGTCGGTGACCGAGGACTCGGCCAGCACCCCGGACAGCTTGCGATCGGCCAGCGGCGGTCCGACCGCCACCAGATCATTGGGCCACTTGAGCCCGACCCGCACCCCGGCCACGGTCTCGGCCGCCTCGGCCGAGGCCACCCCAGCTGCCGCCGTGAGCAGGAACAGCGCATCAGGGGCGAGGGTGGGGCGCAGCAGCACCGACACCAGCAGGGAGGATCCCGGGGGGGCGACCCAGCTGCGATCCAGACGGCCCCGGCCTGCGGTCTGATGGTCTGCGACCAGCACCAGGCCCTCCGCGGCGCCTGCGGCGGCGGCCGCGAGCAGATCGGCGTTGGTCGAGCCGGTCTCCGGGACCCAGCGGATCTCGGTGAACCGCGTGCCCGGAACGGCTGAGGTGGCGAAGGACCCCTGCATCTGGGTCAGAATAGGGCGTGCTCAAGAAGATCCTCATCGCCAACCGCGGCGAAATCGCTGTCCGTGTCATCCGCGCCTGTCAGGAGATGGGCATCGCCACCGTGGCGGTGTACTCCGATCTCGATCGGGACGCCCTCCATGTGCGACTCGCCGATGAGGCCTACGCCCTCGGCGGCACCGCCGCCTCGGAGAGCTACCTCAACACCGAGGTCATCCTCGACATCATCGAGCGGAGCGGTGCCGACGGCGTGCACCCGGGCTACGGGTTCTTCTCGGAGAACACCGACTTCGCCCGGGCCATCACCGAGCGGGGTGTCACCTTCATCGGACCGCCCCCCGGGGCCATCGAGGTCATGGGCGACAAGGTCTCGAGCCGCATCGCCGCCCAGGCCGCCGGCGTGTCCGGTGTGCCCGGCACCACCGAGTTCCTCAACGACGCCTCCGAGGTCATCGCCTTCGGCGAGGAGTTCGGCTGGCCGATCGCCATCAAGGCCGCCTACGGCGGCGGCGGTCGTGGCATGCGTGTGGTGCGCAGCGCCGCAGAGGCCGCCGAGGCCTTCGACTCCGCCCGCAGCGAGGCCCTCAAGGGCTTCGGCCGCGACGAGTGCTACGTCGAGCGGTACCTCACCTGGCCCCGCCACATCGAGATGCAGATCATCGCCGACACCCATGGCAACTGCGTCTGGGTCGCCGAGCGCGACTGCTCGGCCCAGCGTCGGCACCAGAAGCTCATCGAGGAGAGCCCGGCACCGTCCTTCCCCGCCGAGATCCGTCAGGCCATGGGCGAGGCCGCCGTCAAGGTCGCCAAGGCCTGTGGCTACGTCAACGCCGGCACCGTCGAGTTCCTCTACCAGGACGGCGAGTTCTACTTCCTCGAGATGAACACCCGCCTGCAGGTGGAGCATCCGGTCACCGAGATGGTCTCGGGCATCGATCTCGTGGCCGAGCAGATCCGTGTCGCCTCCGGTCTGCCGCTGTCGTTCACCCAGGACTCCATCACGCTGTCGGGTCACGCCATCGAGGTCCGCATCAATGCCGAGAATCCGGCCGAGGGGAAGTTCCTCCCCTCCCCCGGCGACATCTCCACGCTGGTGCCGCCCGCCGGTTTCGGCACCCGTTGGGACGGCGGCTACGAGTCCGGCGACACCGTCAGCCAGTACTACGACAACCTCGTGGGCAAGCTCATCTGCTGGGGTGAGGATCGTCCCACCGCCATCGCCCGCACGCTGCGCGCCCTGCGGGAGTTCCGCATCGAGGGGATCGCCACCACCATCCCGGCCGACATCGCCATCCTGGAGCACCCCGACTTCGCCGGAGCCACCCACTCCACCAAATGGGTCGAGGACACCCTCGATCTCACCGGCGTCACCGCCGGTCCGGCCGTGTCCGACGCCGATGCCGAGCCGAAGGTCCAGCGCGATGTCGACGTCGAGGTCAACGGCAAGCGGTTCTCGGTGAAGGTGTTCGTGCCCCAGTCCCAGGCCGGCGCCGTGGTGGCCGGTGCGGGTCCTGCAGCGGCCAAACCCCGGCGCAGCGGCGGGGGCGGCACCGCCGGCGCCGCCGGTGGTTCCGGCGCCGTCACCGTGCCCATGCAGGGCACCATCGTCAAGATCCTCGTCGAGATCGGCCAGTCGGTCGAGGCGGGGGCCACGGTCTGCGTGCTCGAGGCCATGAAGATGGAGAACAACATCGCCGCCGAGAAGGCCGGCACGGTCAAGGAGATCAAGGTGGCCGCGGGCGACTCCGTGGGCGCCGGCGACGTCGTCGTCGTCATCGAATGACGGCAGCGGCCTGACTCAGCGAGACACCCAACCCCTCGGCGCGGGCAGCGGCAGATCCAGGTAGGTCACGATCCCAGGGTCTGCGGCGCAGACCGACGGGATGGCGTTGATCGCCGGCATGGCTGTCATCACCATGCCCAGCACCATGTAGTCCGAGAAGGAATGGGCCACGAAGTCGGCGGGTGGGTGCACCTCGAGTCTGGTGCGCACCGCCGGCATGCCGTCGACCTCGACGATGTAGCCATGCTCGACGCGCCAGTCGGGCTCGAGGGTGCGACCCTTGCGCCAGCGCACATCACAGGAGATGAGGCGATGCCCGCCGACCCAGCCCTGCCAGCTGGCGGCCACACCGGCCACGCGGCCCGCCTCGATCGACCATGACCCCAGATCGAGGTCCGCGGTGGTGATGGCGACCTCGGTCTCACAGCGGACCTCGTCGAGCTCGACACCGAGCGCATCGGCGACGAGATGCACGGCATCGCCGAACACCGCGGTCCCCCGCTCGATGAGCGCCGGCAGTTCGGGATCGGTGGGGAGACGGCCGTAGCCGACCGAGCGTTCGGTGTCGGCGGAGTCGTACCCGGTGGAATCGACCGACTCCAGCATGCGGATGGCGTCGATGCGGTCACAGAGTCCGGCCGACACCAGTCCGAGCAGGTTGGCGAAGCCGGGGTTCATCCCGGAGCCGAAGATGGAACTGCCCCCGTGCTCGCAGGCGGCGAGGATGCGAGCGCGGTCGGCACCGAGGGCGTGACCGGTGATGAACCCGGCGGTGGCGGTGATGTTGATGCCCGCCTCGAGGATGCGCACCATGTGATCGACATCGGGCCACTTCGGGTTGTAGACGACGCAGTCGGGACGCAGGGCCACCAGGGCGTCGATGTCATCGGTGGCGACCACCCCGATCGGCGCCAGGCCGCACAGCTCACCGACGTCCCGACCGACCTTCTCCGGACCCCAGGCATAACAACCCACCAGTTCGAGGCGCGGATTCGCCAGCACCGCCCGCACCGAGCGCTGACCCACATTGCCGGTGGTCCACTGGACCACCCGCAGCACCGGCGACACCTCATCTGCCGAACCGACCATCGACCCTCCCCTCGTCGACGGAGAGGCTAGGCGCCTCGCCGGTGCCGACCGCTCAACGGGTGCTGATGACCACCGTGCCACCGGCCTGATCGGCCACACCACGGTGCAGCTCACCGGCGATGGCGGTCCCGTAGACCAGCAGCACGACGGGGACGCTGAGCATGCCGAGGGGCAGGGCCACGAACATCCACGGCACCATCCCCCGCAGCAGCGCCTGGACCGCCGTGGGACGCCGACCGTCGAGCATGCGCACCACGCGCAGTCCGAAGAGCCACTTCCCCGGGGTGCGGCCGGTGGTCACCACACCGAGGAACTCGTAGAGGGAGCCGAGCACGAACACCGAAGGACCGAGCCAGAGCGGGAGATCGAACTCCAGCTGGGCGTTGCGGACCGCGGTGGTGACCACGATGATCAGCAGCGCCGGGAAGCCCACCACCAGCAGATCCACGGCGCGGGCGGCGAACCGGGGACCCGGCGCCGCCAGACTGAAGGGACCCGAGCGGGGGAAGTCCGCAGCGGTGCTCGGCCGCCGCGGGGTGGTCTCGGGCACCTCACTCGGCGGCATCGGAGATGGCCTCGGCCAGCGACGGGTGCACGAAGAGACTCTCATAGAGGTCCTGCACCTTCAGGCCGGCGGTGACGGCGAGGGCCACCACGGCGATGAGCTCGGCGGCGTTGCGCCCGACGATCGATCCCCCGAGCACCACACCGGTGGCCGGATCGGAGATGATCTTGACGAAGCCGCGCGGGTCCTCATCGATCAGCGCCTTGGCATTGGCCGAGAACGGCACCTTGGTGACCCGGATCTTGCGACCCTCGGCGAAGGCATCGGCCTCGGCGAGTCCGACATCGGCGATCTCCGGCACGGTGAAGATGGCCGAGGCTGCCTTCTCGTAGTCGATATGGCGATGGGGACCGATATGGAGACCCATGGCGTGCTCGGCGATCTTGCGACCCTGCATCGCCGCCACCGAGGAGAGCGGGAGCTTGCCGGAGAGGTCCCCGGCCGCGTAGATGTGCGGCACCGAGGACTGACAGTTGTGGTTCACGATGACATAGCCACCGTCGTGCACCACCCCGGCGCGGTCGAGATCGAGCGACTCGTGGTTCGGAAGTGACCCGATGGCGAACAGCACATGGCTGCCGGTGACCCTTCGACCGTCGTCGCACAGGATGGCGACGCTGTCGGCATCGCGCTCGAGACCCACCGCCCGCGCCCCCTTCAGCAGACGCACCCCGCGCCGGAGGAAGTCATCCTCGAGGGCTGCGGCGACCTCGGGATCCTTGAGCGGGAGCACCTGCTGGCGGCTCACCACCAGCGAGACCTCACAGCCGAACGAGGAGAACATGTGCACGAACTCCACCCCGGTGACGCCGGAGCCGACCACGATGAGGTGCTCGGGGAGCACCTTGGGCGGATAGGCGTCGCGGGTGGACAGCACCCGGTCACCGTCGATGACCGCCCAGTCGGGCAGACGCGGTCGCGACCCGGTGGAGAGCAGGACGACATCGGCCTCGATCTCGAACGAGCCGGTGTCGGTGTCGACGGCGACCCGGTGGGGATCCACGAGACGACCCGAGCCCTGCACCAGGGTCACCCCCTGGCTCTCGAGCAGGCCGGTGGTGGAGGCCTCGAGTCGGGTGCGGATGGCGGTGATGCGTTCGCGCAGTGCGTCGAAGTCGAGCGAGGCGGAGACATCGGTGAGGCCCATGGCTCGGGAGTGGCGCATCAGTGTGAGCGCTCCACCGGTGGCGATCATGGCCTTGGAGGGCACACAGTCCCAGAGGTGGGCGGCGCCGCCGACGATGTCCTTCTCGATCATCGTGACCTCGGCCCCCAGCCGGGCTGCACTGGTGGCGGCACTGTTGCCCGCCGGTCCTCCGCCGATGATCACGAACCGCTTCGTCATGGACCCCACGCTACCGGTCCATCCGCTCGGCATCCCCGCCCGACCCGCCCGACCGACCGCGGGTCGGTGACCGTTCAGGACGCCTGACGATCCAGGCGACGCAGGCGATGGTCGGCGGTGAACAGCTGACGGGTGAGACCCAGACCGATCACGGTGACGCTCGTGGCCACCGACCCGAGGATGAGATACATGAGCGCCAACTGGATCGTGACCGCGTCGACGGCGTCCACACCGGCGAGCACCAGCCCGGTCATGGCGCCGGGGAGGAACACCAGACCGACGGCCTTGGTGGTCTCGATCTGCGGGATGAGCGCCGTGCGCAGGGCGGCGCGGGTGTGGGGTCGGGCGGCGTCGGGCCATGGCACCCCGAGGGCGAGTCGGGCCTCGATCTCCGGTCGACGATCGGCGAACTCGCCGACGATGCGCCGACCGACCAGGACGCAGGAGGTCATCGAGTTGCCGATCATCATCCCGGCGAGGGGGACGATGGTCCGGCCCTCGACCGGGAAGATCCCGAACCCGAAGATGACCGCGAGGCTGACCAGGATCACGATCGCCATGGCACCGGTGCCCAACCAGAGGATCCCGGGGACCTCAGGGGCGCGGCGCCGCAGCGTCATCCCGGCGAACACCACCATCACCACCACCCAGGCCCAGGCCCACAGCACCGAGGCCCCCGGATCGAGCACGAGATGGAGCGCCCATCCCACCAGCAGCAGCTGCACCGCAGCGCGGAGCGAGGCCCAGGCGATGGAACGCGAGAGGTCGAGTCGCTGCCAGACCGACAGGACGACGGCCACGATGATGAGCACGAAGGACGCGGCCAGACCGGTCCAGCCGATGCTGGTCGCGCTCATGGCTGATCCTCGCCGATGGCCTCGCGCAGGTACTGCTCGGCCTCGGCGGCGGGGAGTCGCCGTCCGCCGCGCAGCACGACCCGATGGTCGGCGAGGCGTTCCATCTGCGCATGGTCGTGGGTGACCCACATGATGCCGAGCCCCTCGGCGGCCAGCACTCGCACCAGATCCTCGATGCTCTGCCGACTCCACGGGTCGAGCGCCGAGGTGGGCTCATCCATGAGCAGCACCTCCGGACCGGTCAGGAGGGTACGGGCGATGCACACCCGTTGGGCCTCACCGCCGGAGAGGTCATCGCCCACCCGGTCGAGGAACTCCGCACCGAGCCCGACCCGCCCGAGCTCGGCGATGAGACGCGCCTCGGTGGCCGCCGGATCGGCCACGCGCAGGTTCTCGGCCACGGTGCCGGGGAACAGCACCGGCCGCTGGAACACCATCCCCACCGAGCGACGCAGTCGGCAGGGATCGAGCATCGCCACATCGACGCCCCGGAACAGGACCCGCCCGGAGGTGGGGACCTCGAGACGATCGCCGAGGCGCAGCAGGGTGGACTTGCCCGCCCCCGACGGTCCGGCGACGACCGTGATGCGACCGCCGTGGACCACGGCGTCCACCCCGATGAGCAGGTCACGCCCCTCCTCGAGGCTGACGCCGACCGACTCGAACCGCAGCAGCGCGTCGGGGACCGGGGTGGACACCCCGTCAGCATGACACCCGAGGGGTCCCCCTCATAGTCTGCTCGGGTGGAATCCCCCGAACTGAACCCCCCGACCCTCGCCGACTGGACCGCCGCCGCGTCCAAGGACCTCAAGGGTGCCGATCCGACATCGCTGACCCGTCAGACCCCCGAGGGCATCACGGTCAAGCCGCTCTACACCGCCGCCGACCTCGAGGCCCTCGGCGACGTCGACACCCTGCCCGGGTTCGCTCCCTACACCCGGGGCGTGCGAGCCACCATGTACACCAACCGACCCTGGACGGTGCGCCAGTACGCCGGATTCTCCACCGCCGAGGAGTCCAACTCGTTCTACCGCCGCAACCTCGCCGCCGGGCAGATGGGCCTGTCGGTGGCCTTCGATCTGGCCACCCATCGCGGCTACGACTCCGATCATCCCAATGTCGTCGGCGACGTGGGCAAGGCCGGCGTCGCCATCGATTCGGTCGAGGACATGAAGATCCTCTTCGACGGCATCCCGCTGGACCGGATGAGTGTGTCGATGACCATGAACGGAGCAGTCATCCCCGTGCTGGCCATGTTCGTCGTGGCCGGTGAGGAGCAGGGAGTCGACCGGGCCCAGCTGGCCGGCACCATCCAGAACGACATCCTCAAAGAGTTCATGGTGCGCAACACCTACATCTATCCGCCCGAACCCAGCATGCGCATCGTGGCCGACATCATCGCCTTCACCGCGACGGAGATGCCGAAGTTCAATTCCATCTCCATCTCCGGCTACCACATGCAGGAGGCCGGAGCCACGGCGGTGCAGGAGCTCGCCTTCACCATCGCCGATGGCAAGGAGTACGTGCGCGCCGCACTGGCCAGCGGTCTCGACGTCGACGCCTTCGCCGGCCGGCTCTCGTTCTTCTTCGCCATCGGCATGAACTTCTTCATGGAGATCGCCAAGCTGCGCGCCGCCCGGGTGCTGTGGCACCGGGTGATGAGCGAGTTCGAACCGAAGAAGCCGACCTCACTGATGCTGCGCACCCACTGCCAGACCTCCGGGGTGTCGCTCACCGAGCAGGACCCCTACAACAACGTGGTGCGCACCACGGTCGAGGCGCTGGCCGCCGTGCTCGGCGGCACCCAGAGCCTGCACACCAACTCCTTCGACGAGGCACTCGGCCTCCCCACCGACTTCAGCGCCCGCATCGCCCGCAACACCCAGCTCATCCTCGCCGACGAGACCGGGGTCACCCACACCGTCGATCCTCTGGGTGGCAGCTATTACATCGAGTCGCTGACCAGTTCGCTGGTCGACGCCGCCTGGGAGCTCATCTGCGAGGTCGAGGAGCTCGGAGGGATGACCAAGGCGGTCGAGTCCGGGATGCCCAAGCTGCGCATCGAGGAGTCCGCGGCGCGCAAGCAGGCCCGGGTGGACCGCGGCCAGGACATCGTCGTCGGCGTCAACAAGTACGTCCCCGACAACGTCGAGTCCGTCGACGTGCTCGACATCGACAACGCCAAGGTCCTCCAGGAGCAGCTGGCGAAGCTGGCGGCGGTGCGGGCCGGTCGCGACGAGGCCGCCTGCCGGGCGGCGCTGGACGCACTGACCGAGGGGGCCCGGGGCACTGGCAATCTGCTCGCCCTGGCGGTCGAGGCGGCCCGGGCGCGGGCCACCCTCGGGGAGATCTCCGATGCCATGGAGGCGGTCTTCGGTCGTCACAGGGCCGAGGTACGTACCATTGCCGGCGTGTACGCCGATGCCTACGAGGGTGATGAGGACTTCGCCGCCCTACAGGGTGAGATCGAGACCTTCGCCGCGGCCGAGGGTCGACGTCCCCGGATGCTCGTGGTGAAGATGGGGCAGGACGGTCACGACCGCGGCGCCAAGGTCATCGCCACCGCCTTCGCCGATCTCGGCTTCGACGTGGACATGGGTCCGCTGTTCCAGACCCCGGCCGAGGCGGCCCGCGACGCCGTCGAGCACGATGTGCATGTCATCGGCATCTCCAGCCAGGCCGCCGGACACAAGACCCTCGTGCCGATGCTCATCGAAGAGCTCCGTACCGCCGGGGCCGGCGACATCGTCGTGGTCTGTGGAGGGGTCATCCCGCCCCAGGACTACGACATGCTCCACGCCGCCGGCGTCGACGCCGTGTTCGGTCCCGGCACCAACATCCCCGCCGCCGCCCGCAAGGTCCTCGGTCTCATCTCCGACCGACGCACCCGGGCGTGACCCGCGACCCCGACGCCGCGCCGGACCTCATCGCCGGCATCCGGAACGGGGATCGTCGGTCGTTGGCCCGGGCGATCACACTCGCCGAGTCCACCCGCGCCGATCATCGTGAACTGGCCGATGAGGTGCTCGAGACCCTGCTGCCCGACACGGGCCGCTCGCGTCGCATCGGCATCTCGGGGCCGCCCGGGGTGGGCAAATCCACCTTCATCGAAGCCTTCGGCACCCACATCATCGATCGCGGCCATCGACTCGCCGTGCTCGCCATCGACCCGTCGAGTCGCCGCACCGGCGGATCCATCCTCGGCGACAAGACCCGCATGGCCGAGCTCTCCCACCGCGAGGAGGCCTTCATCCGCCCCTCCCCCGGCCGCGGGCATCTCGGCGGCGTGGCCCGCCGCACCCGTGAGGCCATGCTGCTGTGCGAGGCGGCCGGTTTCGACGTCGTCATCATCGAGACCATCGGTGTGGGCCAGTCCGAGGTGGCGGTGGCCGACATGGTCGACCTGTTCACCCTGCTGGTCTCCCCCGCCGGGGGCGACGAACTGCAGGGCATCAAGCGCGGCATCATGGAACTGGCCGATCTGGTCGTGGTGAACAAGGCCGATGGCGATCTCGCGGCGGCCGCCGGACGCTCCCGAGCCGACCACGCCGCGGCGGTGCATCTGCTGCGGCCCCGTTGGCAGGCCTGGGCCACCGAGGTCATGGCCTGCTCGGCGCTCACCGGGCTCGGCATCGAGGAGATCTGGGATGCGGTGGGTCGGTTCATCGACGCCGTGTCGGCCTCGGGTGAACTCGCCGAGGCCCGCTCCCGTCAGGCCACCGCCTGGCTCTGGAGCGAGATCAGCGACACCCTCATCGACCGGTTCCGCGCCGATCCCGGTGTGGCCCCGATGCTGGCCGAGGCCGAGGCGGCAGTGGCCACCGGTCGGCACACCCCCACCCATGCCGCTCGCATGCTGCTCGACCGGTTCACGGCGCACTGACGCACCGGGAACCGTCGGACTCAGGGGAAGGCGGCACCACGGGCCGGACCGAGCCAACCGTCGGGATCGCTGAGGATGGCGTGCACCTCGTCGAGGGCCTCGGGCCAACTGGCGAAGCGATCGGCGATGGTGCGTGAGGCCGCAGCACCCAGCGCCACCCGGCGACCGGGATCGTCGACGAGGCCGCCCACCGCCTCGGCCAGTGCGTCGACCGTGCGTCGGCAGCGCACCGCGTTGAGGCCATCGCGCAGGATCCAGTCGCCGGCCGGATTGTCGAAGGCCACCACCGGCGTGCCACAGGCCATCAGCTCCAGCGGGAGGTACGACGGATGGGCCGAGAGCGTCAGTGCGATGCCGATGTCGCAGCGACGATAGAGCTCGCCGGTGTCGCGGTAGTCGAGCATCCCGAGATGTTCGATGCCCAGACCGCGATCGTCGGGTGTGGCCCAGGACCCAGCGGTCACGATGCGCACATCAGAACCGAACCGCCGCTTGACCGCCACCAGCGCCGGCTCGGCGATCTCCCAGCAGTTGCGCCAGTGTCCGGGACGGGCGTACATGAACACGGTGACGGGCCCGTCGTGGTCGAGGGGACGCCGATCCCGATCGTGGAAGACCTGCGGATCGACCGCCGGCATGAACGCCCCACCGGTGGCCCGGTACTCGCGCACCATGATGTCGAGCAGTCGCTGGGTGTTGCACAACCCGTGGAGCCCGAGCAGGTAGCTCTCCTCGCAGAGGGCGTAGTTGGTGCCGGCGGGATAGAAGGACGGCTCGAAATCCTGGATCAGGTAGAACTTCCGAGCGGTGTTGGTGGCCCGAGCCACGGTGTAGGCGGTGACCCACAGCGTGGCGATCGAGACATCGGCGTACGGGATCCTCTCGAGATCGGGGTCATCGGGCCCGCGCAGGAAGTGGATCTCGCTGGCCAGCAGCGCCGGGAAGGCAGCGGCGAGCGCCGAGCGGAAGAACTCCGGATTGGGGTCGCCCTGGATCACGAAACGACTGTGGACACCCCGGGTGCGCAGCAGATGGTCGGCGATGCGCAGCGCCGTGTTGATACCCCCGTAGAACGGGCTGTCGATGTCGGGGAAGTACCAGTTGATGGATCCGATGTCGAGGTGGCCACTCCGAGCGGCATGCAGGGCGCGCACCGAGGCCACCAGATCGTCATCGGCCCGGCAGGTGCGGGCCAGCAGCTCGGACTCATGGCTGGTCGAGGTCTGCCGGAAGGGCGCGAAGTTCCGACCCAGCAGGGGTCCGACCGTCTCGATGGCCGGGATCTCGTTGCGCCGGGAGAGCTCGGGAGCACCGGTGCGGTTGGACAGGGAGGGCGAGAAGTACGGATCTCCGCCCCGGAGGTACTTCTGGTAGCGCCAGTAGCTGGCGTAGAAGTCACCGGAGGGGACGGAGGTGCCTCGGGTGACCGATTCGAGGTGCTTCACCCGCACCATCGGGGTGACCAGGTTGCGGCGACCGAGGAAGCGCATGTCGAGACCGAGCACGACGTCGCTGCCGCAGAGGACGAACCGCTCGTCGAACCCACCGACCTGCTCGAACAGCGAGCGCTGCACGGCCACGCAGGCCCCGGTGACCGACAGCGTGTTGCGGTACCAGTCGGTGGAACCGAACATGGTGCTGGTGTGCGGCGGAAGGCCGAGGAAGAGGTGGTCGGCGAAACCGCCGACCCCGATGACCACGCCACCGTGCTGGATGCGACCCTCGCCGTCGAGCAGCTGCAGACCCACGAGACCGATCCCGGGCTGCTCGGTCCAGCCGACCATCTCGGTCATCCAGTCGGGGTCCACCACCTCGGTGTCATCGTTGAGGAACAGCAGCACCTCACCCCTGGCTCGGGCCGCGGCGACGTTGTTGACCCGGGAGTAGTTGAACTCCTCGTCCCACCAGATCACCTCGACGTCGAGACCCTGAGCGTTCTCGACGTACCACTGCTCAGCGGCCGGCGTGCGACCACCGTTGTCCACGATGAGCACATCGAACGACGGGTAGTCGGTTGTGGCGAGGGAGGGCAGACAGGTGTCCAGCATCTCGACGTTGTGGCGGGTGGGGATGATGACCGTGACATGCGGCGGCGCGGCGAGCGGCCAGCGCACCCGCACCGCCGTCCCGGCGGGGACCACCTCGGCGCGCCGCCCGGCGGACTCGAGAGCGGCGGCCACGATGGCGGCACCGGCGGCGGGAGCGACCTGGGGCCGTCGCACCAGATGCACCAGCACGCGGGGGATGCGGGCCACCTCGTCCTCGGCGAGATCGAGCGCCAGCAGCAGCGCCCACCACATCCCGTCGCCCGAGCCCGGATCGATGCCGCCGGCCGCCGCCAGGCGACGACGGCGCAGCGCGAAGGATCGACCGAGGGGGTTGGCGCTCAGCAGCAGCTCGGGGGACCAGGAGGGCCGGAAGGACGGTTCGGTCGACCCCCGCCGCAGCACGAGGTCGTCGTCCCAGTGGATGAGCTCCGCGGTCGGCCGGTCCCAGGCCGCCGAAGCCACCTCATGGAGGTGGTCGGGTTCGAGTCGGTCACCGGCCTCGAGCACGATGAGGTGGGCATCGGGGTCGCCGTCGAGCAGGCACTGCGCCATGCGCTGGGCGGCCGATGTGCCGGCATCGACCACCCGGAGACGAGGATCCTCCGGGTCCGCCACCGGCGCCGCGGCGACGATGGTGGCGGTCCAGTCGGTGTGCCACTGGCCGAGGAGGGACTCGAGGGTCGCGGTGAGGCCCTTCCCGGGACCCTCGGCGAGCACGAAGACCTCCAGGGGCACCCGCCGGTCGGCGAAGTGACCGAGTTCGGTGCGCTCCTCGAAACGAGACCGATCACCGCGCTGGCGGGCCAGCCAGTCGCTGTAGCGGGGCTGGGCCTCGATGGGGTCGCTGGCGGTCTCCCAGACCTCCCGGAGGCGAGGGGCGTACTCGCGACCGTCACGAGCCAGTTGCCGACCCATGCGCAGCAGCGCGCGAGCCGTGGAGTCGGTGGGGGCCACGACCCGAGCCAGCCGCTCCGCCGCACCCGTCGTCTCCCCGGCGACTCCATGGGGTCCTCCGACCGCGTCCTCAGTCATCTCGATGTCCCGAAGGTGGGTTCGGACCACTCGCCGAGCAGGTCGGTGACGCCGGTGAAGGGCAGGTCGGTGCCGACCCGGAAGGTGATGATGCGTTCGCGCTTGTCGATGACCATGGTGCCGTCGGCATCGTGCACAGCCACCGACAGCGTGTACTCGCCGGGACCCAGCACCACCGAAGGCATGAGGAACTCGATCGAACCCGCGCCCGAGTACTGCGGCTGGTCGCCGTGGTCGGGAGCGGTGCCCTGGTTGGAGGCCAGCACGCCGGCCTGGGTCTCGATGGAGAAGGAGAACTTGGGACGGGCCACCGGTTGGCGACAGGTGAAGTTCACCCGGATGGTGGCGGCCCGATGTGTCTCGAGATACCGGGTCTCGCGGCCGTTGTGGTCGATGAGCTCGATCTCGTCGAGCTGCACGGGACGATCGGCCGGAGCGCCGACCGGACTCTCACGAACTCGGGCCTCCTCCTCGATCATGGCCCGTTCGCGGTCGAGCTCGAACTGACGCTCAGATTCGGCCACGTTGACCTGCTCGAGGTACTGGCGGACCACATCCACCGCCCGGCCCTCGGCCATCAGGTGACCGTGATCGAGCCAGGCCGCCCGATCGCACATGGTGCGCACCAGTTCGAGACTGTGGGTGACCATCACGATGGTGACGCCGTTGTTGCGCAGCTTGTAGAGGTGCTCGAAGCAGCGCCGCTGGAACTCCTCATCGCCCACGGCGATGATCTCGTCGACGATGAGGATCTGCGGATTGACGTGCACCGCCACGGCGAACCCGAGACGCACGAACATGCCGCTCGAGTAATGACGCACCGGTGAATCGATGAAGGCGCTGAGCCCCGAGAAGTCGACGATGCCGTCGAAGAGCAGGTCGACCTCCTTGCGATGCAGACCGAGGATGGAGGCGTTGAGGTAGATGTTCTCGCGGCCGGTCAGATCGGGGTGGAAGCCGGCACCCAGCTCGAGCAGGGCGGAGATCCGACCATCGGTGGTGATGGTGCCGGTGGTGGGTCGATGGATGCCGGCCATCATCTTGAGCAGGGTGGACTTGCCCGAGCCGTTGTGGCCGACCAGGCCGTACACCTCCCCGTGCTCGACCTGGAGGCTGACATCGTCGACCGCCTGGAACTGTTCGTAGCGCTCCATGCGGAACTTGGTGAACATCTCCTTGAGTGATCCGGGACGGTCCTTGTAGCGCCTGAACACCTTGGAGACATGGTCGACCCTGATGGCCGGCTGATCGGTGGCCATCAGAGCTCCTCGGTGACGTTCTTGGAGCGCCAGGAGAAGATCGCCCATCCCAGAGCGAAGGTGCCGAGGGACACCACGAGCATGGCCGCCACATTGGCGGGGCTGGGCCACCGCAGCAGATAGAAGGCGTCCCGGGACCAGCCCACGAACTGGGCCACCGGGTTGAGCGAGAAGATCGTGCGCAGCGGCAGTCCCCACTTCTCCTCGGGGATGGAGCTCACCGGGTAGACGATCGGGGTGGCGTAGAAGAGCAGGTTCATGCCGATGGAGACCAGGTAGCCGACATCGCGCAGATAGACGTTGAAGATCGACACGGCGAGCCCGATGCCGAGGGCGAAGGGCGCCAGCAGGAGGATGGCGAACGGGAACAGCAGGAAGGTGATCGAGACGTTGCCGAGGAGGATCATGACCACGGCGAGGATCCCACCCTCGATGCAGGACTGCAGCACCACGGTCATCAGATTGGCGATGGCCGGACAGGACGGCGGGAAGTACACCTTGTTCAGCAGCTGTCCCGAGTTCTGCAGCGCCGTGATCGAGCCGTTGATGGTGGCGTTGAAGAAGTTCCAGATGACGAGGCCGGCGAACAGGTAGAGGGCGAAGACCCCGGAGTCGCCGTTGCCGAAGGGCGGGGGGACCTGCTTGAGGAACACGCCGAAGACGAGGCTGAAGATCACCAGCGTGGAGGCCGGGTTGATCAGGGACCATGCCCAGCCGAGGACGCTCTTCTTGTACCGGGACCGCAGTTCACGCTGGGCGAGGTTGTAGATGAGGTTTCGGTATGTCCAGATCTCGGTCGCGGCGGTCACGGGGCCCCTTCGCGTCAGGCGCCCGATGACGTTACCAAACCCTCTCCCCGTCCCCGGATGATGCGCAGCGCCCTCCGCAGACGGCCGAGCAGACCCTCGGGACCCTCGATCCGCACCCGGCGGTCGGCGGCGAGGGTCGGCGCGGCACAGAGCTCCACCAGCGGTCGGGCGACGATGGACCACACCATCTCGTCGGCGACTGCGGCGAGACGCTCCTGACGCCGGGCCCGCGTGGAGGGATCCTCGGCGGCCAGTCGATCCAGCGCCGCGGCCACCGCCGATGCGTCATCAGCGGGCACGACGAGGCCGAGATCGCGATCGGCGACCAGTTCGGCGAGCACATCGCCGGCACTGCACAGGATGGGCAGCCCCGCCCAGATGTAGTCGAGCACCCTGGTGCGGAACGAGAGCTCGGTCTCCGGATGGGCGTGATGCAGCGAGACACCGACATCGGCGTCAGCCAGCCATGCCCCGCGTTCGCCGTAGGGGATCCAGTGATCGATGAAGCGCAGCCGGTCGCCTCCGAGACCGAGTGCGGCGGCTCGGGCGCGGGCCACCTCGACCAACGGGAGCTCACCCACCACCGGCGTCGGGTGGGGACCGGCGAGGAACACGGCCCGGATGCGAGGATCAGCGGTGAGGGGCAGCGCCTCGATCAACGTGATGGGATCGAGCCAGGGGTAGAGCCCCCCACCCCAGTAGGCGACGAAGGCCGCGTCGGTGGCGCCCTCGGCATCACCATCGTCGTGCAGGGGCCGGCGGTCGGCCACGGGCGGGACGGCCGGCAGGCCGAAGGGCACCGTGAGGATGAACCGTTCGAGCGCCGGGTCCTCGGCGGTGATGCGCGAACCGAGACGACCGGTGGCGGCGAGGACACCGAGGGTGAGATGACGCTGGCGCTCGTTGGCCACCAGCACGGCATCGGCCACCTGCAGGGGCGCCACCAGATGGCGGGCGGCATCGGCCACCCAGGTGCGCTGGGCGTTGTACGGCTCGCCCCGCCGATGCTCGAGGGTCTCCAGCAGTCCCGGATCGTAGGCGTCGACCACCAGAGGAACGCCGAGTCCGGCCAACCAGAGATGATCGGCGAGCACTGCGGCGAACACCACGATGACCTCGGCGTCGGTGACGGCCCGGCGCAGTTCCGCCGGATCACCCCAGGTGCGCAGCTCGATCCCGGCCCGGTGGAGACCGCTGCCGGTCGGCGCCGCCACGACGACCGGATGTCCCGCCGCAGCCATGACCGCAGCCAGTTCCACCGCTCGGATCGCCGGCCCCGCCATCAGGTCGCCGACGGTGTCGGCGCAGATGAACACCACCCGAGGTCGGGACATGGACCCGAACCTACCAGCGCGACGCGGTCAGGCCGGCCGTGCTCAGCGGAGCACCTCGGCCACCATGGCCCGCAGGCGCTGCTCGAAGGCCGACCGGGAGAACAGCTCGGCTCGTTCGACGGCGGCGACCCGGAGTCGGTCGCGCAGCGCGTCGTCGCTGATGACCTGCCGGGTGCGCGCCAGCAGACCCTCGACATCGCTGAAGAAGAAGCCGTCGATGCCCTCGCGCACGATCTCGAGCTGGCCTCCGGCCCGCATGACGATGGGCACCGCCCCGGCCGACATGGCTTCGACGGTGGTGATGCCGAAATGCTCGGCCCGTTCGGGATCGGTGACGAGGTCCTCCCCGAGGCCGGTGGCGTGCCAGTAGATCGATGCCTCGGCGTAGAGGGCGTCGAGCTCAGCCCCGCTGGCCCCGACGTGGATGACCACGGGGAGACCCTCGGCCGCCCGTCGGACCGACTCGAGATACGGCTCGTCCTGGGGCGCGCAGCCGCCGACGAGATGGAGCTCCCAGTCGGGGTGCTCGGGCGAGAGTCGGGCGAATGCCCGAACCATCTCCAGCTGCTTCTTGGAGTGGCCGCGCTCGGGAGCGAAGAACCGACCCACCGACAGGATGATGCGTCGCTTCTCCCCGCCCTGGCGCTGGGTGACCGCCGGGACCAGCACCTCGCAGCGCCGGTTCCAGAGCCGACGCACCCACTGGGCGCCGTACCCCGAGTTCGCCACGATCCGGTCGTAGGAGTCCAGCCAGGGCAGCCCACGTCGCGGGCCGGCCAGCAGCGAGACCAGTTCGAGCAGACGGGCCAGTGGACCGGACCCGAACCCGGCCCGGACCACCGGCAACCCCAGTCGTCGTCGATCGCCGTTGCCCGAGGTGTCGTCGGGGACGAAGGTCTCGCTCACCACCTCGACGAGGCTGCCGCCCCGCACCCCGGTGATGGGGACCGAGATGATCTGGGGGCGCAGCATCTGGAGGCGGTTCCGAGCGGCGACCACGGTCACCGAGGCCACATCGACGCCGTCGACCTCGATCCGGACGGGACGATCGGTGCCGTCGGGGAGGAAGCGGGCGACGGCGATGCGCAGGGTGCGGGTCATCGACGGGGTGACCGTGGTGCGCAGCACCCCACGACCGTTGGTCCATCGCACCTGCTGCCAGCGGATCACATCGGCGGGATGGAATCCGGCGTCGAACTCCACCGGACCCATCGACCGCCGGGCCGGACGATGGAGGATCCCCATCATGCGCACCTGCCAGGGAGCGAGATGGGCGGTGGGCAGATGCGGGAAGTGCACGATGGAGATCCCGCGACGGGCTCCGTTGCTGCTGGTGTCCCGATAGGTGGCGTTGATCAGAAGGTCATAGGCCCGCGACACGCGCTCGATGGGTTCGCAGTCGTCGACCACGACCACTCTGACCCGGGAGAGGTCGAGCCCGAGCCGCTCCTGCAGCGAGATCAGATCGATGGGTTCGTGGGCGATGAGATCGACGCGATGATCGAGGCTGAGCACCTCGGCGATGGCTCCGGCGTAGGTCTCCCCGCCTCCGGCCACCGACCAGAAGCGGTCGTAGACGGCGACACGCAGTTCGTTCGGGGTGCGGATGGTCATCGTTCCACCAGCCACCTCTGGAGTCTCCGGTCGGGCACGAGCGCCCGGCGGCGCAGCTGACGCCGGGACCGCAGGGTGGCCGGCAGCAGGCGGAGGAATCCGACGAAGGAGCGCAGCCGGCGGCGGACGAGGATGGGTCGCGGTCGCTGCGCCCGCAGCAGCGGACGGAGGATGTCGCGCAGGGCGTACGAGGCGGTGGCCCGCAGGAACAGCAGGGTCTGTGTCGTCGCCAGACGGGCGGGAGCGTTCTTCACCAGCATCAGCAGACGGTTGCGTTCGACGTGGAAGGCGAACACCTCGGATCCCTCACCGCTGCTGGCGGCATGCACATGTCGGACACGACTGCTCGGCACGGTGCGGTAGCGCCACCCACGGGCCTGTCCGCGCCAGGACAGATCGGTGTCCTCGTAGTAGAGGAAGAAGGACTCGTCGAAGAGACCGACATCGGCGAGATAGGCCGGCCGGAGCAGAACCCCACCACCGCACCAGGCGAACACCTCGGCCGGCTCGTCGAACTGCCCGGCATCGCGCCGCAGCCACCCGCGATCCGCGCCGCACCCGTCCTCGAACACCACCGAGCCCACGTTGTTGATGACATCGACCGTGGCCTCCGGGAGCGGGAAGGTGATGGTCGAGGCGCCGGACCGCACGCGGAAGGGCGAACCGTCGAGAAGGACCTCGCAGTCGGCGGCGGCCTCCGTGTGGAGCACCGCCGTGGCCGGTGGGCCGGTGCTCGACCCGGGGATCGGGATGCGGATCACGGCCCGGGGTCCGACCCATTCGAAGGAGCCGGTCGAGGAGACCTCCCGTCCCCATCCGCCGGCCCCGAGATGGAGATCGCGCCACACATCGACGCCGTCGACGGCACAGCCGCGCAACTGCAGACTCAGTCGGCGACCCCCGCCCCCCTCGGACACCAGCACCGGTCCCTCGAACTCCACCTCGGCGAACCGAGGAGCCAGCACCAGTTTCGGACAGACGGCGCCCAGTCCGGGGTCGGTGTCGAGCGCCTCGACCAGCGGGGCCAACCAGTCCGGCTCGACGAAGGCGTCGTTGTTGATCAGGGCCACATGGCGGACCCCCTCGAGATCGCGCAGGGCGGCGTTGTTGGCCGGGAACCCGGTGTTGGTCCCGAGCGCACGGATCTCGACCTGCGGGAACCTGCGGCGCACCTGCTCGACGCTGCCGTCGGTGGATCCGTTGTCCACACAGATCAGCTGCAGCTGATCGGCCGGCCAGTCGGTGGCCGTGAGATGGTCGAAGCACCTGATGGTGTCGGTGCCACCGTTGTAGTTCAGCACCACCACCCGGACAGGGGCATCGCTCACGATCGGAGCCTCGCCACGAGGCGGTGCAGCGGCACCCGGAAGTCGTCGAGGAGTTCCACGCCCCCGAGTCGCAGGGCGGCGTTGTCGAGCACCGAGTTGGCCGGACGGGGAGCCGGCCGCGGCGGGACCAGCTCGGCGGTGCGCACCGGTTCGACCCGCTCCGGATCGAGCCCGGCGGCCCGCAGGACCTCGCCGGCGAACTCGAACCAGCTCACGGCGCCCTGGTTGGTGACATGGAAGATGCCCGGTCGGGCGTCGACGACCAGGCGATGGATCATCCCGGCGAGGTCATCGGCGAAGGTGGGATGTCCCCGCTGGTCGGAGACGAACCGGAGGGTGTCCTGCTCATCGGCGAGACGCAGGATGGTCCTGACCATGTTGCCGCCGTGGTATCCGCACACCCAGGAGGTGCGCACCACAGTGTCGTCGGGGCCGAGCTCGCGCTCCCCCGCCAGCTTCGATGCCCCATAGATCGAACGGGGCGCCGGGGTGTCCCATTCCCGGTAGGGATCGGCCTTGGTCCCGTCGAAGACGTAATCGGTCGAGACCTGCACCACCCGGGCATCCACCCGCCGAGCACCCTCGACCAGGTGGCGCACCGCCAGTGCGTTGTCGCGGAAGGCCCGATCGGGATCGGACTCGCAGGCGTCGACCGCCGTCCATGCCGCCGGATTGACGATGACATCGGGTCGAACGGAGGTGATGGCACCGAGCACGGCGTCGCGTCGGCCGATGTCGAGCGTTCCGTGATCGAAGGCCACGACCTCGTGGAGGCCCTCGGCCTCGAACACGGCGACGAGTTCGCGCCCGACCTGACCGCCGGCCCCGGTGATCAGGACGCGCATGTCATCAGCCCTTCAGCGGTTCCCACCAGGAACGGTGGGCCCGGTACCACTCGACGGTCTCGGCCAGGGCCTCGTCGAGCGAACGTTCGGGCGTCCATCCCAGCGCACGGGCCTTGCTGCAGTCGATCGAGTAGCGGCGGTCGTGACCGAGGCGGTCCTCGACGTACTCGATCATGTCCTCGCCGGCCCCGAGCAGGGCGAGCACCTTCTCGGTGAGCTCCCGGTTGGTGGTCTCGTTGCCACCTCCGATGTTGTAGATCTCGCCGACGACACCCCGACGCAGCACGAGATCGACCCCGGCACAGTTGTCGAGGACGTAGATCCAGTCCCGGATGTTGAGCCCATCGCCATACAGCGGCACCCTGCGCCCGTCGAGCAGATTGGTGACGAACAGAGGGATGACCTTCTCGGGGAACTGATAGGGGCCGAAGTTGTTCGAGGAGCGGGTGACGATCACGGGCAGGCCGTGGGTCTCCTCATAGGAGAGGGCGATGAGATCGGAACCCGCCTTCGAGGAGGAGTACGGGGACCGGGGCCCGAGACGATCGGTCTCGACGAAGGAGCCGGACTCGATGGAGCCGTAGACCTCATCGGTCGAGATGTGGAGGAACCGGTCGACGCCGACGCGTCGCGCCACATCGCACATCACGTTGGTGCCGAGACAGTTGGTGCGCACGAAGGTGTCGGGATCGACGATCGAGCGGTCGACGTGACTCTCGGCGGCGAAGTGCACCACCGCGTCATGACCGTCGAGCGCCGCCGCCACCGCCTCGCGGTCACAGATGTCGCCCTGCACGAAGCGGTACCGAGGATCGTCGGCGAGATCGGCGAGGCTCGAGAGGTTGCCGGCGTAGGTGAGGGCGTCGAAGACAGTGACCTCGTCATCGGTGGTGGCCAGCACATGGCGCACGTAGTTCGAGCCGATGAATCCGGCGGCGCCGGTGACGAACAGTCTCATGGGCGCAGTCCGATGTGCGGGCGCCACTGCGGTGCGATGTCGCGCCGACGCGGATTGGTGCGATCCCGATTCGACAGGATGGGATCGGTCAGACCCCAGTCGGCGCCGATGTCAGGATCGTCCCAGGCCACACCGCATTCGTCGGAGGGGTTGTAGTAGCCGTCGACGAGATAGGTGATCGTCATGTCGGTGAGCGCACCGAACCCGTGGGCGACACCGGGCGGGATGAAGATGCCGCGATGGGAGTGGGTCCCATCGGGCTGACGACCGAGATCGAGCCACTGGGTGGCGCCATCGGTGGGCGAGCCCTCCCGGAGATCGTGCAGCACGACCCGGGCGGTGCCGTAGGGGACGTACCAGTAATCGGCCTGATGGAGGTGGTAGTGGAGCCCGACCACCGCACCGGCCTGACGGTCGCCGCGGTTGCCCTGGATCATCTCGCGGCCCTGGGGGAACCATTCACGGCGATAGGTCTCGACGAAGAAACCCCGCTCGTCGCCATGGATGGTGGGATCGACGATGTAGACGCCGGCGATCGTGTCGGATTGGGTCACTTCGGCCATGGCACGCTTCCCGGCAGGTCTCGGAACGCGAGCGAGGTTAGTCGGCGGTCCCCGAGGGTCCGGAGAGGGTCCCGATGACATGGGTCTCGTTGTGGACGAACACCCGACCCACGATCCGGGGGAACGGGAACGATCGGGACCGGATCCCGGTGGCCCCGAGGCCGCTGAGCAGCGCTCGCGATGCCTCGGCGTCGACGAAGCGCACATGGGTCGGATCGGAGCGCTGACCCGCCTCCTGGGGGGTGATCAGCAGGATCCGCCCTCCCGGTCGGAGCCGATGGAGGTGCTCGGCCACGAGCGCGGTGCCGGCCTCGGCCTCGAGGTGCTCGAGGACGTGCGACAGCAGGAGGGTGTCGAACTGGCCCACCTCGAGGGTGGCGAACTCCTCGGGGGTGTGGGCCTCGAATCCCCGGCGACGACACTCGGCCACCGAGGTCGGGTTGTGGTCGACGCCCACACCATGGCCGTCGAGGAAGGCGAGGCACCGACCGACGCCGCAGCCGATGTCGAGCACCCGGCCGAGACGGAGTCGACGCAGGTTCCATCGATACGGGTCCGGGATGGACCGACGCAGAGACGAGCCACCACTTCGCTGCAGACGCTCGGTGTACCACGGGTCGGTCGTGTTCGGTCCGTCCATGCAGGCACCTCGGTCGCAGCGGCGAGCAGCACAGTACTCGTCGTCATCGCGCTGGTAGCGTTGGCCGCCGTGGAGGACCCGACGACACCACGACATG
>JAGWYK010000104.1 GCA_018969405.1 Acidobacteriota bacterium
CACCATGGCCGGCCACGCTCAGGCCGCCAAGCTGCGGCTCACCGATGGCCTGCCCCGCACCCCGGGGGTCTATCTGTTCCGGTCCGCCACCGGCGACATCCTCTATGTGGGCAAGGCCACCAACCTGCGGGCGAGAGTGCGGTCGTACTTCTCCGGCGACGAACGACGCAAGGTCGGCGCGCTGCTGCGGGAGACCACCCGCATCGACCATGTCGAGCATGCCCATCCACTGGCCGCGGCGGTGCACGAGGTGCGTCTCATCCACGAGCACAACCCTCCGTACAACCGTCAGGCCAAGGACTGGTCCCGCTACGTCTACGTGCGTCTCACCCTGCACGAGACCTTCCCGCGCCTGTCGATCGTCAGGGACATCGGTCGTGAGGGCGATCTCCATCTCGGCCCGCTCCCCTCGCGCCGCACCGCGCAGCGGGTGATCGACGCCATCCACACCTCGGTCCCGCTGCGGCGCTGCGCCTCCCGGGTCTCGGCTCGTTCCCCCCGCGACGCGGCCTGCACCGCCGCCCAGCTCGGGGTCTCGATGTGCCCCTGCACCGGCGCCGTCGACCCCGCCGACTATGCGCCGGTGGTGGAACGCACGGTGCGCGGTCTCACCACCGAACCCGATCTCCTGCTCGCCCCGCTCGCCGATCGACTGCGCGTCCTCGCCGCCGAGGAACGCTTCGAGGAGGCGGCCGATGTGCGCGATCGCGCCGACGCGCTGTCCTCGGCGCTGCGGCGCCAGCGACGCTTCGATCGGCTGCGGCGCGCCGACCACCTGCGCATCGCGCTCCCCGATGGAAGCGGAGCCGAGCTCCGCGCCGGTCGACTGGTGCGGGCCTGGGGTCCGGGCGATCCGCAGTCGGGCGCGACCAGCCTGCCCTTCGGCGACCACGTCGATCGCCTCGAGATCCCTGCGCCTCCCGAACGTCTCCGCTCCGGATCCGATGTCCAGAGCGCCATGCCACCTCTCGGCCGCGAACTGGCCGACGAGTTCTCCTGTGTGGCGGCCTGGCTCGACCGCAACGCCGAGGACCTCACCATCACCCACTGCGAGGGAGAACTCTCCTCCGTGCTCCCGGCGGTGCGTTCGTTCAGCCCGCGGCGCACACCGGTGCTGTCACCGGCCCGCGATCACTGAGCCAGATCCGCACATGCGGCCACGAGGGCGTCGAGCACGCCGCGGGCTGCACCGGAGTCGATCGAGCGCTGCGCCGCGGCGAGACCGGCACCGAGATCGTCGACCAGACCGCTCACCACCAGACCGGCCGCCGCGTTGAGACACACGATGTCGCGATGAGGACCCGACTCGCCGGCGAGCACCCGTCGGGCGATGGCGGCATTGGTGGCGGCATCTCCGCCGGCCACCGCCTCGGGTGACACCACCGCCAGACCGACCTCACCGGGATCGAACGGGCGCGTGGCCACCCTGCCGTCGCGCAGTTCGTGCAGCGTGCTCGGTCCGGTGGTGGTGATCTCATCCATGCCGTCCCCACCGGTGACCACCATGGCGCGGGGCGCACCGCGGGCGGCGAGCACACCCACCACAGTGGGGGCCACCCGGGGATCGCTCACACCGATGACCTGGCGACTCACCCGTGCCGGATGCGACAGCGGGCCCAGATAGTTGAACACCGTGGGGACACCGAGCTGGGTGCGCACCGGTCCCACATGGCGCATGGCCGGATGGAACGAGCGGGCGAAACAGAACCCGATGCCGGCCCGCTCGACACAGCGCGCCACGCCGGGGCCGTCGAGTTCGACCGCCACACCGAGCGCCTCGAGGAGATCGAACGAACCTGAGGTGGACGAGGCCCGACGGTTGCCATGCTTGACCACCCGCGCGCCCGCACCGGCGGCGACGAAGCTGGCCATGGTCGACACGTTGAGGGCATGGCGGCGTCGCGACGGCGCTCCACCGGTGCCCACGATGTCGATGGCCTCGGGCCCGGGAGGCAGGACGATGGGGGCGGCGCTGGCCATCATGGCCTCGACCAGACCACCCACCTCGTCGATGGTCTCGCCCTTCATGCGCAGGGCGACGATGAACGCGGCGATCTGGGCGTCGGTGGCCTCACCGCGCAGGATCTCCCGCAGGGCCGCGGCGGCGGCCTCGGAGCCGAGGTCGTGCCCGGCCATGAGGTCACCGATCAGGCCCGACCATCCACCATGGGCGTCGAGTTCGGAGTCGGTGGCGTCGGTCATCGCCCGAGTATGGCGCGCCTCAGGCGGTGCGGCGGCGCTGACGGATGAGACGACGGCGTTCCCGCTCGGTGGCCCCACCCCAGATGCCGTCCTTCTCCCGAACCGTCAGGGCGAACTCCAGACAGGGTTCCCGGACCGTGCAGACCCCGCAGACCGCCTTCGCCTCGGCAGCATCGGCCTCATCGTCGGTCGGGGGGTAGAAGATCTCGGGGGCGAGGCCCTGACAAGCGGCCTTGGTGTGCCATGGATGGTTCATGGAGGGCGTGGATTCCTGTGGAGCGTCGCGGACCGACGCTGACGGGGAGGACGGGTGAGTATCTCCCCCATCCGGTGGAGGACACAAACTGACCTCACCGGCCGGAACCCGGTCGACCCCCGGGTCGATCAGGGTGGCGAGGTCTCAGTTGTCGAGCAGTCCCCGGTGCCGGGCGAGCAGTTCCAGCGGATGCACACCGACGATCGTCGACGAGGCGACGATGGCACCCAGCGCAGTCGGACAGGCGCTGGACACGACGCCATCTCCACGGGAGCCGATGGCCACGGCGACCTCGGTCGCCGCAGCGGCGAGGATCGCCTGCGGAGCCCGGGGCGACAGACAGCCGGACACCTCGGTGACCTCGAACCCGTCGCGTCGCAGCAGCTCGGCGATCGCTCCATCCGCCGGGGCCGTGCGGGACCGACAGGGCAGATGCAGCGTCACCGCTCCGGCGTCGCCGGTCGGCTCCGAGGTCGCCTCTGCCATCGACGGAGGATGCTCGAGCAGGTGGGCGGCGAGGTCGACCGTCGCCTCGGCCAACAGCTCCGCATCGGATCCACCGACGTACCGGACGTACTGCGACCGCAGGATCTCCGCACAGGCCGGCAGCGGCACCACCACCTCGACCCGATCACGGTCGGCCGCATCGCCATCCCGGTCGGAGCGATGCGCACCGAGGGCCTCGGTGAGCAGCCGCACGTTGCGACGACCCGACTCCACGAAGCCCGCCACATCACCGGCGGCCAGCTGCGGGGCGCCGCAGCACACCAGACCCGATGGCACGCGGCAGTCGGCCCCGGTCTGCTCGAGCAGCCCGACCCCGGCGCGACCGATCTCCGGCGCATGATGCTCGACATGGCAGGTGGGGAACATCACCACCGGTCGGGCACCGTCGTTCGGTGACGACGACCGCTGCGCCATCCAGGTCGTGAAGCGGGTGCGGGGCCGAGGATCGGACACCCGGGTGACCAGACGCCGAGCACCGGCGGCGATCCGGGTGGTGACCGGGGGCGGGTGATCGCGGTGACGCAGCTCACGGGCTCGTTGCAGCAGCTGCCGCACATCGATGGCGCGGTCGCTGCGCCCCGGAGCGTCGGGACAGGCCAGCACGCACAGACCACAGTCGAAGCACCCGTCGACGACGACCTGCTGCTCGTCGGGGGTCAGGCGATGGCGCCCCGTGGCGGCCGCCCCGTCGAGCAGTTCGAACAGGCGGGGGAAGGCCTCGCAGCGCTCCACACAGGCCCGACATCCGGCGCACACCGCCCCGACCCGGTCCAGCTCATCGCCGAGATCCCGCTGGTCGAAGTACCGGGGATGGAACGGGTCGGTCACGGGAGCCACGGCGGGTGACCCTA
The DNA here is from genome assembly GCA_018969405.1 of Acidobacteriota bacterium. GTDB lineage: Bacteria > Actinomycetota > Acidimicrobiia > Acidimicrobiales > Acidimicrobilacustridaceae > Acidimicrobilacustris. The sequence continues at coordinate 3,817 of JAGWYK010000104.1, forward strand.
CTGACCCCCGCCCGAGGCCCGGACGACCCCCGGCGCACCCTCTGGTCGGCACCGACGCCGGGCGCCCCGGCCGCGCCGGAGTCCCCATGCCCGACCTAGGC
>JAGWYK010000105.1 GCA_018969405.1 Acidobacteriota bacterium
TCACCCTCGCCATCCTCAGCATCTTCCTCGTGAACCGTCACACCCGAGCCGAGGAGGACACCGAACGCATCGAACTGGTGCTGTCGCAGGTGGTGGGTCGCCATGCGCCGACAGGCGCCTCGATGGTCGTGGTGGCGGCCACCGAGGTGCTCATCGGGGTGACTGCTGCGGTCACCTTCATCCTCGCCGGCTATCCCGTGCTCGGGTCGATCTCGTTGGCGGGATCGATGCTGGCGGTCGGACTGGTGTTCATCGGCGTGACCGCGGCGGCCGCCCAGTTCTTCAGCACCGGTCGGGCCACCACCGGGGCCTCGTTGATGGTGCTGCTGGTGGCGTTCATCCTCCGGGCCGTGGGCGACATCGGCCACAACCGGCTCACCTGGCTGTCGCCGATCGGGTGGGCCCAGTCGGTGCGCTCCTTCGCCGATGAACGATGGTGGCCGCTGGCGGTGTGCGTGATGGTCGGTGCGGCACTCGTCGGCGGTGCCTTCTGGTTGGCCGACCATCGCGATCTCGGCTCGGGATTCATCGGTTCGCGACCGGGACGGGAGCGCGCGGCGCGCAGTCTCACCGATCCGTTCGGTTTCGCCCTGCGCCTGCAGCGCGGACTCATCGGCATCTGGATGATCGGGCTGTTCATCACCGGGTACGTGTTCGGGATCATCGCCGATGACGTCGACGCCATGGCGCGGGACAATCCGCAGTTCGCCGAGGTATTCGCCCAGATGGGCAGGGGCAGCATCACCGACTCGTACCTCGCCACCGCCATGGCCATGCTCGGACTGATGGCCGGCGGGTTCGGCATCGCCGCCATGCTGGCCTCCAGCAACGAGGAACGATCGGGTCATCTCGAGCTCGTGCTGTCCCGACGGGTCGGTCGGCTGCGCTGGATCGGTTCGCATCTGGCCATCGCCACCGGGGGCACGGTGGTGCTGATGATCGCCTCCGGGCTCGGCGTGGGTGTGGCCTACGCGCGGGTCACCGGCGATGTCGGTCAGATCCCTCGTCTGGTGCGCGCCGCACTGGTGACGGTGCCCGCCGCGTTCGTGTTCATCGGACTGGTCGTGGCGGTGTTCGGGTTCCTGCCGAGGGCGATCATGCTGTCCTGGGTGCCGTTGTCGGTGACCGCGATCGTGGTGTTCTTCGGTGAACTGCTCGAACTGCCGAACTGGATGCGGCACCTCTCCCCGTTCGAGTTCCTGCCTGCGGTGCCGGCCGAACCGCTGCAGGCCTGGCCGCTGGTGTGGTTGTCGCTCATCGGTGCGCTCGGGGTGATCGCCGGCATGATCGGTTTCCATCGTCGTGGCATCGCCGTGACCTGACTCGTCGCGAGTCCGATACCCTCCGATCACGTCCGTCGTCTCCGTGAGGCCCCGCCGTGTCCAACCTTCCGTTGTCGATCCTCGACCTGGCCATCGTGAGTGCCGGCGAGACCGTGGCCGAGGGCCTCGACGCCTGCGTGCGCACTGCGCAGCTCGCCGAGACCGCTGGCTATCGGCGGGTCTGGTACGCCGAGCACCACAACATGGAGGCCGTCGCGTCCTCGGCCACCGCCGTGCTGATCGCCCATGTGGCCGCCAACACCTCGACCATCCGCCTCGGTTCCGGCGGCGTCATGCTGCCCAACCATTCGCCCCTGGTCATCGCCGAGCAGTTCGGCACGCTGGCCTCGCTTCATCCCGGACGCATCGATCTCGGACTGGGCCGAGCCCCGGGCACCGATCAGCGCACCATGGGGGCCATGCGCCGCGATCCGCAGGCCGCCGAATCGTTCCCCCGCGATGTGCTCGAGCTGCAGGGCTACCTCGGTGACGAGAGTCGTGTGCCCGGCGTGCACGCCACGCCCGGTCGGGGCACCCATGTGCCGCTCTACATCCTCGGCTCCTCGATGTTCGGCGCCGAGCTCGCCGCACTGCTGGGTCTGCCCTTCGGGTTCGCCAGTCATTTCGCCCCCGATCTGCTGCAGTCAGCGGTCGCGCTCTACCGCCAGCGGTTCACGCCCTCGGCGCAGCTCGACCGGCCCTGGGTGCTGGCCGGGGTGAACGTCATCGCCGCGGACACCGAGGCCGAGGCCCGACGTCAGCTGCTCGTCACCCGCCGGGCTCGGCTGCGCCGGTTCCTCGTGCGGCCCGGGGTCGAGGTGTCCGATGCGGAGTGCGATCGCATCCTCGCCTCCCCGCAAGGGGCCCAGATCGACCACATGATGCAGCACCGCGCCGTGGGCACCCCGGAGGTGGTTCGGGCGCAGCTCGAGGACTTCGCCCGCTTCGCCGATGCCGACGAACTGATGGTGTGCCATCAGGCTCCGACCATCGAAGGTCGTCTCCGTTCGGTGGAGCTCACCGCCGAGGCCATGCAACTCGCCCACGCCTGACCCGGTCTCGCTGGCCAGACAGGTTCAGGGCCAAGGAAGATCCAGCGCACTCGCCACCGTGCTGATCCTGATCACCAGGCGCCGGGGATCACTGGGCAGCGCCTCGAAATCGTGGTGTCGGTAGAACCCGACGGCATCGTCATCGATGGCATCGACCAGGATGAGGCGACCACCGGCCCGGCGCGCCGCGTCGACCATCAGCGAGAGCGCACTGAGCAACAGCTCCGTGCCGAGTCCCTGTCGCTGGACCGTGCGGTCGAGCGCGAGCTTGGCCAACAGGATCGCCGGGATCCGCTCCGGCGCACCTCGAGCGATCCGTCGACCGACCTCGGTGCGGACCACATAGTGAGGCGCCACGGCGAAGTAGCCGAGGACCCTCACTGCGGCCGGATGATCATGATCGACGAGCAGGAACACCCGCGTGCCATGACCGGCGGAGTTGGCAGCGGCGGTCCGCAACCACCGATCGAGCGACTCGTTCCCGCAGTCGAAGGAGGTGACGTCGTGATGATCGAACGGCTCGATCCGCAGGTTCACCTCGTCGCGAGACGACCCGATCGCCGCACCCGGCGGGCGGCCGCAGCGAGGGCGGGAGCCGGAGCGGCGTGATCGATGGCACCGAGCAGTTCGTCGAAGTAGTCGGAGGGCACCTCGGTGACGGTCGACCGGGCGATGGCGGCATCGGCCTGCTCCATGGCCGCGGCGATGATGAAGGCGGAGAGGGTCGTGCCTGCAGCTGCCGCCCCGGCCTCGATGTGGAGCCGCTCCTGCTCGGACAACCGCAGTTCCGCTCGTGCTGTCTTGGTCGCCATCGATGCTCCTCCGCGCTGGACAGGCTGGACAGGCTGTGCGGGTCGACGGTTGGTACGTCGTTCCGTACGGACATCTGTACGGACAAGTGTAGCGAGACACTTCGCCTCCGACCAGAGCAGTCCGGCCCGATCGCGCGCCGGAATCCCGAGTCACCGCCCGAACCGGGGGAACGGCGGTCGAGCGGCTCAGGCGGCGTGACGCATGGGTCGGTGACGGGGACCGACCTCGTCCCGCATGCGGGTGCCCGAACGAGCCAGCAGCACGGCCACACCCAGGATCAGCAGCCCGGAGGCCAGGATCAACAACGGAGTCCGCCCGCGGCCCGGATAGAAGTGATGGATGGCCCACGGCACGTCGATGAGCAGCGCCGCCGAGCCGAACAGCGACATGATCGACAGACCTGGTCGGGTGCCGAGCGCCACGAGACCGATGGCGGTGACCAGACCGAACAGCGGGGCGAACCCCGAGTCCTGTGAGCCGCACACCACAG
>JAGWYK010000038.1 GCA_018969405.1 Acidobacteriota bacterium
CCGCGCTTCACCTCGGGCACCCCGAAGGTGGCGTGCTCCTCGGCGATGCGGATGTCGGTGGACTGGAGCATCTCGCATCCACCGCCCATGCACTGCCCGTTGACGACGGCGATGATGGGCTTGGTGCACCAGTGGGTGAGCAGCAGACCCTTGCCGGTGACACCCGGATCAGTCTCGAGCCGTTCCTTGATGCGCATGCTCTCCTCGGTGGGATCCCCCGACATCCAGCCGTCGGCGAGATCGCCGCCGGCGCAGTAGGCGACAGCACCGGCGCCGGTGAGGATGACGACGCGGATGGAGTCGTCGGCATCGGCGAGATCCCAGGCATCGGCGAAGCGCACGAGCATGTCCGGGGTGAGCGCGTTGCGGCGCTCCGGCCGGTTCATGGTGAGGGTGAGGATGGGGCCGTCTCGGTCGACGAGCAGTGAGGGTTGATCCGACATGCCCGGAGCGTAGCCAGCGGATTCAGAGCGACCGGCGTTCGACCTTGCCGAGCGGGGTGCGCGGCAGCGCCCCGCGCAGCTCGAGACGACGGGGTGCGCAGAACGCCGGCAGCTCGGCGCGCACGGCATCGCGGAGCTGCTCGAGCGACGGTGGTGCGGCAGGATCGGCGGGCACCACGACCGCCGTGACGACCTGGCCCCATTCGGGGTCGTCACGGCCGACCACGGCGACCTCGGCCACGGCATCGAGGTGTCCGAGCAGCGTCTCGACGGGCCCGGGCCACACGTTCTCGCCGCCGGTGATGATGAGGTCGCCCCGGCGGCCCCGAACGGTGAGCAGGCCGTGGTCGATCGAGCCGGCGTCGTCGGTGGGGAACCAGCCATCGGCGGTGCGGGGATCGGTGCCGTCGCGGTAGCAGCGCAGCAGCATCTCGCCCCGCAGCTGGATCTCACCGTCGACGATGCGCAGCTCCACGCCGGGGAGGGCCCGACCGTCGAACACCACGGCACTGCCGGTCTCGGTCATCCCGTAACTCATGACGCAGTTGTCGGGGAGATGCTCGGGAGCCGCCGACCCCCCGACGATGATGCGGCGGAACACCGAGGGGTCGATGCGGGCCAGCGCGGTGGGCACCACCGAGGTGAGCGTGGCTCCCTCGGCGGCCGCTCCCATGACGGCGGCGGCATCGAAGCGGTCGTGCACCACGAGTGGGACCTCGAGGGTGAGGGCGCGCAGGACCACGGCGAGTCCGGCGATGTGTGACAGGGGCAGGCAGCACAGCCAGCGATCGGCGCTCGGGTCGACACCGAGCGCCTCGGAGGTGGCGCGGGCCGAGGCGGCGAGCGATGCATGGGTGTGCACCACGCCCTTGGGCACCCCGGTGCTGCCACTGGTGGGCACCACGAGGGCATCGCCGTCCGCGGTGGGTCGGGGATCGTGGTCGGCGGCCCTGGTGCCCTCGTCATCGATGATCGCCGCCGGGCCCATGGCGGCGAACAGGCGCTGGCGGGCGGGATCGGGCAGGCGGGGGTCGACCGGAAGCACTGCGTCGCCGTCCTCCCAGACCGACCGCATGGTGTCGACGAAGGAGCGGCCGGTGCGGGCGACGGCGACGAGACGGGGCATCGCTGTGGAGGCTAGGCCGCCCATGGCGTCGGGCGGTGAAGCGGACGCCTAGCGTCTTTGCCATGAACGCATGGATCGTCGGCGCCCGACCTCGGACCCTGCCCGCCGCAGTGGTGCCGGTGATCGTCGGCACGGCGGCCGCCGCCGGCATGGACGGCGACACCGGTTCGCTCAAGGGAGTGATCATCTGGAGGTTCACCGCCGCACTGGTGGTCTCGCTGGCGCTGCAGGTCGGGGTCAACTACGCCAACGACTACTCCGATGGGGTGCGCGGCACCGACGACGAACGGGTCGGTCCGCTGCGACTCACCGCATCGGGGGTCAGGCCGGCCGCTGCGGTGAAGCGTGCTGCGATGCTCGCCTTCGCGGTGGCCGCGGTCTGCGGACTCGTGCTGGCCATCGCCACCACCTGGTGGCTGCTGCTGGTCGGTGTCGCCGCCATCGCCTCGGCCTGGTTCTACACCGGTGGTCCCCGCCCCTACGGCTACGCCGGACTCGGTGAGCTGTTCGTGTTCGTCTTCTTCGGTGTGGTGGCCACAACCGGTTCGGCGTTCGTGCAGATCGAGCGCATCACGCCGCTCACCCTGCTGGTGTCGATCCCTGTCGGTCTGCTGGCCACCGCGCTGCTGGTGGTGAACAACCTGCGCGACATCCCGGGCGACACCGTGGCGGGGAAACGCACACTCGCCGTGCGACTCGGCGACACCCGGACCCGGGTGCTCTATGTGGCGATGATGGTGGCGCCGTTCGTCGCCGTGCCGTTCCTGTGCGGACTCTCGGGCCGACCCGTCGGGGCCATGAGTCTGTTCGCCATCCTCCTGGTGCGTCGTCCCGTGCAGCGGGTGATCGAGGGGGCCCGGGGTCCTGCCCTCATCGGGGTGCTGGGCGACACCGGCCGGGTGCAGCTGGTGTTCGGTCTGCTGCTCGCCGTGGGTCTGTTCATCGGGGGCTGACGAGCCCACCGAGCCAGGCTCGGATGATCGATGCGGTGGCCGCCGGTTGCTCGAGATGGGTGCTGTGGCCGCTGTCGGCCACCAGCGCCACGGTGGCCGATGGTCCGATGCTGGTGGCCAGCCGTTCGCCGGCGGCGATGAACCTGGGGTCCTCGGCGCCGGCGATGATCAGCACCGGCATGGTGAGGGCGTGGAGCTCGGACCACAGGGGACGCTGGGTGCCGGTGCCGCACCGTCGGAGGCTGCGGGCGAGTCCCTCGCTGCTGTTGCTGAGGCGTTCGGCGCGCTGCGCGGCGGCCGGCGGCAGCGTGGCGAACAGCGGCTGGGCCAGCCATTCATCCAGGAAGGCCGCCACCCCGATGGATTCCACACGATCGGCGAGGCGCGCATCGGCGACGCGTCGGGCGGCCCGCTCCTCGGCGGAGTCCAGTCCTCCGGTGGCACCGATGAGCACGAGGCGTTCGACGAGGTCGGGACGGGAGAGCGCGAGGTGGAGCGCGGTGCGGCCGCCCATGGAGTACCCGAGGTAGGTGGCGGGTCCGCCGACCTCGCCGCTCAGCTCCGCGCTCCGCTCGAGGTCGGCCTCCACATCGGCCGAACCGCCGTGTCCGGGTGCATCGATGAGCACCAGTTCGTGATCGGTGGCGAGATCATCGGCGAAGACGCCCCAGCATCGGCGGTTCTGGGTGAATCCGTGCAGCATCACCAGACGCGGTCCCGAGCCGACGACACTGGCGGCGAGGCGGGTTGCGGACACGGCCCGCAGCGTAGGGCCTGTGCGCGGACGGAGGCCTACGCTGCGGCTGTGCCCGTCGACATCGGTTCCGTCAACATCACCTTCTGCGCCACGCTGGTCGACGAATGGGTGCGCGGCGGTCTCACCGACGCGGTGATCTGCCCCGGTTCACGATCGACGCCCATGGCCCTCGCCCTCGCCGAGGACGGGCGCATCCGGGTCCATGTGCATCACGACGAACGTTCGGGGTCGTTCATGGCCCTCGGCCTGGCCCGCGCCACCGGGCGGGCGGTGGCGGTGCTGGCCACCAGCGGCACCGCTACGGTGCAGTTCCACGCCGCGGTGGTGGAGGCCGATCTCGATCGGGTCCCACTGCTGGTGCTGACCGCCGATCGGCCTCCGGAACTGCGGGGGATCGGTGCACCGCAGACCATCGATCAGATCGATCTCTACGGCAGCAGCGTGCGCGCCTTCCTCGATGCCGGCCCGCCCGACCCCGCCGGTGCCGGCGAGTGGCGCGCCCTCGCCCGTCGTGCGCTGGCGGCCACCTGCGCCGGCGCTCCCGGTCCGGTGCAGCTGAACCTCCCGTTCCGCGAACCACTGGTCGGCGAGCGTCTCGACCTTCCCGCTCCCGACGAGGATGGTGTCGATGGTGGTGTCGATGCTGATGCTGATGCTGATGCTGATCGTGATGTCGACGGTGATGTTGACGGTGATGTTGATCTTGACGGTGATGCCGAGATCGATGAGGAGCTCGAGGCGATCGCCGATCTCGTCAGCGGGGCTCGCGTCCTCATCGTGGCCGGCGGCGGCATCGATGATCCGGAGGCCGTGCTCGCCCTCGCCGAGTCATCCGGTTGGCCGGTGCTGGCCGATCCGCGCAGCGGCTGTCGCCGAGACCATCCGGCGGTCATCGCCCATGGCGATGCCATCCTGCGCGTCCCCTCGGCGCTGCTCGAGGTGGAGGTCGTGATCCGCCTCGGCGCCCCTCTCGCCTCGAAGGTGCTCTCCCAGTGGTTGGCCGCCACCTCGGCCGAACAGATCCTCGCCGACCCCGACGGCATCTGGCGCGATCCCGAGGGCCGGGCGACCCGACGGCGGCGCGCCGCGGCGAGCAGGCTGTGCACCGAACTGCGCGAGCAGCATCTGGTGGCGGCCCCGGCCGACTGGTCGACCAGCTGGCGGCGGGCCGATGATGCGGTCGAGGTCGCCATCGCGGGGCTCCTCGCCACCGAGACCCGTCCGACCGAGCCCGGGGTGGCCCGGGAGGTGCTCGGATCGCTCCCCGACGGTTCGGCGCTCATGGTCTCCTCCTCCATGCCGATCCGCGATCTCGAATGGTTCGGTTCCCGTCGCTCCGGCGTGACGGTGCACGCCAACCGCGGCGCCAACGGCATCGACGGGGTGGTGTCCACCGCCGTCGGTGTGGCCCTGGCCGGCGCCCCCACGGCGCTGCTCATCGGTGACGTCGCCCTCCTGCACGACACGAACGGACTGCTCGGTCTGGACGCCCGTCAGGTCGATCTCTGCATCGTGGTCATCGACAACGACGGCGGCGGGATCTTCTCCTTCCTCCCGCAGCGCAGCAGACTCGCCACCGATCGGTTCGAGCAGCTCTTCGGCACGCCGCACGGGGTGAACCTCACCGGCCTGGCCAACGCCCATGGTCTTCCCGTGCTCGAGGCCACCGACGATCGGGCGGCGGGGGCGGCGGTCGCCGCCGCGCTGGCCGCCGGGGGCAGCCACCTCGTGCTGGTCCGCACCGATCGCACGGCCAATGTGGCGCTGCATGATCGTCTCCATGCAGCCACGGCCCGGGCGGTGGAGGGTTCGCTGGTCGACTGAGGGCCCTGTTCCGACGCACCGCCTCGGTGGGCCGGTGCCCGATGATCAGGGTCTGACGATCAGGGTCTGACGATTGCGGTCAGCATGGTCTGCAGTTTGGCCCGGGTCTCGGCGAGCTCGGTCTCCGGATCGGAATCGGCGACCACACCGACCCCGGCCGAGAGTCGTGCGGTGTGCCCGGAGATCTCCGCCGAGCGGATGCCGACCACCCACACGCCGTTGCCGGCGGTGTCGATCCAGCCCACCGGCCCGGCGTAGCGCCCGCGATCGATCGGTTCGAGACCGTCGATGAGTTCCAGCGCCCGGTCCCGCGGAGTGCCCCCGACCGCCGGCGTCGGGTGCAGCGCGGTCACCAGTTCGATCACCGATGCCGCCGGTTCGCTGAGACGACCTTCGAGGCGGGTGGCGAGATGCTGCACGTTGGCCATGGCCACGATCGAGGGCTCGTCCTCCTCGTCGAGGAACGAGCACCATGGCAGCAGCGTGTCGTGCACCATGTCGATGGTGTGTCGATGCTCGGCCCGGGTGTTGGGGGAGGCGAGCAGGGCGGCGGCCAGTCGGGCGTCGGTCTCGGTATCGCCGCTGCGCGGCGCGGTGCCGGCCATGGGATGGGCCCGCACGATGTCGCCATGGCGCGAGACCAGCATCTCCGGCGTGGCGCCGACGAAACCCTCGATGCTGAACAGCACGCTGGCCGGATGGGTGCGACGCAGATGGGCGAGCACGGCACTGGGGAGGATCTCGGCGTCGGCCATCACCTCGACGACTCGGGCCAGCACCACCTTGTCGAGCTCGCCGGCGCGGATGCGCTCGGTGGCCGCGGCCACGGCCTCGCACCATCGGGACGGCGGCACCTCGGAACGCACCGAGTAGCTCGACGGTGAGCGATCGGGGCTGGTGAGGCTGGCGTCGCGCCGGAATCCACGGGTGGAGGGCCGTCCCCGGGCGATGAGCTCCTCGATCTCGTCGTCGGAGGGTCGCTCGTCACCTCCGGTGATGGTGGTGACCCACTGCTCGCCGTCCTCGTTGCGGCCCACCACGACCCTCGGGATGGTGAGGTGGCCGGGCTGATGGGGCGCGAAGGGCAGCGCTCCCAGCGCGACGGCACCGGTGCCGGGTCCGCCGACGGCGTTCTCGACGGCGATGGCCGAGAGCTGATCGCGCAGGGAAGCGGCGTCCTGCTCGCCGGATCGACGCTCGAGGTCGATGCGCCCGGACATGCCGATGCCGGCGAGTCCGACCCCTTCGCGGCACAGCAGCAGTCCGTCGTCGCCCGCCAGTGCGACCAGGTCGATCTCTCCGTCGAGTCGCCGGGTGCGGGCGAGCAGGGGAGGGTGGTTCACGCAGTGACCCGACGGGTGGCGGTGATGAGCTGGGAGATCCCGGTGGTGAGCAGGTCGCGCCGCACCTCGGCGAATCCCGCCTCGGACAGGCGGGCCAGCATGACCTCCGGTGGCGGGAGATAGGCGACCGACTTCGGCAGGTAGCGATAGGCGGCCGGATCGGACAGCAGTCCGCCCACCATGGGCACGATGCGACCGAAGTAGATCGAGTGACCCCAGCGCAGCACGGGATTCGGCGGGATCGAGACGTCGAGCAGGGCGATGCGACCACCGGGGCGCACCACTCGGGCCAGTTCATCGAAGAACCCATCGAGCTCGACGAGGTTGCGCAGGGCGAAGCCGCAGGTGATGCCGTCGAGGACGCCGTCGGGCAGGGGGAGGCGCAGGATGTCGGCCTCGGCCAGCGGTGCGGTGGTGCGGGCCGCCGCGAGCATCCCGAAGGACAGGTCGAAGCCCACCGCCCGCAGCCCCTGGGCCTGCAGCTCACGGCAGAAGTCGCCGGTGCCACAGGCCAGATCGGCCACGAGCGATCCGGCGGGCAGGCGGAGATCGCGCACGGTGCGCCGCCGCCAGCCCACGTCCATCCGGAACGTCATCACCCGGTTGACGAGGTCGTAGCGCGGGGCGATGGTGTCGAACATCGAGCGGACCGCACGGACCTTCTCGTCACCCTCGGGCAGCTGCTCGGCGTTCATCTCGGCCACGGTCGCAGCCTACGGGTCGGGGGTGGTGCGCCCCTCATCCGGTGGTCGATGGACCGGGTGTGGTGGTGGACGAACTGCTGCTCGATGTGGTGCTCGAGGACGAGGAGCTCGAGGAGGATCCGCCGGGTCGGGTGGTGGTGGTCGAACCCGATGGGGACGAGGAGTCGTCGGTGGGTGCGGCGGTGGGAGGTCGGGGGACGCCCACCAGCGCGGTGTTGGAGACACTGGGATGGGCGGCGCCGGCCGGACCGGCGGCGAAGGCCCGCAGGATGTTCTCGGTGACCCGCAGGATCCGGCACCGCATGGTGGAGGAGGGGGTGAGCGAGTCGCCGCAGCTGATGTCGTCGAGCAGCGGCGACCAGCCGAAGGTGCCGGCCGAGAACACTCCGGCTCCACTGGCGACCGTGTACCAGGTGGAGTCGGCGTAGGAGTTCATGCCTCGGCAGTTCACCGGGGAGCGGGCGATGACCTGGATGTTGGCCGGGGTCGGGACCCCGGCGGTGACGCGGTCGTACTCGTTGCCGACCATCTTGGGCATCCGATCACCGTTGCGGATCCCGGTGCCGGCGAACATCCAGGCGGACGCATCGGCCACGACCCAGTCGGCACTCACCGGATTGCACTCGTAGTAGCTGCCGGTGAGCGAACTCTCCGGGTTGGCCGCCGGCGGTTCGCGGAAACTGGTCGTGACCTGCTTCGGATCCGTGCCGGCGAGGGGATCCCGTCGGGCGTCTCGGTAGTTCACCAGTCGACGGGCGGAGCGGCCACCGGCCTCCTCGAGACGGATGCGGCGGTACACGTTGTTGGCGCCGAAGAACCCGATGTTGACGCCGGCATCCCGGGCCTTCTCGAGGTTCTCCCGCATGCGCACCGTGTAGTACTCGTCGTGACCGGGGATGATGATGGCGCGGTGGTTGGTGGCCAGTTCCCCGCGCTCGTCGAGATCGATGTTGGTCCAGTAGGAGACATCGAACCCGAGGCGCTCCACGAAGAAGATGAACTCGTACTCGCGTCCGAGGAACTCGCCGCTGCCGTTGCCGGTGTAGGGACGATCGAAGCTCACCACATCGGCCCGTCCGCTGTCGCCGATGTAGATGCTGGCGCCACCCCAGCCGTTGTAGGCCTGCCAGGTGGTCACGGCGCTCTGCATCAGCAGATCGGAGCGGCTCTCGTCGTCGCGCAGGACCAGTGGGATGAAGGTCGCGCCACCGTCGGAGCTCTCGAGGCGGAGCAGGTACTGGCCGGGCGGCCAGGTCGGGTCGGGACTGATGGTCAGGGAGGTGGGCCAGTCGGCCGAGGCGGTGCGGGTGCGGCCGTCGAAGGTCGGTCGGGGCTGGACCACACCGGGTTGCGGATCACTGCGCCACACCAGACGCCCTCCGGCTCCGCCGTAGTACCCGATGCGATAGGCCGAGACGACCCAGGTCGGCGCCGCCGTCGAGACGTGGATCCCGGTGCTCTCGCCGAGGTCGATGCTGGTGGCGTCCGCGTAGCCGGAGATCTTCGACCACATGCTGCGATCGTCGGGGATCTGCCAGTCGCGGGTGCCGGGTTTCTGGTTCTCGGTGACGATCCATCCCGCCGTGCGGTAGGGGCGATACGGGTCACCCTCGGTCGGACGGCGATCCTCGGCGGCGCTCGGGATCGGTCGCGAACTGGTTCGACCGGTGAACTCGAGGAACGCGGTGACGCCGACCACGACGACCACGACGACCGCCAGGGCGCTGAGGATCAGGCGGCGGCGGGTCTCAGCGTCCATGGTGACCGATCCTCACAGGTCGCCGGCCGCGATCCGCGTCGCCCATCGGTAGTCGGCCTTGCCGGCGGGGGAGCGCACCACGCGATCGACCGGGATGATGTCCTTGGGCAGCTTGTAGCGGGCGAGGCGTCGGCCGCAGGTGTCGAGCAGCTCCTCGATGGTGGCGGAGCTGCCGGCGCGGAACTGCACCAGTGCCACCACCTCCTGACCCCAGCGCGGGGAGGGTCGCCCGGTCACGATGACGTCGTACACCGCAGGATGGTCGGCGAGCGCCGCCTCGACCTCCTCGGCGAAGATCTTCTCGCCGCCGGAGTTGATGGTGACCGAGTCCCGTCCATGGAGCTCGAGGAGACCCTCGGCGCTGAACCGGGCCCGATCGCCGGGCACCGAGAACCGCTCGCCGTCGATGGTGGGGAAGGTGCGGGCGGTCTTCTCGGCATCGCCGAGGTAGCCGAGGGGGACCCGTCCGCGCTGGGCCAGCCAGCCCAGCTCATCGTCGCCGGGGGCGAGCAGCCGGGTGAGATCGGCGCTCACGATGGTCATGCCGGTCCCCGGGGTGAAGGTCCCGGAGGAGACCGGTCGATCACCCCGACTGAGATGGGTGGCCTGCTGACCGGCCTCGGAGGATCCGAGGCCGTCCATGATGGCGACGCCCGGGAGCTGCTGGAGCAGCGCCGACTTCACCGGGGCCGAGAGCGCGGCACCACCGCTGATCAGCAGGGTGAGCGAGGACAGGTCTCGGGCGCGGCGGGGGAGTTCGTCGAGGATCGGTCGGCCGAAGGAGTCGCCCACGAGCAGGGCGATGCCGACGTGTTCGCGTTCCACGGTGTCGAGCAGATCGGCGGGATCGAAGGCGGTGGCATCGCTCGGGAGCACCACGGTGTTGCCGTTGTGCAGCGCGGTGAGCGCCATCCAATGGGCGGCGCCGTGCATGAACGGGGCGGAGGGGAGCACCCGGAGTCCACCGCGTCGGGCGTTCTCGGCGATTGCGTCGAGGTCGGCGTACTCCTCACCGGTGGAGATGCGACGACCGCCGAGGGCGGCGGGGTAGATGTCGCCCTGTCGCCACAGGACACCCTTGGGCAGACCGGTGGTGCCCCCGGTGTAGAGGATGTAGAGGTCGTCGGGGCTCGGGTCCACGGGCGGACGTCCGGGGGAGGCGGCGACGGCGTCGTCGAACCACTCGGCCCCTGGCAGCAGCGCCGCCCCCGAGCTGTCGGGCACCTGGAGCAGCACGGTGAGATCCGGAAGATCACCGAGCACCTCGGCGAGGGTGGCGGCGAAGACCGAGTGGAACACGATCCCCCGTGCCCCGGCATCGGCCAGCAGGTGCCGCAGTTCGTCGGCGACGTAGCGGTAGTTGACGTTGAACGGCGCCACTCGGGCGGCGTAGGCCCCGAGCATGCATTCGAGATAGGCCGGACAGTTGTGGAGGTACAGCGCGAGGTGGTCCTGGCCCGATTCCCAGTCGGCGAGCTGCGATCGCTCGGTGTGCAGGCCGAGACCGCGGGCGTGGAGCGCACCGCCGATCCGATCGACACGGTCGAGCAGTTCGGCGTAGGTGCGGCGGGTGTCGCCCTGCACGATGGCCTCGTGATCGGGCACGGTGGTCGCGACCGTCCGGACCACGCCGGTGAGCGACATGTCCATCGCCGGGCGATTCAGCGGAACCAGATGCGCTGGTAGTCCCGGCTCTGAGGGTGCACGAGCAGTGCGAACAGCGCGACCGGGAAGATCAGGCTGATGAGCAGCTGCAGACTGAAGATCGATCCGACGCCCGAGCTGAGGATGTAGACGGCGAACGGCATGAGGCCGACCACGGCGACGATGATGCCGAGCAGGTACCCCCACCGCCGCTCGTTGGCGATGCCGAACGCGGCGCCCGCCTGACCGACCGCCAGCGCCAGCGCGATCGGGGTGAAGGAGAGTGCGCCGAACACGGCGTTGATGTAGAGGAGGATGACGGCGATCTGCAGGGTCTGGGGTTGGGTCGGGTTGGTCCAGCGGCGCGTTTCCATGTCCCTAGTGTGGCAGCGTCCGGCGCCGGGGTGCCGACACGGGCACCGCATTGGCGGCCCGCAGCTGCCCGCATGCGGCGTCGATCTCGTTGCCGCGGTTGGCCCGCACCGTGGCGTTCGCCCCGAGACCGACGAGCAGTTCGCGGAACGCCGTCACCCGGTCGGGCGGGGTTCCCCGGGTGGGCCAGCCCGGGGTGGCGTTCAGCGGGATGAGATTGATGTGGGCCCGAAGGGAGCGGGCGGCCTCGGCGAGCTCGCGGGCGTCGCGGTCGGAGTCGTTGACGCCGTCGATGAGGGCCCATTCGAACGAGATGCGCCGGTTCTTGACCGCCAGATACTCCTCACACGCGGCGTAGAGCTCGGTGAGCGGGTAGCGCCGGTTGATGGGGACGAGTTCATCGCGCAGTTCGTCGTTGGCGGCGTGGAGCGACACGGCGAGGTTGACCGGGAGCGGCTCGGCGGCCAGGCGACGGATGCCGGGGATGATGCCGACGGTGGAGATGGTCAGATGGCGGGCGGAGAGTCCGAGGTCGCCGTGGATCCGTTCGACGGCGCCCAGCACCCGGTCGACATTGGCCAGGGGTTCCCCCATCCCCATGAACACGATGTTCGAGACGCGACGCGACGGCGTGCCCTCGGCCGCCACTCGGGCCGCCCGCACGACCTGTTCGACGATCTCGCCGACGCCGAGGTTGCGCTCGAAGCCGGCCTGGCCGGTGGCGCAGAACCCGCACCCCATGGCGCAGCCCGCCTGGGTGCTCACGCACACCGTGGAGCGGTCCGGGTAGTGCATGAGCACGGTCTCGATACGGGAGCCGTCGGCGAGTTCCCAGAGCCACTTGATGGTGTGGCCGTCGTCGCTCACCGACTCGGCGATGGGTCGCAGGGCGAGCGGGAGGGCCTCGGTGAGCCGGTCGCGCAGTGCCCGCGGGAGTGTGGTCAGCTCCGAAGGTGTGGCCCGCTCGCGGTAGAGACCGTGCCAGAGCTGGTCGAGACGGTAGCGGGGCTCACCGGTGAGCAGCTCGGCCAACTGCTCACGGGTCGGGTCGTAGAGGGATGGTGCGGTGCTGGTGCTCGCCATCGTCATCCTCGTCCGGCGGCGGGGACCGGACTGCCGGGACGGGCCCACCACTGGTGCGAGCTGTGCCTCGAGAACCCGAGGCGTTCGTACATGCGCAGGGCGGGCTGGTTGTCGGCTTCGACGTGGAGCATCCCCACGGTGAGACCCTGCGCCGCGAGGTGGTCGAGTCCGGCGCGCACCATCTCGGTGCCGAGGCCGCGCCCGTGGGCGGTGGGATCGACCCCGATGACGAAGATCTCCCCGAGCGCCGGATCGGTCCCGGCGGGGGGATGGACCTTGGTCCAGCAGAACGCCAGGATCCCCTCGTCGTGGTCCTCGTCGTCCCCGTCGTCCTCGTCGTCGAGGAGGAGGAACCCGTCGGCGTCGAACCAGGGCTCGGCCAGCCGTCGGGCGAGGTCATCGGCGGTCCAGTCGGACTGATCGGGATGCCAGCGGAACGCCAGGTTGTTGACCCGGAGGAACTCGGCCTCGTCCGCTCCGGCACGGAACGGACGGGTGCGGCAGGTGCTGGGACGCTCCAGGGGCAGGTTGCAGCGCAGCTGCAGGACCTCGCGCACCAGCACGAGCCCCGCCTCGGCGGCGAGACGAGCGTCCTCGGCCCCGGCGGGATCGGCCTCGAGTGCCACCAGCGCACCGTTGGGAGCCTCGACGACCGTTCGCACGCCGTGAGGCTACCGGTGCGGCGACCGCTAGGGTCCCGCTGCCATGGGACGCCCGAGATCACCGAAGGGACGAGCGGTCGAGACGCTGCGGCGTCTGCGCGTCGAGTATCCCGATGCCCGGTGCGAGCTCGACCACCGCAATCCCTACGAACTGCTGGCCGCCACGATCCTCTCGGCGCAGTGCACCGATGTGCGGGTCAACATGGTCACCCCGGCGCTGTTCGCCCGGTTCCCGACCCCGGAGGACCTCGCCGCCGCGCCGATCGACGAGGTCGAGGAACTGGTGCGGTCCACCGGCTTCTATCGCAACAAGGCGCGATCGCTGGTGGGCATGGCCCAGGCGCTGGTCGAACGGTTCGACGGCGAGGTGCCCTCGGCGATGGAGGACCTGGTGACCATCCCGGGTTGCGGACGCAAGACCGCCAACGTGGTGCGCAGCGTGGCGATGGGGCTTCCGGGACTGCCGGTGGACACCCATGTGGGTCGGCTCTCGGGGCGGCTCGGGCTCTCGGAGGAGACCGACCCGGTGAAGCTCGAGCATGTGCTCAACGCCATGATCCCGCCGGACGACAGGGGCCTGTTCAGCCTGGTGCTGATCCTGCACGGCCGTCGGACATGTCCCGCTCGTCGGCCCCGGTGCGAGGCCTGTGTCCTCGCCGATCTCTGTCCCTCCGCCCCTCGCTGAGTCGATCCCGGGCCGCTGCCGACGAACTCCGGTGGCCGCCTGATGTGACCGATGTCCCATACGCCATCAGGCCCATTTTTGACGTTTTGACGGTTGGCCGCCCCGGGCCGCGCTACGGTGCGTCTCGCTGGGTCCCGCCACCCAGCACAGGCGACACATATTGGGATCCGCCGCCCAGTGTCGCCTTGTCGACGCCCCTTCGGGGGCGTCGACGTCTTTCCGGGCCAGTTCGATCGTCCGGTCGGGTGCGGCGATCGATCCCCTCGGCTCCCGGTCAGACGGTGGTCAGGTGTCCTCTGGCAGGTGTCCACGCCGGATCACGGCAGGGGATCGGCGGGCGGCAAGACTCCCGGTATGGACGATCAGCGTGCCGTGCTCTCCAGTGCCGTGACGAACCTCGACGATCTGGTGACCCGGGTCACCGGGCTGGCCGAGGCGATGCATGCCGCCGGCGACGAGTCGGTGGCGGCCGACCTGTTCGAGGTCGAGCGATCACTGCGCATGGCCCAGCGTCGCCTCACCGTGGTCGCCCGTCGCCTGCGCTGAGTGGGTCGCCGATCGTGTCGAAAGGGTTCGGGACCGACGGGGTCCGACCGCTAGCGTCGGGCGGGTGCTGAACCGACTCGATCTCCGCGGCCGCTCCGATGGCGATCTGCTCGGTGATCTTCCGCGCCCCGAACCCGGCGGTGAGGCCCCCATCGAGGCGGTGCGGGCCATCATCGCCGAGGTCCGGTCCCGTGGTGATGTGGCTGTGCGCGAGTTCACCGAGCGCTTCGACGGGGTCAGCGCCCCGTCCTTCGTGGTCGATCGGGCCGAGCTCGCCGCCGCCCTGGCCGCCGCACCCGCCGATCTCGTCGAGGCGCTCACCGCCGCCCGTGATGCGGTGCTGGCCTTCCATGAGGCCCAGGTGCGGACCGAGCATGCCATCACCCGTCAGGGCATCACCGTCACCGGTCGGTCGGTGCCGGTGGACCGCGCCGGCTGCTACGTGCCGGGAGGGCGCGGGTCCTATCCGTCCTCGGTGCTGATGACCGCGGTGCCCGCTCGGGTCGCCGGCGTGCCCGAGGTGGTGCTGTGCGTGCCACCGGCCCGCGACACCGGTCGCATCGCCGAGTCCACCCTCGTGGCCGCCGCCCTCGCCGGTGTCGACGAGGTCTACGCCATCGGCGGGGCCCAGGCCATCGCCGCCATGGCCTTCGGCACCGAGACCGTCCGGCCCGTCGACGTCATCGCCGGACCCGGCAACGCCTTCGTGGCCCTGGCCAAACGTGAGGTCGCCGGTCAGGTGGGTGTCCCCATGGCCTTCGCCGGTCCCTCCGAGATCGTGGTCGTCGCCGACGCCTCCGCCCCGGTCGACTTCGTGGCCATCGATCTCATGGTGCAGGCCGAGCACGGTCCCGACGGGTTGGCCTGGCTGGTCACCTGGGATCCTGCCGTGGCCGATGCGGTGGAGGAGGCCCTCGCCCGACTCGTGGCCGAGGCGCCCCGACAGGCCGAGATCACCTCCACCTTCGCCCGGGGCGGGTTCTGCGCACTCGTCGACGGACCGGCGGCGGCCATGGCGGTGGTCAACCACATCGCCCCCGAGCATCTGGAACTGATCACCGCCGATCCCGGGTCGCTGGTCCCCGCCGTGCGTCACGCCGGGGCGGTGTTCCTCGGCCCCCTGGCGCCCGCCTCGATCGGTGACTACGTGGCCGGACCCAGCCATGTGCTGCCCACCTTCGGCACCGCCCGCTACGGCAGCGCGCTGACCGTCGACGACTTCACCAAACAGGTCCACATCATCGACATCACCCGCGAGGGGTTCGATCGGGCCGCCCCGGTCGTGGCCACCCTGGCCGACACCGAGGGGTTCGCCGCCCATGCCGAGAGCGTGCGACTGCGCCAGCGCGCCCTGGCCACCGGGACCGAGACATGATCGAACCCCGTCCCGATGTGGCGCTCAGGGAGGGCTACCACTCGCCCCAGGTCGAGGTGCGGGTGCGGCTCAACACCAACGAGTCCCCCGAGGCCCCGCCGGCGGCCTGGCGCGACGCGCTCGTCGCCGCCATGGCCGACATCGACTGGAACCGGTATCCCGATCGCTCCGCCACCACCCTGCGCTCCGCCATCGGCGCGCTGCACGGGGTCGGTCCCGAGCGCGTGTTCGTCGCCAACGGCTCCAACGAGGTGCTGCAGACGGTGCTGCTCACCTTCGGTGGGCCGGGTCGATCCGCCGCGGTCTGGGAACCCACCTACGCCCTGCACAGTCACATCGCTCGAGTCACCGGCACCGCCGTGGTCGAGGGTGAACGGGCCGCCGACTTCTCCACCGACCTCGACGAGGTCGCCCGGGTGGTGCGCGGGTCACGCCCTGCGGTGTCGTTCCTGTGCTCGCCCAACAACCCGACCGGTGTGGTCGACGACGCCGACACGGTGCGCGCCGTGCTGGCCATGGTCGCCGAGATCGACGGACTGCTCGTGGTCGACGAGGCCTACGGGCAGTTCGCACCCTGGTCGGCGCTGGGACTGGTCGACGACGACACCCCGATCGTCGTCACCCGGACCTTCTCCAAGACCTGGTCGATGGCCGCGGCGCGTCTCGGGTACCTGATCGGCCCGGCCCCGCTGGTGGCCGAGCTCGACAAGGTCGTGCTGCCGTACCACCTCGATGCGTTCAAACAGCTCGCCGGCACCCTGGCGCTGGCCCATACCGATGCCATGGACGACCGGGTGCGGCGGCTGGTGGCCGAGCGCGAGCGGCTCGTGGCCCGGCTGCGCACCCTCGATGTCGATGTGTGGCCCTCGGGGGCCAACTTCGTGCTGTTCCGTCCCCGGTCCCGGGCCGGCGCCGAGGTGTGGTCCGCGCTGGTCGACCGCTCGGTGCTCGTGCGCAACTGCGCGTCATGGCCACGACTCGACGGATGCCTGCGTGTCACCATCGGAACCACCGACGAGGACGACCAGTTCCTCGCCGCCCTCGAGGAGGTCATCGCATGAGTGCTCGACGAACCGACGACGGACGCCGGGCCGCAGCCGTCGCCCGCACCACATCGGAGACCGACATCCTGATCGAGCTCGATCTCGACGGGACCGGCGGGGGAGAGGTGACGACCGGTCTGCCGTTCTTCGATCACATGCTGTCGCAGCTGGGGCGCCATGGCGGCCTGGATCTCACCATCCGCGCCGTCGGTGATCTGCACATCGACGCGCACCACACCGTCGAGGACGTCGGCATCGCGCTGGGCGAGGTCTTCGCCGCCGCGCTCGGCGACAAGGCGGGTGTGCGACGGTTCGCCTCCAACCGCGTGCCGCTGGACGAGGCGCTCATCGACATCGCCCTCGATCTCTCCGGCCGCCCCTACCTCCACTACGAGGTCGAGTTCCCGGGACAGAAGATCCTCGGTGACCCCCCCTTCGATCCGCAGCTGGTCGAGGAGTTCTGGCGCGCCTTCGTCACCGCCGCCGGTGTCACCCTCCACATCACCTCGGTGCGCGGGGTCAACACCCATCACCTCATCGAGGCCACCTTCAAGGGTGTGGCACGGTCGCTGCGCGACGCCGTGCGCATCGAGGGGGGCGGGGTCCCCTCCACCAAGGGCGTGCTGTGACCGAACCGCATCGTCCGCTGGTGGCCGTGCTCGACTACGGCATCGGCAACCTCCGATCCGCCCAGAAGGCCTTCGAGCAGGCCGGGGCCGACGCCCGTCTCACCGCCGATCCGGCGCTCATCGCCGATGCCCGGGCCGTGGTGCTGCCCGGGGTGGGCGCCTTCGGCGCCTGCATGGACGCTCTGCGGGCCGCTGCGCTCGACGAGGTGGCGGTCGACGCCGCCCGGGCGGCGGCCGACGGCGGCCGTCCCTTCCTCGGCATCTGTGTCGGGATGCAGATGCTCTACGAGGGCTCGGCCGAGAGCCCCGACCATGACGGACTGGGGGTGCTCGACGGTCGACTCAGCCTGCTCCCCGCCACTGAGAAGCGACCGCAGATGCAGTGGAACCGGCTGGAGATCTCCCGACCCTCCCAACTGTTCAGCACCGTCGATGATCCGGTGTGGGTCTATTTCGTGCACTCCTATGCGGCGTCCGCGGAGGGCGATCATGTCGTCGCCACCTGCGAGTACGGCGGGCCGGTGGCGGCGGCCGTCGAGCACGGCCAACTCTGGGCCACCCAGTTCCACCCCGAGAAGTCCGGGGGCACCGGCCTGCAGCTGCTGCAGGCCTTCGTCGCCGCAGCGGGAGCGCCGTGATGGAACTGTTCCCCGCCATCGACCTGCTCGACGGACGTGCCGTGCGCCTCTACCAGGGTGACTACGACCGCGAGACCATCTACAACGACGACCCGGTCGACCAGGCCCGCCGCTTCGCCGCCGAGGGGGCGCGCTGGATCCATGTCGTCGACCTCGACGCCGCCCGATCCGGCACCCCGCGCAACCGCGAGGTCATCGCCGCCATCGTCGCCGCCGTCGACGTGCCCATCCAGACCGGCGGTGGTGTCCGTGACGACGCCGCCGCTGAGGCCCTGTTCGAGGCCGGGGTGGCCCGTGTCGTGCTCGGCACCGCGGCGCTCGAGGACCCGGCGCTGGTCCGTCGCCTCGCGGCGCGTCGGCCGGTGGCGGTGGGGCTCGATGCACGCGGTCGCGAGGTCGCGGTGCGGGGCTGGGAGCAGGGTTCGGGTCGCGATCTTCTCGATGTGGCCCGTGAGTTCGCCGATGTCGGCGTGGAGGCGCTCATCGTCACCGAGATCGGTCGCGACGGCACCCTGACCGGCCCTGATCTCGACGGACTCGGCGAGGTGCTCGACGCCACCGAGCTCCCCGTCATCGCCTCCGGCGGGGTCGGGGTGCTCGAGGATCTGCGAGCACTGTCGGTGCTGCGCTCCTCGGGTCGTTCGTTGGCCGGCGCCATCGTCGGGCGCGCCATCTACGAAGGGGCCTTCACCGTGTCCGAGGCCATCGCCGCGCTGGGCGAACCCTGATCGCCCCCTTGCGGTCCGACCGTAGACTCGATCCATGGATGCCGCCGACTGGAACGCCCGGTACGACACCGCCGAGCTGATCTGGAAGGGCGATCCCAACCAGTTCCTGCCGGCGGAGGTGGCGGAGCTCCCGGTGGGCACCGCGCTCGACCTCGCCTGCGGGGAGGGTCGCAACGCGGTGTGGTTGGCCACCCGGGGCTGGCGCGTCACCGGGGTGGACTTCGCCGAGGTGGGGCTGGCCAAGGCCGCTCGACTCGCCTCCGATCACGGGGTCGAGGGCACCTGGATCACTGCGGACGCCACCGAGTGGACCCCGCCGGCCGAGGGGTTCGACCTCGTGATCATCTTCTATCTGCAGCTGCCGGCTGCCGAGCTCGCCCGGGCCCTGCGCACAGCGGTGGCCGCGCTGGCCCCCGGCGGCACGCTGCTGCTGGTCGCCCACGATCTGCTCAACCTCACCGAGGGGGTCGGAGGTCCACAGGACGCCGCCGTGCTCACCACCGCCGAGGCGGTGGTCGACGGCCTGGCCGCCGCCGAGCTCGCCCTCGGCTGCGAACTCGTCATCGAACGGTCGGGCCGCCTCGAGCGCGTCGTGACCACCCCCGAGGGCGATCGCACCGCACTCGACACCATCGTGCGGGCCCGACGGATGGACGCAGGGGTCTGATGCGCGTCGCTCGGGTCATCCCCTGTCTGGATGTCGACGCCGGTCGCGTCGTCAAGGGTGTGAACTTCATCGGTCTGCGCGATGCCGGCGATCCGGTCGAACTGGCCGCCCGGTACGACGCCGAGGGAGCCGACGAGCTGGTCCTCCTGGACATCACGGCCTCCTCCGACGGCCGTGGGACCGTGGTCGACATGGTGCGGCGCACCGCCGAGCAGGTGTTCATCCCATTCACCATCGGCGGCGGCATCCGCACCGTCGACGACGCCCGTCGCCTTCTGCGCGCCGGTGCCGACAAGGTCTCTGTCAACACCGCGGCGGTCGATCGGCCCGAGCTCATCGCCGAGATCGCCGCCGAGTTCGGCAACCAGTGCGTGGTGGTCGCCATCGACGCCCGGGCCCGCCGCGAGAACAGCGGCACCGGCGCCGAGGGCTGGGAGGTGTTCATCCACGGCGGCCGCACGCCCACGGGGCTCGACGTCATCGACTGGGCCCGACGCGCCGAGTCGCTGGGGGCCGGGGAGATCCTGCTCACCTCGATGGACCGCGACGGCACCCGCGACGGGTTCGACACCGAGCTCACCGCGGCGGTGAGCGAGACCGTGGGTGTGCCGGTCATCGCCTCCGGCGGTGTCGGCACGTTGCAGCATCTGGTGGAGGGCATCACGATCGGTCGGGCCGATGCTGTGCTCGCCGCCTCGATCTTCCATTTCGGCGAACACACGGTGCACGAGGCCAAGGCCCATCTGACCGCCGCCGGTGTCGTGGTCCGACCCTGAGCCGACGTCGCCCCTCTCAGTCGCCCCGGTCCGCCGACCCGTCAGTTCGCGGTGCAGAGGGTCAACGGCGCAGCTCGGCCGCGAACCCGCTGACCAGGGCGGCGACCTTCTCGGTGCGACCCACCAGGAAGTGATCGGCGCCGGCCACCGCCTCGATGCGGGTGTCGACCCAGTCGGCGGTGGCCTCGGCGGCGGCGGCAGGGTTCCGGAACTGGTCGTGCTCGGGGACGATCAGCAGTTTGGGTCGTCGGTCGAGTCCGGCGGCGGCGCGCAGTTCGTCGAGCGGCAGGATGCGCAGCGGGGGCGCGATGGCGACCCAGCCGTCGAGCCGAGGGTCGACGACCGACAGGGAGGTGTCACCGCCGAAGGACCATCCGCACAGCACCAGCGGGCGGGCCGGCCAGAGCTCGACGAGGGCGTCGATGGCGGCGACGATGTCGTTCCGCTCGGCGCGACCCTCGCCATAGGTGCCCTCGGAGGAACCCACCCCACGGAAGTTGAAGCGCAGCACCCCGAGTCCACGCTGAGGCAGCAGACGGAACAGTTCGCTGGTGACGAGTGAGGCCATCGATCCACCCTGCTGGGGATGGGGATGGGCCAGCACCACCGCACCGGTGATGCCGTCGAGCTCGGGGGGTTCGGGCAGACGGGCCTCGGCCTCGAGCTGCAGTCCGTCGGCGGTGGTGAGGCGGAGGCGCTGGAGGCCGGAGTCGTCAGTCACGGACCGAGACGGTACCGTCGCGGCGTGACCACATCGCAGACTGTCGAGATGCTGAGCGAGGGTGTCGGGCGATCCGGGGAGAACCTCCCCATCAAGATGCTCAACGATCGGGTGCTGGTCGACATGGGTGGGCCCGAGGGTGAGCGCCGTTCCACCGGCGGCATCCTGATCCCCGCCACCGCCCAGATGGGCAAGCGGCTGGTCTGGGCCGAGGTGGTCGCCGTGGGTCCGAACGTCCGGGCCATGGAGCCGGGTGATCAGGTCCTGTTCAACCCCGAGGACCGCTACGAGGTGGAGGTCCGGGGCAACGACTACGTCATCCTGCGCGAGCGCGATGTCCATGCGGTGGCCGCCGAGCGTCTCGCCGAGGGCAGCACCGGGCTCTACCTCTGATCGTCGGCGCCCGCCCCGCAGGATCGGAAACAGGGTTCGGCGCGGTGAAGGCCTACCGCTAGCGTGTCGCCATGCACGAGAGCATCCCCATCGCCGCCACCGACGCCCAACTGGCTGCGGTCACCTTCAACGAGGATGGCCTCGTGCCGGCCATCGTGCAGGAGCAGAGCACCGGTCGCGTGCTCATGATGGCCTGGATGAACGCCGATTCCCTGCGCACCTCGCTCGAGACCGGCCGCACCTGGTTCTGGAGCCGTTCGCGTCAGGAGTACTGGTGCAAGGGTGAGACCTCGGGCGATCGTCAGTACATCCGAGAGGCCTACTACGACTGCGACGGCGACACGCTGCTGTTCATCGTCGAACAGGAGGGGAAGGGCGCCTGCCACACCGGCAACCACTCGTGCTTCTTCACCGCGTTCGGTCCCGACCGCAGCGCCCCGGCCGACGGCTGATCCCGTGCTGCGACCGAGCCGCGACGAGTTCCATCGGCTGGCGGCCTCCCATTCGGTCGTGCCCGTGTGGCGCGAACTGCTGGCTGACCTGATCACCCCGGTCGCCGCCTTCGCCCGCCTCTGCGGCGATGACCGGTCCGGGTTCCTGTTCGAATCGGTCGAGCATGGCGAGCGGTGGAGCCGCTGGTCCTTCGTCGGTCGCAATCCCCATGCCACCCTGGTGCTGCGCGACGGGGTCGTCGAGGTCGAGGGGGAGGTGCCCGGGGACATGCCGCGCGACCGCGGCATCCTCGCCGCCATCGAGTTCCTGCTCGAGCGGCATCGCTCGCCGCAGCTCGACGAACTCCCACCGCTGCACGGCGGGGTGGTGGGATATCTCGGCTACGACGTGGTCCGTGAGGTCGAGCATCTCCCCGAGATCCCTGCCGACGTCACCGGCTATCCCGATGCCGTGGTCTCGATCATCGGACAGATGGCGGCCTTCGACCACTTCCGGCAGCGGGTCACGCTCATCGACAACGTGCTCGTCCCCGCCGATGCCGACGCCGCCACGCTGGATCGCCTCTACGAGGAGGCCATCGAGCGCCTCGACCG
>JAGWYK010000106.1 GCA_018969405.1 Acidobacteriota bacterium
GACGGTTCGGTGCGCATCCTGCTGGCTGACGGCGATCCGGGCGAGCCCAACTGGCTCGACACCGGCGGTCATCGGGTCGGGATCATCTTCTTCCGCTGGCTGCACGCCGATCCGGACCAGCAGCCGACCTGTCGTGTCCTGGCGATGCCGTCGAACTCGCCGGCCGACTGAGGTCGGCACCGGGCACCCCGGATCGCTCCGGGGCGCGGGTCTCACCAGGGCATGGGGTTCTTCACGGCGATGGTCGGCTTCTTGGTGTCCGAGGTGGAGCCGATGCCGAGCTGACCCTTGGTGTTCCCTCCCCAGCACTTGGCGGTGGTGTCGGCCAGCAGTGCGCAGGTGAATGCCCCGCCGGCGGTGACGGACGCGGCGGTGGAGATGCCGACGACGGTGACGGGGGTCTTGGCGTTCGTGGTGCTGTTGTCGCCGAGCTGACCCTTGGTGTTGCTGCCCCAGCAGCGCAGGGTCTTGTCGCCGAGCAGCGCACAGGTGTGCGCCCCGCCGGCGTCGATGGTCGAGGCGGTCGCCAGGCCGGAGACGGTGACGGGAGTCTTGGCGTTGGTGAGGCTGTTGTTGCCCAGCTGGCCCGAGCCGTTGGCGCCCCAGCAGCGGGCGGTCTTGTCGGTGAGGACGACGCAGGAGTGGTTGTCGCCGAGCGCGATGGCGTTGGCGCTGCTGATTCCGGAGACGGTGACGGGGACCTTCGAACCGGTGGTGGTGTTGTTGCCGAGCTGGCCCGAGCCGTTGGCGCCCCAGCAGCGCACCGTTCGGTCGGCGAGGCGGGCGCAGGTGTGGTTGGCGCCGGCGCTGATGGCTGCGACATCACCCAGGCCACCCACGCTGACCGGTGTGTTCGAGTTGGTCAGCGAGTTGTTGCCCAGCTGACCCGAGGAGTTGTCGCCCCAGCACCGCACGGTCTTGTCGCTGAGACGGGCGCAGGTGTGGTTGGCGCCGGTGCTGATGGCGGTGACGTTGGAGAGTCCGACCACCGGCATGAGTGGGAACGATGCGTTGGTGTTGTTGCCGGTGCCCAGCTGACCGGAGGTGTTCTTCCCCCAGCACTTGACGGTCCTGTTGTCGAGCAGCGCGCAGGTGTGGGAGGCCCCCGCGGCGATGGTGACCGCACCGCCGAGCTCGGAGACCATCATCGGCGTGTCGGTGTCATCGGTGAAGGCGGTGCCGAGCTGACGCGACGCGTTGTTGCCCCAGCAGTCGGCCATGGTCTGGGTGGTGATCACCGCGCAGGCGTGGTTGGCGCCGGCGGAGATCGAGCCGATGTCGAGCAGCGGTGGATCGGTGATCACCGGCACGATGGCCGATGCCGGAGCTGTGGTGACCATCACCGAGGTGGCCGCGGCCAGAAGCGCCGCCACGACCATCCGAATCGTTCGTGCTGATCGCAGAGACCGACCCATGACATCCCCCTGTGTGGACCGGGTGACCGGGACCGTCCGTCCTGTCCGCCCTGGCGCCGTTCGACAGTCCCGAAGCGTAGAGGTTGGATCGAACCTGTGCTCGCCCTCTCGGCACCCGCACTGGCGATGGCCACACGCCTGTCGGTCCGAGGATGAGACCGCAGCGCCAGCGTCCCGGCGGCGGATGACCTGCCCGCAGTAGGGTGCCTCCCAGTCACGCTCGGGGGGGCACCATGACCGGGATGAACCGTCGGACCTTCATCGCCGGAGTCGCCGGTGTCGGGGGACTCGCAGCACTCGGACTCGCGGGTTGCAGCTCGGGGTCGCGATCATCGGGGGCGGCGGGGCGCACCGGCCTGCCGAAGGGGGCCGACGCGCCCTTCGACACGGTCGTGGTGGTGATGATGGAGAACCGGTCCTTCGACTCGATGCTGGGCTGGCTCCCCGGCGCCGACGGCAAGCAGGCCGGCTTGTCCTATCTCGATGCCACCGGCACCTCGTACAGCACCTGGCGCATGGCCCCCGACTTCCAGGGGTGCGAGTATCAGGATCCGCTCCATCTCTGGCAGTCGGTTGCCACGCAGTTCAACGACGGCAAGGTCGATGGCTTCATGCGGGCCGGGCCGGCCGGCGATCCGTTCCCCCTCGGTTACTACGAGCAGGCCGACCTTCCCATCATGTCGACGCTGGCCACGAACTACACGGTCTTCGACAACTACTTCTGCTCGATGCTGGGCCCGACCTGGCCCAATCGGCTCTACCAGCTCTGCGGCACGACGGACCTCGCCGTGACCGGCTTCTTCCCCCAGCCCGGCGAGCCGCGGCCCTGCAACCTCCAGACCGCGATCTTCGACCGCACGGCGGCGGCCGGTCTGACCGCCGCCTACTACTCGCCCGGTGAGCCGATGACGGGGCTCTTCGCCAGTGAGAAGTACGACTCGATCACCCACCCCTACGAGCAGTTCCTGACCGATGCCGCGGCCGGGAACCTCCCCAACGTGTGTTTCGTGGATCCCGACTACACCGCTGAGGCGGAGTTCACGGGAACCTCGAACGACGATCATCCCTACGGAAGTGTGCTCAACGGCGAGGCGTTCCTGGCTGAGGTGCACGACGCGATCACCAGCAGCCCCCAGTGGGATCGCACGGTGATGGTCGTGAACTTCGACGAGCACGGGGGTTTCTTCGATCACGTCGTCCCACCCGCTGTTGCTGACGACACCGTGCTGCCCGGGGACGGGCCCTTCCCGAACCTCAAGAACCTCGGGTTCCGGGTGCCGGCGATGGTGGTGAGCCCGTTCGCTCCGCAGAAGGTCGAGACGGCAGGTCCCTACGAGCACACCTCGGTGCTGCGGATGATCGAGTGGCGCTGGGACCTCGAGCCGATGACGATCCGGGACGCTCAGGCGAAGAACCTCGCCGACGCGCTCGACTTCTCCACCCGGAGGGACGCCG
This sequence comes from Acidobacteriota bacterium, assembly GCA_018969405.1. GTDB lineage: Bacteria > Actinomycetota > Acidimicrobiia > Acidimicrobiales > Acidimicrobilacustridaceae > Acidimicrobilacustris. The sequence goes on from JAGWYK010000106.1 coordinate 2,871, forward strand.
TCGAACTGCCGGCGTTCACGCCACCTCCGCCGACGGCCTGTGTGAACACGAACCACTTCGGATAGGTCGGTGCAGCCCTCAGGAGGACCACCTGTGACCGGGACCCGGCGGACCGTGTCGGCGATCGAGGACCTGACGGCCGCTTCCCTGCTCGATCCGGCTCAGATCGATGAGCCGGCATCGCTGTACCGCAGTCTGGTCGCCTCGGCACCGGTCTGGAGGGTTCCCGGAACCAGCGTCGTCGTGGTGAGTTCGTTCGTAGCCGTCGACGAGGCGCTCCGTCGTCCTGAGGACTTCTCCTCGAACATCCGCTCCATCCTGTTCCGCGACGAGGTCGGCTGTCCGGCCACCGTTCCGTTCGGCGATGCGAGTCTCGACGTCCTGGCCACCGCTGACCCGCCGATCCACACCGTGCATCGGCGAGCAGTGTTCCCCGAACTGGTGGCCCGTCGGATGGCTGAGCTCCGCCCCGCCATCGAACAGCTCGCTGAGGAGCGGCTCAGACTTCTGCTCGACGAGGAGCACCCTGAGTTCATGGGCGCAGTCGGCGACGCCGTCCCCATCAGGGTCATCAGTCGACTCATCGGTTTCGCCGACGAGGATCCCGAGATGCTGCTGGCCGCAGCGTTCGACTCGACAGCGATGCTGGCGGGGACGGAGCCGCTCGATCAGCTCATGGCGTGCATGGCGCGCACCGGCGAGATCTTCGGGTGGATCGGTGAGCAGCTCGACACGGCGGTGACCACCGGGGAGGCCGATGGCATCCTTTCGGTCGTGG
>JAGWYK010000039.1 GCA_018969405.1 Acidobacteriota bacterium
CCTTGTCTCCGGCGACAGACGCAGCGTAGCGGTCCCCGACGACGGTTCCCCTGCGGATTCCCGATGGGATGGGTCGAGAAGGTCGGGACGGATCGGTCACCGCGTCGGGTTCTGCAGGAACTCGATCACCTCGGCGAGGGCCAGGTCCACGCCGGACATGTGGTCGCCGCCGGGGAATCTGCGCATCGTGACCGACGTGCCGTTGTCCCGGTACCGGGCTTCGGTGGCGGCCACGGCGGCGGGGGAGACGATGTCGTCGGCCGCGCCGACGGTGAGCAGCACCGGCGCCGGGATGGGCTCTTGACCGGCGGAGTTCTCCGCCAACTTGACCGACCACGGGGCGTCCACACCCGGGTTGCGGCGCCAGAAGGTGCCGGAGTCGACCGCCGCCTGCACCCGACCCCACAACGGCAGCACCGAGGGCTCGCCCACCGAGCAGGCTGCGGCCATCTGATCGGCGAGCCGCCAGGAGGCGCGATCGAACAGCGATTCGGTGCTGAACCCCTGATCGATGGGTGCGGACGGATCGCTGGCGGCGAACCACTTCGACCAGGACCCCCCGAGGTAGCCGCCCAGCAGTGCACCGGTCACCGTGGCGTGGTCCTCTCGGAAGATCTGGTCGAGCTCTCCCGACGGCGCCATGGCGGCCACGGCGGTGAGGTTCAGTTCCGGCGCGTAGCTGCGGGCCATCTGACCGGCGAACAGCGCGGCCTGGCCACCCTCACTGTGTCCGTAGGCGACGAGGTCGGTCCCACGGTTGGCGTCGGGCAGACCGTCGACGGCGCGGACGATGTCGAGCATCGACCGTCCGAGACTGGCGCCGATGAGATACGGATGTGGTCCGAGACCGTCGATGCCGAGACCCTCGTAGTCGGGTGCCGCCACGATCCATCCGGCGTCGACGAGCGCCTGGGCACCGACGATGTTCCCCTCGGGCCGGGTCTGGCGGGAGGGCGCGCAGGCCGGGGTGATCCCGGTGGTCGGGTGACCCCACACCGCCACCGGATGGGGCCCATCGGCGCGGGTCGGGATGAGCACGAGGCCGGTCTCGATGGTCGAGCCGCCGGTGACCATGCCGGTCGGGGTGGCGGTGGAGCTGAACATGACGCGCCAGGCGCGTGCTCCGGTGATGCTGGTGTCGATCCGAGCGGCCCGGATGAGCAGGCCGGGCGCCTGTGGGGTCACTGCGGGTGGCGCGTAGAACTGCTCGATCGAGGCGGCATCGCTGATCTGGGCCGTGAAGGTGGGTCCGCTCGGCGAGCCCGACTCCGAGGATCCGCAACCGACCAGAGCGAGGGCGGCGACGAGGGTGAGGGCGACGACGGCGAGGCGGGGTGAAGAGGGTCGCATGCGGCTCCAGAGGTGATGGTTCTGCGAGGCTACGGGAGTTCGACCACAGAGATCGGGAGGGACTGATGGGGGAGCGCGGCTATGAGATCGCAGTGCACAGTGCGGCACCGCCGGCGGTGGTGTTCGCCGTCGTCGCCGACGGACCGGGCTGGGTGCGCTGGACGGCCCTCGGCCACGCCTCCTACGAGGTCGAGGGCACACCCGCTCCGCACGGGGTCGGCGCCATCCGCCGGCTCGGCGCCGCCTTCGGACCCCGATCACGCGAACAGGTCGTCGTGTACGACCCCGACCATCACTTCGCCTACGAGGCCCTCTCGGGTCCGTTGCCGATGAAGGACTACCGCGCCGAGGTCCGCCTCACCCCAGCGGCCGACGGTGGGACCGACATCTCGTGGATCGGTTCGTTCCGCTCGGGGGTTCCCGGCATGGGATGGTTCATCGCCCGCATGGTGCGTGGGTTCGCCGAGGGGCTCGTCGCCGAATCGGAGCGCCTCGCGTCCTAGGGATCACCCTGGTCAGTCCTCGCCACGCTTCCGGGCCCGACCCATGGCCTGCTGCGCCTCCCGCATGGCGTCGCGCTCGGCGATGGCCTGCCGCTTGTCGCCCTTGGAACGACCGCGGGCGAGACCGAGCTCCAACTTGGCCCGACCGTCCTTGAAGTAGATCGACAGCGGCACCAGCGTGAGCCGCTCGAGGTCCACCCGCATGCGCCATCGTTCGAGCTGCTCGCGGTGCAGCAGAAGTTTCCGCTTCCGATCGGGTTCGGGGAGGTCGTGGGCGCCGGTGGTGGCATGCGGTGCGATGTGCATGCCCACCAGCCAAAGCTCATCGTTCTCGAACCGGGCGTGGGCCTCTTTGATCTGCACCTGGGCGGTGCGCAGGGACTTGACCTCGCTGCCGCGCAGCACGAGCCCGCATTCGACGGTGTCGAGGATGGCGTAGTCGTGTCGGGCCGAGCGGTTGGTGGCCACGACCTTCACGCCGATGGTGTCCGAGGCCATGGGGGCGAAGGCTACCGGTGTGGGGGGTTCGGTGGCTCAGCCCCCGATGGGAGAGCCGCCCGGGGTGGGCACCCGGCACGGGCCGTCGATGTCGAGGACCCGGTTGAGCCGCCCCTGCGACAACCACATGCCGACACAGACGCCGAGCTCGACGATCTCGGCGTCGGAGAACGCGGCGCGCATCCGTGACCAGAACGCATCGTCCATGGCCAGGTGGTCGAGGGCGAACAGGCCGGCGAACTCGGCGGCCAGCGATTCGCGCACCGAGAAGCCCTCCCACCCGGGCTCGCCGATGTGGGCGTAGAACTCCTCGTCGATGGTGTCGGCCTCGTCCGCCCGGCCGGCGACGTCTCGGGCCGAGCGCCAACCGAGACACAACGCGCAGTCGTTGATCTGGGCGATGCGCACCCGGGCCGCCTCGAACTCGCGCAGCGGCAGGGTGGCGTGCTCGTAGACCGCCGAGGACAACTGGGCGGCGGGCACGGTGAGATCGGGCGCAGCCCCGACCCAGGCGTGCATGAGGGGGTCCTGACCATCGGGAACGGCGAGTCTCGGCATGGACCACAGGGTAGGGCCGTGGCGCACCGGCGGCGGCGCTCCGGTCGCACCGGTAGCCTTCGGGCCGTGCTCACCATCGACCGATCGGTGTATCTCGACCTCGTCGCCCACCTCATCGACGGGCTTCCCGACGAGGCCTGTGGTCTGTTCGCCGGCACCACCGGACCTGACGGCCACGCCACCGTCACCCGGTTCTATCCGAGCGTCAACGTGGCCGCCTCCAGTCGGATCTACACCATCGATCCGAAGACCCACCTGCGGGCCGATCGTGACGCCGAGGACGCCGGGCTCGAGATCCTCGGGGTGGTGCATTCCCACACCCACACCGAGGCATACCCCTCGCCGACCGACGTCGATCAGGCCCCCGATCCGGCCTGGCACTACATCATCGTGTCCTTCCGCACCGGGGTCCCCGCCCTGCGGTCCTACCGGATCGTGGACGGATCGATCGCCGAAGAGGAAGTCCTCCTCGCCGAGGGCTAGAATCCCTACCTGTTCGGTCAACATTGCCTGTGGCCGGACCTCCACCCCTCGGAAGGCTCCCATGGCTGTGTACTCCTCGGTCCTCGATCTGATCGGCAACACGCCGATGGTCGACGTCTCCGTGCTGAGTCCGAACCCCGCGGTGCGGATCCTCGCCAAGATGGAGAACCAGAACCCGGCCGGATCGGTCAAGGACCGCATCGCGCTGAACATGATCCTGGAGGCCGAGGCCGACGGCACCCTCACGCCGGGCCGCACCATCATCGAGCCCTCCTCGGGCAACACCGGTATCGCTCTGGCCATGATCGCCCGCATCAAGGGCTATCCCATCAAGATCGTGCTGCCCGAGAACGTGTCGATCGAACGTCGCCAACTGCTCGAGATCTACGGCGCGGAGATCATCCTGTCGCCCGGCGCGGAGGGCTCCAACGGGGCCGTCAAGCGCGCCATCGCACTGGCCGATGAACATCCCGAATGGGCCTTCCTCTACCAGTACGCCAATGAGGCGAACCCGCGGGCGCACTACGAGCACACCGGTCCCGAGATCTGGGCCGACTGCCCCGAGATCACCCACTTCGTCGCCGGTCTCGGCACCAGCGGCACCCTCATGGGTGTGGGTTCGTTCCTCAAGGAGCAGAACCCCGACATCAAGGTCCTCGCCGTGGAGCCGCCGCTGGGTGAATCGGTGGAGGGACTGCGCAATCTCGACGAGGGCTACATCCCGCCGGTGTACGAGAAGTGGGGCGGCCCCGAGCTTCTCGACGGCAAGCGCATCGTGCGACCCCGCGAGTCCATCGAGTACACCCGACTGCTGGCCGAGAAGTGCGGCGTGTTCTCCGGGATCTCCGCCGGTGCGGCGCTGGCCGGTGCGGTGCGGGTGGCCTCCCAGATCGAGTCCGGCACCATCGTGTTCATCGTGTGCGACGGGGGCTGGAAGTACCTCTCCACCGGGGCCTGGACCGACGACATCGACGAGGTCGTCGAGCGGGCCCAGAAGATCATCTACTTCTGAGGCCGCATCGGCTGCCGCCTCGGCGGCGCGCACTACCCTCGACCCGTGGATCCTCGGCCGATCGGCATGTTCGACAGCGGTTTCGGCGGGCTCACCGTGGCCCGTGCGCTCATCGATCTGCTGCCCGAGGAGGATCTGGTCTACGTGGGCGACACCGGGCGCTATCCCTACGGTCCCCGCCCGCTCGACCAGGTGCGCACCTTCGCCCACCAGATCGCCGGACACCTCGTCGAGCGGCACGATGTGAAACTCATCGTGGTGGCCTGCAACACCGCATCGGCCGCTGCGCTCGGTGAGCTGCAGCAAACCATGCCGGTCCCGGTGGTGGGCGTGATCGAGCCCGGAGTCCGCTCGCTCGTGGCCGCCACTCGCAGTGGACACATCGGTGTGATCGGCACGGTGGGCACCATCGGCTCGGGTGCCTACCAGGCCGCGGTCGGCGCCACCGGTGCCTCGGTCACGCTCAGCTGCGCCGCCTGTCCCGGCTTCGTCGAGTTCGTCGAGCGCGGCGACACCGATTCCGATCAGGTCCATGTGCTGGCCGAGCGCCTGCTCGCCCCCCTGCGGGAGGCGGGCATCGACACCCTGCTGCTCGGCTGCACCCATTATCCGTTCCTCGCCCGCACCATCAGCGACGTCATGGGACGCGAGGTGGTCCTGGTCGACTCCGCGGATGAGACCGCGTTCCGCATCCGTGGACTGCTGGCCGAACTGGATCTGGCGCGGCCCCTCGGGGAACGTGTCGGTCGCCATGTGTTCGAGTCCTCCGGCGATGTCGAGGTGTTCCGGCGGCTCGGGCGCTCGATGCTGGGACCCGAGCTCGACGACGTGCGGTCGGTGGCATGGACCTGACCCTCACCGTGCTCGGCTGCTCCGGCAGCTATCCCGGTGCCGAGTGCCCCTGCAGCGGGTATCTCGTGCACTACGGGTCCACTGCAGTGGCCATCGATCTGGGTCCGGGCTGTCTGTCGAACCTGCAGCGACATCTGGCGCTGCCGGCGCTCAGCGGCGTGGTCCTCAGTCATGCCCATCCCGACCACTGGGTGGACCTGTCGGGACTGCATGTGGCCCTGAAGCATCGGTACGGCCTCGACGGACTGCCCGTGCACGGCACCGCACAGAACCGCGAGATGGCGGCGCTCATCACCGGTTCGTTCGATCCCACCTTCCGCTGGACCGACACCGGCGACGAGGACTCCTTCGTGATCGGTGACCTGCGCTTCACCCTGTCGCGCACCGACCACTACATCGAGACCCATGCCGTGCGGGTCGACGACCCCGAGGGGCGATCGCTGGTCTACTCCGCCGACACCGGTCCCGACTGGTCGATGGAGGCGTTGGGCACCGATGTCGATCTCGCACTGCTCGAGGCCACCTACGGCACCGACGAGGAGCGGGGCGCGCTGCTGCATCTGTCGGCGGCCGATGCCGGCGCCATGGCCCGATCGGCCCGCGCCCGACGGCTCGTGCTCACCCACTTCTGGCCCGACAGCGATCTGTCGGTGCACGCTCGCAACGGCGCCGAGGCCTACGGTGCAGCGGTCACCATCGCATCCCCCAACGAGAGGTACATCCTGTGAGATCCGACGGACGTCAACCCGACGAACTGCGCGACATCGTCATCGAACGAGACTTCACCGACGCAGCAGCCGGCTCAGTGCTGCTGCGCGCCGGCCGCACCATGGTGCTGTGCACCGCGTCGGTCGACGAGGACGTCCCGCGCTGGATGCGCGGCAGCGGGAAGGGCTGGGTCACCGCCGAGTACTCGATGCTCCCGGGCGCGTCACCCGAGCGGGTTCGGCGCGAGGTCTCGAAGGGATCCCCCTCGGGGCGGACCCACGAGATCCAGCGCCTCATCGGACGCTCACTCCGCGGGGTCTGCGACATGCGGGCGCTGGGGGAGCGGCAGATCCAGATCGACTGCGATGTGCTGCAGGCCGACGGCGGCACCCGCACCGCCTCCATCACTGCTGGGTACCTCGCCCTGCACGATGCCCTCACGCGGCTGATGCAGGCGGGGGTCCTCGACACCCATCCACTCACCGAGCTGTGCGCGGCGGTCTCGGTCGGCATCGTCGGCGGCACCCCGATGCTGGATCTGCCCTATGTCGAGGACTCGGCGGCCGAGGTCGACATGAACGTGGTGATGACCTCCGACGGTCGGTTCCTCGAGGTGCAGGGAACCGCCGAAGGTATGAGCTTCAGTCGCGACGAGCTCGACCAGCTGCTGGCCCTGGCCGAGGGGGGCATCAGCGAACTGTTCGATCTGCAGCGTCTGCTCATCGCCGATCCTCCCGATCCCCGGCCCATCGGCCGCTGAACCGATGCGTTTGGTCTGCGCCAGCGCCAATCCCGACAAGGTCGCCGAGATGGCGGCCATCCTCGCCGACTGCGGTGTCGACCTGCTGCCCCGGCCGGACTCGGTGGGCGATGTCGTGGAGGACGCCGACACCCTCGAGGGGAACGCCCGTCTCAAGGCGATGGCCATCGCCGAAGCCACCGGCCTGGCCGCCGTCGCCGACGACACCGGACTCGAGGTCGACGCCCTCGACGGTGCGCCCGGGGTGCGCTCGGCCCGGTACGCCGGCGACCATGCCACCTACGAGGAGAACGTGGAGCGACTCCTCGCCGAGTTGGCGGAGCGTGGCGCCATCACGGTCGACCGGCGCACCGCCCGGTTCCGCACCGTGGTGCTGGTGCGATGGCCCGACGGTCGGGAAGTCGTCGTCGACGGCGTCTGCGAGGGCACCATCACCGAGTCGCCTCGTGGTGACGGGGGATTCGGCTACGACCCCGTCTTCGCCCCGAGCGAGGCCGATGGCCGCACCTTCGCTGAGATGACCGCCGCCGAGAAGCACACCATCAGCCATCGGGGCCGCGCCCTGCGCGCCCTCGCCGTCGCCCTGGCGCCGCGATGACCGACGACCCGCCGCCGTTCCTGGTGCCCCCGCCGCCTCCACCACCGGTGCCTCCGCCTCCGCCACCGGGGATCGGGGAGGACGGGCGCCCCGTCATCCGGTGGGGGATGGGTGATGTGCTCATCGGTCTGCTGCTCTGGCTGGTCGGTGGGATCCTCGCCTCGGTGGTCCTGATCGCCGCCTCCGGGGATCCGTCCACCACGGACCTCACCGACCTCAGCCTGGGGGCCATCGCGCTGAGCGTCATGGCCGGCTGGCCCGGGTTCCTCGGCTGGCCGATCCTCGCCACCCGGTTCAAGGGCCGGCGCAGCCTGACGAAGGACTTCGGTCTGCGCATCGTCGGGGCCGATGTCGGCTGGGGGATCCTCGCCGGGTTCGGGGCCCTGGCGCTGTCGGTGGTGGCCGGGCTGGTGTGGCGCCTCCTGTCGGACGCGCCCGAGCCCACCAACGCGGATTTCCTCCCGACCCATCCCTCCGCGCTCACGGGTGTGGCGCTGCTGCTACTGGTGGCGGTGTGCACCCCGATCGTCGAGGAACTGTTCTTCCGCGGGTTGTTCCTCCGGGCGGTGGGCCGCCGCGCCGGGCTGCCATGGGCCGTGGTGGCGAGCTCGATCGTGTTCGGGCTGCTGCACTACCAGGGCGAGGGTCTCCACGGCCTGTTCGTGTCCGGTGTCACCGCCGCCTACGGCGCGGTGTTCGCACTCGTGGTGGTGCGCGCCGGGGGTCGGCTGGGGCCATCGATCGTGGCGCACATGGTCGTCAACGGCATCGGTGTGATCGGGGCGCTGTATCTCTCCTGAGTGCGGCGGCCCCAGAGCGGCGCTGTAGCCTTCACGCCCACGGGCCGAGCCCGCCACGACGTCTCCGGAGGAACTCGAATGTCGCAACCCCCCATCGCACCGCAGCTGGCCGCCGCCTCCATCGCCGACCCGGGTGCCGACATCTTCCGCATGCTGCTGCGAGACCGCATCGTGGTGCTCGGCAGCGACGTCAACGACAACGTCGCGAACCAGCTCGTGGCCCAGCTGCTGTATCTGGAGGGCGAGGATCCGGAGAAGGACATCTGGCTGTACATCAACTCGCCCGGCGGCTCGATCTCGGCCGGCATGGCCATCTACGACACGATGCAGTTCATCAAGCCCGATGTCGGCACCATCTGCATGGGCATGGCCGCGTCCATGGGCCAGTTCCTGCTCTGTGCCGGCGCGGCGGGCAAGCGGTACTCGCTGCCCCACGCCCGCATCATGATGCATCAGCCTCTCGGTGGCGTGCAGGGGCAGGCCTCCGACATCGCCATCCAGGCTGAGCAGATGGCCTACATCAAGCGACTCATGGCGGAACGGATCGCGTCGCACACCGGCCAGCAGGTCGAGCAGATCGAGCGCGACTCGGAACGTGATCGCTGGTTCACCGCCGAGCAGGCCCGGGAGTACGGCATCGTCGACCGTGTCATCGAGGGTCGCGGCGAACTCTGATCCCGGTCGTCACCATCCCCTACGGGGGAGTCGTGCCACTCCGGTCGCTGGAGGGGACGCACTGATCCCCGCTGCACCCCCGGTCTCCTCCCGGCGACGGTGACCGTCCACCGAGATCGATCTGACAGTTCGTGGCCGCCCAGGTCTGCAACTGGGCGCCCGCCGCACTGAGCGAGTCGATCTCGTCGGCCCGTCGTTCGAGGGCATCGGCCAGCGCGGCGCGCCGGTCGGTCCCCCCGGCACGGTCGACGTCGTCGACGAGGTTCGCCACCGAGGTGGCGATCTCGGAGATCTGCGGCGCGATGTCTCCGGGTGCGGCACGGGCGGCGCGCTGCAGGGCGCCCAGACGCTCCGACAACGTGGCCGGATCGAGCGAGGCGAGTGCCCGGTCGAGGTCCTTGGCCTGTTCGAGCGCGGCGCAGGTCCCCGCCACCGACCGGACCGGCTCCCGAGACAGAGCGATGACGGTGCCGACCACCACGACGCCGACGATGAGCAGACCCACCGCCGCCACGATGATCAACCGTCGACGTGCACCCCGATCCGGCTGGTCCGCCACCGGTTCAGCGGGCTCCTGCGGCCTCGGCCCGCGACCGGAGATCCGCGGTGGCGTGGGTGAATCCCTCGGGATCCCGGAACATCGCGCTGCCCACGACGAAGGCGTTGGCCCCGGCGGTGGCCGCCGCCGCGATGGTGGCGGGAGCGATGCCCCCGTCGACCTCGAGATCGATGTCCCGACCGCTGGCGTCGATCATCGAGCGCACGCGGGCGATCTTCGGCTCCATGGAGGCCAGATACGACTGCCCGCCGAATCCGGGATTGACCGTCATGACCAGGACCAGATCGACCAGGTCGAGCACATCGGCGACGGCCTCCGCAGGGGTCCCCGGGTTGAGGGCCACGCCGGCGGCGACGCCGAGCTCGGCGATCCGGCCGAGGGTGCGGTGCAGGTGGGTGCAGGCCTCGGCGTGCACGGTGATGCGTTCGCAGCCGGCGGCGACCATCGACTCGAGGATCCAGGTGGGCTCGACGACCATGAGATGAGCCTCGAAGGGGAGCCCGACCACCGGACGCAGCGATCGGATGATGTCGGCGCCGAAGGAGAGGTTGGGGACGAAGTTGCCGTCCATGACATCCCAATGGATGCGGTCCACCCCGCCGGCCTCGAGGCCGATGCAGGCCTCACCGAGTCGGGCGTAGTCGGCGGTGAGCACCGACGGGAGGATCTCGACCGGGCGGGGAAGCGGCGAACTCGACATTGGCGCCTTCACAGGAGAGGAACGGTGCCCCGGACGTTACCGCCCTACGCTGCATCGATGACCGACCATTCCGACCTCACCCGAGTCGTCACCACCGAGACCGTGGTGGCCGAGCGTCTCGTGGCCGGCGGGGCCGCGCTCTCACGACGCTCCGACGGGCGCATCGTCATGGTGGAGGGGGCGTTGCCCGGTGAGGTCGTCGAGGTGCGGGTCGAGCGCCGTCATGGCGCCGAGCGGGGTCGGCTCCTGCGCATCGTCGAGCCATCACCAGCTCGGATCGACCCGGTGTGTCCGCATGTGCTCGAGGGCTGCGGGGGATGCGATCTCGCCACGCTCGGGGTCGATGACCAGCGTGATGCGAAGGCGGCGGTGGTCACCGATGCGCTGCGCCGGCTGGGTCGGATACCCGAACCCGTCGTCCGGTCCGGTCCGGCCCTCGATCCGTGGTCGTTCCGCACCACGCTGCGTCTCGGGGTGCTCCACGGTCGGGCCGGACTGCGTCGGGGTGACAGCCATGATGTGGTCGCCCTCGACCACTGCGCCGTGGCTCATCCGCTGCTCGACGAGCTCATCGTCGAGGGTCGCTTCGGCGCGGCGACCGAGGTCGACCTGCGGGTGGGGGCGCGGACAGGGGAGCGCCTCGCCCTGGTCACCCCCTCGGCCGCCGAGGTGTCGCTGCCGAGTGATGTGCTGGTGGTCGGCGCCGATGAACTGGCCGCCGGGCGGCGGGCGTGGATCCACGAGGAGGTCGCCGGTCGACGCTGGCGGATCTCGGCCGAGTCGTTCTTCCAGACCCGTCCCGATGGGGCCGAGGCCCTGGTCGAGGTGGTGCGGTCGCTGTGCGCCGATCTTCTCGATGCACCGGTGTCCGATGGCGCCGATCGCCTGCTCCTCGACGCCTACTGCGGGGTCGGGCTGTTCGCCGGATCGCTGCTCGGCGGGCTGCCGGGGTGGCGGACGGTGGCGGCCGAGCGCAGTCGATCCTCGGTGGCCGATGCCCGCCACAACCTGGCCGATCTCGATGCACGGGTGGTCGGGACCTCCATCGAACGGCTGCGGGCCCCCCGAGCGGATCTGGTGGTCGCCGATCCCTCCCGCAGCGGACTGGGCCGGGGTGCGGTGGCGGTGCTGGCCGGATCCCGGGCCGGGCGCCTCGTGCTGGTGAGCTGCGATCCGGCGGCCGCAGGGCGCGACGCCCGTCTGCTCGGCGATTCCGGGTACCGCCTGCGCGAGTCGGTGGTGGTCGATCTGTTCCCGCACACCCACCACATCGAGGTGGTCAGCGTCTACGAGCGGTCCGAGGGCTGAGCCGATCTGACGCCCCCTATTGTTGACCGAGCCGGTCGGGATTAGGATGGGGGCATGACCTCCTCCGCCGTTCCCGCCCCGATCGACCCCCGTGGTCCCCGCGTCAATCAGGCGGTGCTGGCCGCCGCCCTCGTCGTCGGATTCCTGCTCGGCGCCGAGTGGGTGGCCCCGCTGTTCGCCCTGGTGCTGGGCCTCGGCGCCGTGTTCGGTCCGGCCTACGGTCCCGTCCTGCGGATCTTCCAGCAGTTCATCAGGCCCCGGCTCGCCCCGCCCGCCGAGCTCGAGGATCCTCGTCCACCTCGCTTCGCCGCCGGTGTGGGCGTGGTGTTCCTGCTCAGCGCGTCGGTGCTGTTCGCCCTCGGCGCGAGTGCGGCGGGTTGGACCCTGTCGTTGATGGTCGCCGCCCTCGCCGCGCTCGCCGCGGTGTCGGGCATCTGCGTCGGCTGCGAGATGTACGTGCTGCTCGTGCGTCTGCGCGGGGGCGTGCGCATCGTCGCCATCGAGCGCGAGGCCGGCCACGGCGCATCCGCCCGGGATGTCCGTCATGGTGGCGATCAGCAGGTGCCCGCCGAGTACGTCGACGGCACGCCGGCCTGGCTGGTGTTCACCACCGAGTACTGCGCGGTCTGTCCCCGGGTCGTCGCCGAGATCCGTGCCGCCCGTCCCTCCGACCATGTCCATGTCCTCGACGTCGCCGAGAACGTCGCCCTGGCCGCGGCGCATCGGGTGCGTCGGGCTCCCACCGTGCTGCGCACCGATGCCACCGGCCGCATCATCGCCCGGCTCTCCGGAGTTGATGCGGTGCTCGCCGAGCTGTCCGCCGACGACCGATCGCTCGTCGCCTGAACCGGTCCCCGGACCGGCCTCGGCACAGGAGCACCGAATCGATGTTGGCCGCACGCGCCGTACGGATCGACCCCGAGGATCCCCTCGCCGGTCTCGAGGTCGGGGAGGTCCCCGAGCCCGAGCGGCCCGAGGGCTGGGCGGTGGTCGACATCCGTGCCGCCGCGCTCAACCACCACGATCTGTGGAGTCTCAAGGGCGTCGGTCTGCGTCCCGATCGTCTGCCGATGATCCTCGGCTGCGACGCCGCCGGAGTCGACGAGGACGGCAACGAGGTGATCGTGCACGCCGTCATCGGTGATCCCGATGCCGGCGACGGCGACGAGACCCTCGATCCGGGGCGAACGCTGCTGTCGGAACTGCATCCCGGCACCCTCGCCGAGCGCATCGCCGTCCCCCGTCGCAATCTCATCCCCAAGCCGGCGACGCTCAGCTTCGAGGAGGCCGCCTGCCTCCCGACCTCCTGGCTCACCGCCTACCGCATGCTCTTCACCCGAGCCTCGCTCCGACCGGGCGACACCGTGCTCATCCAGGGCGCAGGGGGAGGGGTGTCGACCGCACTCATCGTGCTGGCCCGTGCCGCCGGACTGCGGGTCTGGGTCACCAGTCGCGATCCCGAACGCGGCGCCCGCGCCCTCGGCCTCGGTGCCCATGAGGTGTTCACCTCCGATGCTCGCCTGCCGGAGCGTGTCGACGCCGTGATGGAGACGGTGGGACGCGCCACCTGGAAGCACTCCGTCCGCTCGCTGCGTCCGGGCGGTGTGGTGGTGGTCTCCGGGGCCACCACCGGCGATGACCCGCCGGCGGATCTCACCCAGGTCTTCTTCATGCAGCGATCGGTGGTCGGTTCCACCATGGGTACCCGGGGCGAGCTCGAGCGACTGGTGCGGTTCTGCGCCGCCGCCGAGGTGCGCCCCGTGATCGACTCGGTGCGACCGCTGGCCGAGGCTCGGTCGGGCTTCGAGCGGATGCTCGGGGGCGAGGGGTTCGGCAAGATCATCTTCACCGTCGGCTGACCCGCCGATGTGACGGATCTCCGCCATTTTTCTGCCGGAATTGCCGCGCTCGCGCCCTGCGGATGCGCGACGCTCTAGCACCGGTCATGTCGAGGTCGCCCATCCGGGGGCCGTCCGGATACCAAGGAGAATGTTGTGAACAAACGAGAACTGGCCGCTGAACTCGCAGAACGGCTCGAGATCGACAAGAAGCAGGCGCTCGCCTTCATCGACGAGCTCCAGACCACCATCACCGACACCGTCGCCAGTGGTGAGCCGGTGGTGCTCAGCGGTTTCGCCAAGTTCGTCCGGGTGCAGCGCGGTCCGCGTCTCGCCCGCAACCCGCAGACCGGCGCCACTGTGAAGGTCCCCGCCAAGAAGGCGGCCCGCATCACCGCCCTGAAGGGCTTCAAGGACGCTGTGATCGCAGGCAAGCCGGCCAAGAAGGCGGCGAAGAAGGCTCCGGCCAAGAAGGCCGCCGCGAAGAAGGCTCCGGCCAAGAAGGCCCCCGCCAAGAAGGCCCCCGCCAAGAAGGCGCCGGCCAAGAAGACCGCCGCCAAGAAGCGCTGATCGACCGCTCCGGTCCTCCGGAACCCGTGTTCGGGTGCTCGTCCAGAACGAGCAACCGTCCAGAACGAGAACCAGATCGAGCACCAGAACGATCACAGGTCGAGAATGAGCAGAAGCCAGGACCGATGGTCCTGGCTTCTGTCGTTGTACGCCCCCTGGGACTTGAACCCAGAACCTGCGGATTAAGAGTCCGTTGCTCTGCCAATTGAGCTAGAGGCGCAAGACTGCTGATGCTACTCGCTGATGCTCTGCTCTCCGAGACGCTCTGGTCTCCGAGAGGCTGTGGTCTCCGACCGGTGCTGCGTGGACACCACCGTGGTGCACCGGTGGTCCTCCGCACGGCGACGGAGGACCACCGATCACGGTGGGGTGGCTGAGGGGACTTGAACCCCCGACATCCAGGATCACAACCTGGCGCTCTAACCGGGCTGAGCTACAGCCACCATGGAGTCGCCAGCATACGGCACCCGATGGGGGCGCCGGTCAACCCGACGGCCGCACCGGCCGGTCAGGTCGATCGGGGATGCCGACCTACGCTGGGCCCGCGCCTCTGTAGCTCAACTGGATAGAGCAGCCGGTTTCTACCCGGCAGGTTCCGGGTTCGAATCCTGGCGGGGGCACCCAGCGTCGGTCCACCGCTGGCCCACCTCCTAACGTGGGCGGGTGACCGCGCCCGCGCCGACCGCATCCGTGTTCAGTCCCGGTCGACGGCTGCTCACCGTCGGGATGGTCCTCACCGTGACCCTGGTCGCGTTCGAGTCCATGGCCATCGCCACGGTCATGCCCCTGGTCGAGGAGGACCTCGGTGATCTCTGGCTCTACGGCTGGGTGTTCAGCGCGTTCTTCCTCGGCAATCTGGTCGGCGTCGTCGTCGCCGGCAGCGCCGCTGATCGTCGGCGGCCGGCGGTCCCGTACGCGGTGGGTCTGGTGGTGTTCTCCGTCGGACTCGTGGTTGGTGGAGCAGCTTCCTCGATGTCGATGCTGGTGGCCGGTCGGTTGCTGCAGGGGCTCGGTGCCGGGGCCATGCCGGCGGTCGCCTACGTGTGCATCGGCCGCGGGTATCGGCCGGAGGCACGGGCCCGGATGTTCGCGCTCATGTCGACGGCATGGGTGGTCCCCTCGGTGGCCGGGCCGGCGCTCGCCGGTCTGATCGGCGCCACCCTGGGATGGCGCTGGGTGTTCCTCGGTCTGCTCCCGCTCTGCGGCGTGATCGGGCTCGTCGCCCTCAGCGGGGTCCGCACGATCGGGACCCCCGAGGAACGCACGGCGGAGGCCACCGTCCTGCGCGCCATCCAGGTGGCGGTCGGCGCCGGTCTGCTGCTCGCCGGTCTCCAGGCCCGCTCCGTGGTGCTCGTGCTCGCGCTGGTCTGTGCCGGGGTGGCCATCATGGTCCCGGCCTTCCGCCGCCTCACCCCACCGGGCACACTGCGCGGCCGGGCCGGTCTGCCCGCCGCGGTGCTGGTGCGCGGCCTGCTCGGTTTCGGATTCTTCGCCGCTGATGCCTATGTGCCGTTCGCCATCACCACAGTGCGCGGGATGTCGGCCACGCTCGGCGGCCTCGCGCTCACCACCGCCACCTTCACCTGGACGCTGGCGTCATGGCTGCAGGCCCGTTGGGTCGATCGGGTCGGTCCCCGTCGCCTCGTTCTCGGCGGTCTGCTCGTCATCGGCGGCGGTTCGCTGTCGTTGCTGGCGGTGCTGGTCCCCTCGATCCCGGCGTGGATCGGTCTGGTGTCCTGGGGGATCGGTGGGTTCGGCATCGGTCTCGCCTTCGCGCCGCTGTCGCTGGTCACCCTCGCGCTGGCGGCACCCGGCGAGGAGGGACGTGCCACCGCCGGTCTGCAGCTCTCCGACATGCTCGGCACCGCTCTCGGGACCGGCGTGGCCGGGGCGATCGTGACCTTCGGATCGAGGACGCTCGACTCCGAGACGGCCGGGCTCGTGCTCGTGTTCCTGGTGGCCGCCGCCGTGTCCTTCCTCGGCGCTGCGGTCGCCACCGGCGTTCCCCGACGACTCCATCCGACATGACCGCCGAGGTCGCCGGGCGTGCGAGAATCGACGCATGAAACTCGCCCTCGGACTCGATCTCTATCGTGGCGCCACGCTCGAGATGCCGGTCGAGCAGGTGCGTCTCGCCGAGGCGCTGGGGTTCCATTCGGTCTGGACCGCCGAGGCCTACGGCTCCGACGCCCTGTCGCCGCTGGCCTATCTTGCGGCGGTGACCTCCCGCATCAAGCTGGCCACCGGCGTGGTGCAGATCGCGGCGCGCACTCCGGCCGCCACTGCCATGCATGCTCTCACCATCGATGCCCTCGCCGGCGGTGGTCGGGTCATCATCGGCCTCGGGGTGTCGGGACCGCAGATCGTGGAGGGGTGGTACGGCCAGCCCTGGGGCAATCCCAACCAGCGGCTGCGCGAGTACATCGCCATCATGCGCAAGGTGTTCGCCCGCGAGCCGCTCACCAACGATGGTCCGGAGTTCCCTCTGCCCTACAACGGTCCCGGTGCGGTGGGGCAGGGCAAGCCGTTGCGCTCGATCCTGCACCCGGCCGGTGAGGTCGAGCTGTGGCTGGCGGCCGGGGGTCCGCGCAACACGGCGCTCTCCGCCGAGGTCGCCGACGGCATGCTCCCGATGGGATGGGGGAGTGACGGGCCCTCGGTGTACGGCCCGGCGCTCGACAAGGGGTTCGCTCGGCGAGGATCGCGGCCGCCGGAGTTCGAGATCTTCGGCGGCACCACCGTCGAGATCACCGACGATGTCCGTGCTGCGCTCGACGCCAAGAAGCCACTGACCGCCATGTACGTCGGGGGTATGGGCTCGGCCACCCACAACTACCACCGTGAGGCCATGGCCCGGCGTGGGTACCCGGATGCGGCCGCTCGCATCCACGAACTGTGGATGGCCGGCCGCCGCGAGGAGGCCATCGCCGCAGTGCCCGACGAGTACCTCGACGATGGCGCGCTCATCGGGTCGGAGGCGCGCATCCGTGAACGCTGGGAGCCACTGACCCGTCAGGGTCTCACCGGTCTCATCGTGCGCACCGACACCGACGCCGGAATCGAACTCGTCGCCGACCTGGCCGGCACCCGCGATCTCAAGGAGTGAGCATGGCAACGCAGGAGACCATCGCCGTCGATCATCCCATCGACGGGGTCTGTCGGATCACGCTCGATCGACCGGACAAGCGCAACGCCATCTCGACCCTGATGCGCACCGAGATCCTGCGCGTGCTCGAGGCCAACGACCTCGACGATGCCGTCCGGGTCACCATCATCCGCGGCTCGGGGGCCTGCTTCTCCGCCGGATACGACCTCGGCGGGGATCTCATGGTCGATCCGCCGTTCCACACCGCCCCGGGCGATGGTGCATGGGCCCGGCAGGTCACCCAGAACTGGTTCTCGTTCTGGGACCTCGCCAAGCCCGTCATCGCCCAGGTGCACGGCTATGCCATCGCGGGAGCCACCGAACTGGTGCAGGCCTGCGACCTCGTCTACGTGGCCGATGACGCTCGTATCAGTTACCCGATCGTGCGGGTGGCCTCCCCGCCCGACTGGCAGTACCACGCGCCCCTGCTCGGGATGCGTCGGGCCATGGAGATCATGCTCACCGGGGGGGAGATGCTCGGACCCGAGGCCGTGCAGATCGGATGGGCGAACCGGTCCTTCCCCGCCGATGCCCTCGACGCCGAGGTGCTCGACGTGGCCGCCACCATCGCCGGCACCGCCTCCGACCTCATGGCGATCAACAAACGACTGGTGCACCGGCAGGCCGAGATCATGGGCGTGCGCTCCGCCATCCGGGCCGGCTCCGAGTTCCAGGCGCTCGCCGGCCATCAGGCCTCGGTGGAGTCCTTCCGCGCCGATCCGCTCGGGGCGATGAAGGCCCACAACGCGGCGGACGCCGCTCGGCGCGCCGCTCGGCAGGACCGCACCGCCCGATCGACCGACTCGTGACCACAGCCCCGGACCGGAATCATCCGATCTCCGACCGTCGCATCATCCTGGTGTTCTTCGGGATCCTGCTCGGCGCCACGCTGTCGGGTCTCGACGCCTCGATCATCGCCACCGCCGCTCCCACGATCATCGCCGACCTCGGGGATGTGTCATTGCTGCCCTGGCTCACCACGAGCTATCTCGTGGCTCAGGTGTCGATCATGGCGGTCTTCGGGAAGCTCGGTGACATCCATGGGCGACGGCGGATGTTCGCCATCGCCATCTCGATCTTCCTGGTGGCCTCGGTGCTCTGCGGTCTCGCCCAGTCGATGACGATGCTGGTGGCGTTCCGCGTGCTGCAGGGCGTGGGTGCCGGCGGCATCACCGGGATCGCCATGGCCCTGGTCGCTGATCTCGTCCCGGGTGACCGCCTCGGCCGCTATCTCGGTTACACCGGACTGGTCTTCGCCGGGACCAGCGTGATCGGCCCGTTCGCCGGAGGCTTCTTCGTCGATCACTTCTCCTGGCGCTTCGCCTTCCTCGTCAACGTGCCGAGCGGACTGGTCTGCCTCGCCCTCATCTCCACCACTCGGATCGACGGACTCCGGGTGCGGCACCGGGTGGATTACGTCGGGGCCCTGCTGCTGGCGCTGAGCACATCAGGACTGCTGCTGGCGCTGAGTGGTCGAGGCAGTGACGCCTCCTGGACATCGCCGCGGATCCTGGCCCTGCTGGGCACCGCCGTCGTGCTCGGGATCGGGTTCCTGTGGTGGGAGTCACGTGCCGCGGAGCCGCTGCTGCCGCTGCGCATCCTGCGCGGTCGCGTCAGTGCACTGTCCACGCTCGCCAACCTCATCTCCGGTGTCGGGTTCACCTGCGGGATCATCTATCCACCACTGTTCTTCCAGGCCGTGGCCGGGTTCAACGCCCAGAACTCGGGTCTGCTGCTCGCCCCGTTCGCACTCACCTGTGCCGCCTCCACCCTCGCCGCCGGACAGTTCGCCGATCGCTTCGGGGGTCACAAGGTCATCCCCCTGTTCGGCATGGTCTGTGAGGCGGTGGGCTTCGCCCTGCTCAGCACGATCACCGTGTCGACCCCGGCCACCCTGGTCATGGCCTATGGGATGCTCGCCGGCCTCGGTGTGGGGTGCGTGATGCAGACGCTGCTCTTCGTCGTCCAGCGGTTCGCTCCGGCCCGCGACATGGGGGTGGCCACCTCGACGGTGATGCTCGCCCGGGTGATGGGCAGTTCGTTGGGGGTGGCCATCCTTGGCAGCGTGTTCACCTCGACGCTCATCGCCGAGGTGCAGCGGCGTGTCCCCGGGTTCGCCGTCTCGGAGATCCAGGGCACGCCCTCGCGGGTGGCCGGTCTGGCCGCCGATGTGCGCGTGCAGCTGCAGGAGTCCTTCGCCACCGGTCTCAGCACGGCCTTCCGGGTGGCGGTGCCGATCATGGTGATCGGCATCATCGTGGTCGCCTGCATCCCCGCCCGCCGGGTCCGCGAGAAACTGGCCGAGGCGCCGGAGGCGGTGCCGCTCGCCGAGACGGCGACCGCCGGTCTCTGAACGTCCACCTCCGCACCTCGATGACACCGGCGAGTGCCGATGAGGGGCTGGTCAGCGCTGGGGGCGACCGCCGACGATGCTGGCCCGCTCCATCACTCGACGCTGGGGCCAGTAGTCGCTCGAGGCGTAGTGCTGGGCACCGCGATTGTCCCAGAAGGCGATGGAATCGTTCTGCCAGCTGAAGCGCACCTGGTACTCGACCACCTCGGACTGGAAGCACAGCAGCTCGAGCAGCGCCTCGGACTCGGCCGGCTCGAGGCCGACGATATGGGAGGTGAACACCCGATTGACATAGAGGTGGCGGCGGCCGGTCTCGTGATGGGTGACCACCACGGGATGCTCGACCTGTGGATACAGCTCGCGCATCTCCGCCATCCGCTCGGGCGGAACCTGCGCACCGAAGGCCCGCAGGAAGTCATGGGCCGCAGTGAGGTCCTCGATGCGCTCCTTGACCTCATCGGACAGGCCGTCGTACGCGGCGTACATGTCGCAGAACAGGGTGTCGCCGCCCACCGACGGAACCTCGATGGCGTGGAGCACGGCACCCAGTGAGGGGTTCTCGCGCCAGGTGACATCGTGGTGCCAGAGGTTCTCGTAGCCACCGGTCTCGGCCGACTTCTCGAACCGCACCAACTCGGGCCGACCGGTGTTGGAGGGGATGAACGGGTGGATCTCGAGCTCACCGAACCGACCGGCGAAGGCCACATGCTGGTCGGGGTCGAGCGGCTGGTCGCGGAAGAAGATGACCTTGTACTCGAACAGGGCACGGCGGATCTCGGCGATGGTCTCGTCGCTCAGGTCCTCCCGCAGGTCCAGCCCCTGGAGCTCGGCGCCGATGGTGGAGCCCAGTTGGCGAGCGGTGAAGGAGTTCCACTCGAGAGCGGCGAGGCGCTCGCGCTCGGCGGCCAGATGGGTGACCGGTCCGACGCTCACGAGGGAGTCACCGAGGCTGTGGCGGCGGGCGCCGAGTCGGTGCCCCGGGTCCTTGGTGGCGAGGATCTCGGTGCTGTCGGTCGTGGTCATGGTTCCCCCTTCATCGAACTGCGACTCCCGTACCGTACCGCCCTCGAGGCGGCCGTCCCGACCGGTCGCGCCCGGAACTACGCTCCTGCCATGTCCCGGGCCTGGCTGCGCCGTCCTGTCACCATCGCCGGGGTGGCATCCGCGGCGGTGCTGCTGGTGGTGCTCCTGCCGCTGTGGGTCGTGGTGGCCTCGTTGGTCGACCTCGTCGGTGGTCGGCGACGACTCCCGACCACCCGGCTGCTCGGATTCGCCCTGCTGTGGACCTGGCTCGAGCTGATCGGGGTGGCCTTCAGCGGACTGCTGTGGTGTCTGGGCCGATCCCGCGATCGGGGGGCGAACTACGCCCTCCAGCGGTGGTGGGCGGCCCGCCTCATCGGGTCGCTCCGTCGCACCTGTGGGTTCGAGATCGAGGTGCGCGGCACCGACTCGTTGGGGGAGGGACCCCTGGTGGTGCTGGGCCGACACGCCAGTCTCGGTGATGCGCTCGTGAGCGCGTGGGCGCTCGGCTCCCTGGCGGGCCGCACCCCTCGCTATGTGCTCAAGAAGGAACTCTCGCTCGATCCGTGCCTCGACATCGTGGGTCGACGACTTCCCAACTACTTCGTCGATCGCAGCAGTGCGGCTGTCCATCGCGAGCTCGAGGGCATCGCCACCCTCGCCGAGGCGCTCGGACCCTCCGACGTCGCGGTGATCTTCCCCGAGGGCACCCGGGCGAACGACCGCAAGCGGGCCAGTTCGCTCGAGCGGATGCGCGTCCGTGATCCCGATCGTCTCGAGCGACTGCAGCATCTCGAGCACCTGCTCCCTCCGAAACCCTCAGGTGCGCAGGCGCTGGTGGCTGCAGCCTCCGATGCCTCGGTGGCACTCATGTGGCACATCGGCTTCGACGGTCTCGACACCTTCGGGCGCATCCGCCGACGACTGGCCGCCAGTCGGGTGCGAGCGTTGATCGTGTTCGAGACCCATGCCCGTACGACGGTGCCCGATGGGGAGGCGTTCATCAGGTGGCTCGACGAGCGCTGGTTGGCGATGGACCGTTCCGTGGCGGCGGCCATGAGTGCTGCGCAGTCGCGTCACGCACCGCGCTGATCCTCGAGCCTTCGTCGGGTGGACCTTCAGTCGGAGGGATCGGCTGCGCAGGGGCGGATGCGCAGAGCCCGATCATCGGCGTTCCGGCAGGTCCCGGTGGCGAGGTCGAATCGCCAACCGTGCAGGGTGCAGACCAGTGCATCGCCCTGGATCTCACCGAACACTGTGAGGTCGGCACCCCGATGGGGACAGGTGCGCTGCAGTTCGTAGTCGCCGATCACGATGGTCTCCTCGGCGATGCCCCCACGGTCGGGGTCGAGTCGGCGCCGTGCCTCGGCCTCGGTGCGCACCATGCGCTCCTCCGACAGGGACTTGAAGAAGTTGTAGACGTGTTCGTTGAACGGTCCCTCTCGCCAGGCCCGGAACCGGCAGGAGAGGAA
>JAGWYK010000107.1 GCA_018969405.1 Acidobacteriota bacterium
ATCAACATCGCCACCGTCGGTGCCTACAGCGGCGGTCCCGGGGTCGGGGCCTACGGCGCCTCGAAGGCGGCGCTGCTGAACATGACCCGCACCCTGTCGATGGAGTTCGCCCCCTGGAACATCCGGGTCAACGCCATCAGTCCGGGTCCCATCCGCAGCGAACTCACCAACGGCGCCGAGGCCATGGCCCCGGGCTTCTTCGCCCGAGCCGCCGCGGCCACCACCATGAAACGGGTGGCCGAGACCACCGAGATCGTGGGGCCGGTGCTCTACCTGGCCAGTGACGCATCCTCCTTCGTGACCGGGGAGGACCATGTGGTGGCCGGGGGCATGCCCCGACGGTGATCGGTGTCGTCGATCGGTGTCGTCGATCGACGCTGCTGATGGGTGCGGAGAGACTCAGTCGAGGTTCTCGACCACGAAGTCGATGCAGCGGGTGAGCGCCTCGATGTCACTCGGTTCGATGGCCGGGAACATGGCGACCCGGATCTGGTTGCGACCCAGCTTGCGGTAGCTGTCGGTGTCGACCACGCCGTTGCGGCGCAGCACGGCGCTGACGGTGGTGGCGTCGATGCTGTCGTCGAGGTCGATGGTGGCGACCACATGGCTGCGCATGGCGGGATCGGCGACGAACGGGGTGGCGAAGCTGCTGGCCTCTGCCCAGGAGTACATGATCTCCGCCGAGCGATCGCTGCGTCCGGCGGCCCAGTGCAGGCCACCGTTGTCGTTGAACCACTCGACCTGTTGTACGGCGAGGAACACCGTGGCCAACGCCGGGGTGTTGTAGGTCTGGTCCTTGCGGGAGTTGTCGAGGGCGACGGCGAGGTTGAGCGACTCGGGGATCCATCGATCGGAGGCGGCGATGCGTCCGATGCGTTCGATGGCGGCGGGGGAGACCGCGGCGAGCCAGAGGCCACCGTCGGAGGCGAAGCACTTCTGCGGCGCGAAGTAGTAGCAGTCGGTCTGGGCGGCATCGAAGCGCAGACCACCGGCGGCCGAGGTGGCGTCGACCAGCACGAGGGCCTGATCGGCCGAGGTGCCCTCGGGCCGCACCAACGGCATGGCCACGCCGGTGGAGGTCTCGTTGTGGGTCATGGCGTAGACGTCGACCGAGGGATCGGCGACGCAGACCGGATGTGCTCCGGGATCGGTGCTGATGACCACGGGGTCGTCGAGGAAGGGAGCAGCCTTGGCGGCCTGGGCGAACTTCGAGGAGAACTCGCCGAAGGTGAGGTGCTGGCTGCGCCGCTCGATGAGACCGAAGGTGGCGATGTCCCAGAACACGGTGGATCCGCCGTTGCCGAGCATGATCTCGTAGCCGTCGGGCAGGGCGAACAGCTCGGCGAGGCCGTTGCGCAGCCGGCTCACCATGTACTTCACGGTGTCCTGGCGGTGGCTGGTGCCCATGTACTCGCGTCCGGCGGCGGCCAGGGCGTCCATGGCCTCCTGACGGACCTTGGAGGGCCCGCAGCCGAAGCGGCCGTCGGCGGGGAGGAGGTCGGCGGGGATGGTGATGGTGGGGGTGCTCACCCCTCCATCGTTCCATCCCGATGGGCCCGGCGACGAAACGGTTCCGGCGGTCATCGGTCGCAATCGTGTGGACGTCGGGGGTGGCCCAGCCGGTAGCGTCGGGGCGGCCCCCGTCAGTTCCCACGTGAGGATCCTCCCCATGGCACTCGATCGTCTCTCCCGCCGCGTCTCGGCCATCACCGAATCGGCGACCCTCGCCGTCGATGCCCGGGCCAAGGCCCTCAAGGCGGCGGGTGAACCCGTCATCGGCTTCGGGGCCGGCGAGCCCGATTTCCCCACCCCGGCCCATATCGTCGACGCCGCCATCGCCGCATGCTCCGATGTCCGCAACCATCGCTACACGCCGGCCGCCGGTCTGCCTGAGCTCAAGGAGGCCGTGGCCGCCAAGACCCTGCGCGACTCGGGGGTGTCGGTGACACCCGCTCAGGTGCTCATCACCAACGGGGGCAAGCACGCCGTCTACAACACCATGGAGGCCCTGCTGAACCCGGGCGACGAGGTGCTGCTGCCGGCCCCGTTCTGGACCACCTATCCCGAGCCGATCGCGCTGGCCGGAGCCACCCCGGTCATCATCCCCACCGACGTCGCCGCTGGTTTCCGCGTCACCGTCGAGCAGCTCGAGGCGGCGCGCACGCCCGCCACCAAGGCGCTGGTGTTCGTGTCGCCCTCCAACCCCACCGGTGCGGTGTACCCGCCGGCCGAGGTCGAGGCCATCGGCCGCTGGGCCCTCGAGCACGGCATCTGGGTCATCACCGACGAGATCTACGAGCACCTCACCTTCGGCGACAACACCCATGTGTCGGTCCTGAAGCTCGTGCCCGAACTGGCCGACACCTGCGTCGTGCTCAACGGCGTGGCCAAGACCTACGCCATGACCGGCTGGCGGGTGGGCTGGATGTTCGGTCCGGCCGATCTGATCGCCGCGGCCACCAACCTGCAGTCGCACTCCACCTCGAACGTCGCCAATGTCTCCCAGCGCGCCGCTATCGCCGCGCTGGAGGGCAGCCTCGACTGTGTGGACGAGATGCGCACGGCCTTCACCCGCCGGGCCGATCTCATCCACGGTCTGCTCAACGACATCCCGGGGGTCACCTCGATGCGGCCGCAGGGCGCGTTCTACGCGTTCCCCTCCTTCGAGGGTGTGCTCGGTCGCACCATCGGAGGGGTGCGCCCCACCACGACCCTCGAGCTCTGCGAGGTCATCCTCGACCAGGCCAAGGTGGCGATCGTCCCCGGCGAGGCCTTCGCGGCGCCCGGCTATGCCCGCATCTCCTTCGCCGTGAGCGATGCCGACATCACCGAGGGCATCGGTCGCATCGCCTCGCTGCTCGCCAACGCCGAGTGACGATCCGGTGACCACCCGGCCCTACGGGAGTTGGTCCTCGCCCATCACCGCCGAGTCGATCGTGGCCGGTTCGGTCTCGATCGGCGAGGTGGCCGTGGGCGCCACCGGGCTGTGGTGGAGTGAGGGCCGTCCCGCCGAGGCCGGTCGGGTGCAGCTCGTCCGCATGTCTGCCGCCGGTTCTCCCATCGATGTGCTGCCCGAGGGCTTCGGCGCCCGCACCCGGGTGCATGAGTACGGCGGCGGGTCCTGGTGGCTCCACGGCGACGATGTGGTGTTCGCCAACCTCGCCGATCAGCGCCTGTACCGGCTGCCGGAGGGGTCGCACACCCCGATGGCGCTCACGCCGGCGCCGGCGGTCGACCATGGCGATCGCTACGCCGATCTGCGCTTCAGCGCGGACGGCCGCTGGGTGGTCTGTGTCCGCGAGCGTCACGATGCCGAGGGCGAACCGATCAACGAGATCGTGGCCGTGCGCACCCGTCCCCGGGGCGAACCCGCCGAGCCGGTGGTGCTGGTGTCGGGCCCGGACTTCGTCGCCGCCCCCCGGGTCAGTCCCGACGGCACCATGCTGTGCTGGTTCTCCTGGCATCACCCCGACATGCCCTGGGACGGGACCGAACTGCATGTGGCTCGTCTCATCGTCGAGCCCCGGAACTCCGGGACGATCGCCCTCGGGGCCTCCGCGGTGCTGGCCGGTTCGCGGTCCGAGGCGATCACCGAACCCGACTGGCATCCCGACGGCTCGCT
>JAGWYK010000108.1 GCA_018969405.1 Acidobacteriota bacterium
TACGTGAATCTGCTCATGAAGCAGTTCACCGTGCGCGGTTCGATGGAGTATCCCGAGCGCTTCGAGGACGCCATCGAGCTGCTGGCGCGGCGTGATCTCTCGATGCTCATCACCCATCAACTGCCGCTCGAGCGCTTCGGCGACGGATTGGCGGTGCTCGAGGGGGAGAAGGACTGCGGCAAGGTCATGATCACCATGGGTGACGAACGGTGACCAACAGCATCGCCTTCGATTTCACCGACACTGTGGTGCTGGTCACCGGTGGCACCAGCGGCATCGGCCATGCCATCGCCACCGCCTTCGCCGGGGCCGGCGCCGCGGTGACCATCACCGGCACCCGGTCCTCAGCGACGGACTACGACACCGACCTCTCGGCCTTCACCTATGCACAGCTCGAGATGCGCGACGGCGACGCCGTCGATGCCCTCGCCGCTCGGTTCAGCACCCTCGATGTGCTGGTCAACAACGCCGGTGCCAACTTCCCCGACGGCCTCGACGAGTGGTCCCCCGAGGGGTTCAGCGCCTCGCTGGCCATGAACGTCGAGGGCGCCCAGCGCCTCACCATGGCGGCCCGCCGGGCCCTCGCCGCCAGCACCATGGTCGGTGGTGCCAGCGTCGTGAACATCGTGTCGATGACCGCATTCCGTTCCACCGCCATCGTGCCGGGCTACTCGGCCTCGAAGGCGGCCCTGCTGGCGCTCACCCGCAACCTGGCCGTGCACTGGGCGGACCGTGGCGTCCGGGTCAACGCCGTGGCCCCCGGACTCATCGACACCCCCATGACCGCCCCGATGGCGGCCTTCCCCGAACTGCTCGACGCCGAGCTGTCCAAGGCGGCCATGGATCGGATGGGCACGCCGGCGGAGATCGCCGCCGCGGTGCTGTTCCTGTCGAGCGCGTCGTCGGCCTACACCACCGGTTCGGTGCTGGCCGTCGACGGTGGATACCTCGCCCTGTGAGGCAGTGATGGCCGACGAGATCCGCATCGATGACCTCCGGGCCCCGGTGCTCAACGACATCCAGCGCATGGGCATCGAGTTCGGCGAGGCGCGCCACACCGAACTCACCGTCGACGCGGTCTGCGAGGCCGCGGTGTCGGCCACCGGACTCGACGACTTCGGCCCCCTCGACTTCCGTGACCGTCTCGGGCTGCAGCTGTCCGAGATGGATGCCGATCCGCAGCGCACCGGGCTCGGGCGCATGCTCATGTTCAACGACTGCACCCGCTACGCCGCCAACCGCCTCCGTATCGAACGGCTGCTGCACGACCATCCCGAGATCGGCGACATCCCGATCGAGAAGCCGGTCATCGTCATCGGTCTGCCCCGGTCGGGCACCACCAACCTGGTGAACCTGCTCGCCTCCGATCAGCGCTTCCGATCGCTGCCGCTGTGGGAGTCCTATGAGCCGGTGCCCGATCCGGGGGAGTCCATCGGGGTCGATGGCGTCGACCCTCGCTGGACCCGCTGCCAGCAGCAG
Organism: Acidobacteriota bacterium; assembly: GCA_018969405.1. Taxonomy (GTDB): domain Bacteria; phylum Actinomycetota; class Acidimicrobiia; order Acidimicrobiales; family Acidimicrobilacustridaceae; genus Acidimicrobilacustris. The sequence continues at coordinate 1,480 of JAGWYK010000108.1, forward strand.
TGGGAGGCCATGCAGGTGGGGGCTCCGTTCGTGGCCGCCATGCATCCGATGGAACCCGACCATGTCCATGAGGAGAACGAGCTCATGGCCCCGGACTTCTCGAACTACAACCTCGAATGGGTGGCCCGCGCCCCGCGGTGGCGGGACGACTACCTCGCCCGGGATCAGACCCCGCACTACGCCTACATGAAGAAGGTGCTGCAGATCCTGCAGTGGTACCGACCTCGGGAGCGCTGGGTGCTCAAGTCCCCCCAGCATCTCGAGCAGATCGGCCCGCTGCTCGCCACCTTCCCCGACGCCACCATCGTCGTCACCCATCGCGATCCGGTGGCGGTGGTGCAGTCCACCATCACCATGCTCTGCTACGGCGCCCGCACCGCCTATCGCACCCCGGATCCGCAGTGGTACCTCGACTACTGGACCGACCGCATCGGCCGCCTGCTCGACACCTCGCTGCGCGACCGCCATCTGCTTCCCACCGATCGACTCGTCGATGTGTTCTTCCACGAGTACATGGACGACGAGATGGGCACCCTGCAGGGCATCTACGACCTCGCCGGCATCGAGCTCACCGATGGGGCGAGGGCGTCGATCACCGCGTACCAGCGTGCGCACCCGCGCGGGAAGGACGGCCGGGTCGTCTACGACCTGCGCGGCGACTTCTCCACCACCCCGGAGGAGGTCAGGTCCCGCTTCGGCGACTACCTCGACCGCTTCCCCGTCCGGATCGAGGTCCAGTGAACATCCAGCAGCAGGTCGACCATCTCATCGACACCCGTCCCGGCAGGGAGCTCCTCACCGCCGTCTACGACGACCCGGCCCATCCCATCATCGACGGGCTCATCTATCGGTCGGGTGGCAACACGGCGGCCTACATGATCCTCACCGACAACGGCCGCATCATCGTCAACACCGGCATGGGCTACGAGGCGCCCCATCACAAGCGGGTGTTCGACGCCATCCGGCCCGGACCGACGCACCACATCATCACCACCCAGGCCCATGTCGACCATGTGGGCGGCGTCGACCTCTTCAAGGAACCCGGCACCACCTACATCGCCCAGGCCGACAACCCGGCCTGTCAGGCCGATGACAGGCGCATCCAGGGTCTGCGCATGCGCACCGCCGGCATCTGGTTCGACATGCTCGGCACCGATGCGAAGCGGATCTACCTGGAGAACCCGGGCGTCTCCATGAAGCAGTCCGAGCCCACCCCCGACATCCTCTTCGAGGATCGCCTTGCGCTCACCGTCGACGGACTGCGCATCGAACTGCTCGCCGCGGTGGGGGAGACCACCGACTGCTGTGTGGTGTGGCTGCCCGATCATCGCGTGGCACTGGTGAGCAACCTGTTCGGCCCGTTGTTCCCGCATTTCCCCAACGTCAACACCATCCGCGGTGACCGCTACCGGTTCGTCGAACCGCAGCTCGCCACCAATCGCATGGTGCGCGAACTGCGTCCTGAGATGCTGGTGACCGGACGTCACGAGCCCATCGTCGGCGCCGACCTCATCGAAGCCTCGCTCGAGCGTCTCCATGACGCCGTCGTCCACGTGCATGACCGGGCGCTCGAGGGGTTCAACGCCGGTGTCGATGTCTGGACCCTCATGCGCGAGATCGAACTGCCACCCGAACTGCGTGTCGGCCAGGGCTACGGCAGGGTCTCCTGGGCGGTGCGCACGTTCTGGGAGGAGTACGTGGGCTGGTTCAAACTGGAGGCCACCACCGAGCTCTATCCCGACAGTGCACCGGCGGCGTTGGCCGAACTGCTCGCCATCACCGGCACCGATGCCGCCCTCGAGCGCGCCGAGGCCGCACTCGCCCGGGGCGACGCGGTGCTCGCGATCCGACTCGGCGAAGCGATCGCCTCCCTGGCCCCCGAGGATGAGCGGCTCCGCACCCTCATGGTCGCCGCCCATCGTCATCTGCTCGACAACGGTGGCGATGTCAGTTTCTGGGAGAACGGCTGGCTGCGCACCGAGATCACCCGCTGGGGCGGCGAGCCCTCCGCATGAATCTCCGTCCCTCGCTGCGGCGCGATCTCAACATGGGCAGCACCTGGCTGC
>JAGWYK010000109.1 GCA_018969405.1 Acidobacteriota bacterium
ATCGCCAGCCCGATGGCTCGGTGAAGCTCCCCGAGGTGCTGCATCGGTACTTCCGCGGTGCCACCGAGATCCGAGCCCCGAGGTAGCCCGCTCCACCGGCTCGGTCAGTCGATCGGATCCGCCGGTGCCTGATCGGCGTCGCTGGGATCAGCCCGGGGCACACGCAGGCGTTGCGCGGTGTAGATGCTCCCGTTGGTGCTGAACACATAGGACACCACGCACGCGATCGCAGCAGCCACGGCGATGTGTCCACCGAACAGTTCGACGGCGATCAGTGTGCAGGTCAGCGGCACATTGGCCGCGCCGGCGAAGACGGCCACGTAGCCGATCGACGCGACCAGCGCGATGTCGAGCCCGAACAGCGTGGCCAGCCAGGCACCGAGGGTGGACCCGATCACGAACAGCGGCGTGACCTCGCCACCGTAGAAGCCGAACCCGAGGGTGACGACGGTGAACAGCAGCTTCAGGGCGAACACGGCGGCCGAGGTGTGGTCACCGGCGAGCGCCGAGCTGGCCAGCGGCAGTGAGAGACCGAGGTAGTCACGGTTCCCGACCACCAGCATCAGCGCGAGGATCGCGAATCCGCCGAGGAACGGGCGCAGCGGTGTCCAGCCGATGTGTCGGGAGGCGAAGGCCTTGAGCAGCCGCACCGCGTGGATGAACACCGCACCCACGAGACCGAAGATCATCCCGATCGCGGCGATCTTGACCAGGAACACCGCATCGGTGTGGAACGGCGCGATCTCCGACACCGTGGGGTGCGTCACCCCGAGGGCCCGCACCACCAGATCGCCCACGAGCGATCCGGCGAACGCGGGCACGATCGCCTCGTACTTGACCCGACCGATGCTCTGCACCTCGAGACCGAACACCGCGCCGGCCAGGGGGACGCCGAACAGAGCACCGAATCCGGCCGACATGGCGGCGATCATCAGGATGCGTCGCTGCTCACGGGTGAGGGGCAGGTACCGGGCCACCGAATCGCTGAGCCCCACCGACAACTGGATGCCCGTGCCCTCGCGACCGGACGACCCGCCCACGAGCTGGGTGAGGACGGTCGAGAGCAGGATCAGCGGGGCCATGCGTCGCGGCACGCCGGCCCGCGGCTCGTGGATCTCATCGATGATGAGGTTGTTGCCCTCGGCCGATCGACCGCCGGTGTAGTGGTAGAGGCAACCCATGGCCAGGCCGGCGACCGGGAGGAACCAGACGATCCACCCGTGGTCGATCCGGGTGTCGGTGGCCCAGGTGAGCGAGGCCAGCAGGGCGGCGGCCGAGAACCCGGCGATGACGCCGACACCGATGCCGAGCAGGACCCAGCGCACGAACCACAGCAGCAGTCCGGCGCCGTCGTGCACGCCGCCGGAGAGCCGCGCCGCAAGGCTCCGGAGGGCGCTGGACATGGGGCGAATGTAGCGCGGGACGCTTTGGCGCCCGGGCCGGCGGGGGAGTGGACTGGCGTCATGAGTCCCCATCCCGAACTCGACGTCCTCCGCCTCCGTCTGCAGGACCAGGGCGTGACCGAGGGCGAGCTGGCCGCCGATCCCTTCGTGCAGTTCCATCGATGGTTCGACGTCTGCAGCACCGCCGGTGTGCACGAACCCGAGGCCATGATCGTCTCCAGCGTGAGTGATGACGCAGTTCCGTCATCCCGTCATGTGCTGCTGCGCGGCCTCGACCACGGGTTCGTGTTCTTCACCAACCACGACAGCCAGAAGGGCCGTGAGCTCACCGCCCGTCCGGTCGCCGCCATCTGCTTCCCCTGGAACATCCTCGCCCGTCAGGTCCGAGTGGTGGGTCGGGTGGAGCGGGTCACTGCTGCGGAGAGTGATGCCTACTTCGCCACCCGCCCCCGCGGATCACAGATCGGGGCCTGGGCGTCTCGTCAGAGCGAGGTCATCGCCGATCGGTCGGTCCTCGAGGACTGGTACGCCGAGGTCGAGGAACGTTTCGACGGCACGGACGTCACCCGACCACCGAACTGGGGCGGCTTCCGCGTGCTGCCCGAGGAGTTCGAGTTCTGGCAGGGACGCGCCTCGCGTCTCCATGACCGGTTCCGCTATCGTCGTCCGGCCGGTCCGTCCTCGGAGTGGATCATCGAGCGACTCAGTCCGTGAACGGATCGTCGCGGGCCGAGGGTCAGGGCAGGAGGTCCTTCACCTCGTCGGCCACGAGGGCCAGATGGTCGAGGTCGTCGAGATCGAGCACCTGCAGATAGATGCGGGTGGCACCGGCCTCGGAGAAGGTGGCGATCCGGTCGAGCACCTGGGCCGGTGTGCCGGCGGCACCGTTGGCGATGAGTTCATCGGGGGAACGACCGATGCGCTCGGCCCGGCGGGCCACCTCGGCGTCGTTGCGACCGCAGCACAGCACGAGGGCGGCGGAGTAGACGAGTTCCTCGGGATCGCGGCCGCGGGTCTCGCAGGCGGCCCGGACCCGATCGCACTGGATGCTGAACAGATCGACCGGGGCGAAGGGCAGGTTGAACTCGCTGGCGTACTGCGCGGCCAGGCGCGGGGTGCGCACCGCGCCGTAGCCGCCGATGATGATGGGCGGCCCGCCCGGCTGCACCGGTTTGGGGATGGCGGGGGAGCCGACGAGTCCGTAGTGGTCCCCTTCGAAGGAGTACTCACCATCGGCCGGGGTGTTCCACATGCCGGTGATGATCTCGAGTTGCTCGCTGAGCATGTCGAAACGCTGGCCGAGTGTGGGGAACGGAATGCCGTAGGCGGTGTGTTCGGTGTCGAACCAGCCGGCGCCGAGGCCGAGTTCGATGCGGCCGTTGCTCATGTCGTCGATCTGGGCGACGGCCACGGCGAGCTGACCGGGCAGTCGGAAGGTGGCGGAGGCCACGAGGGTGCCGAGCCGGATGCGGTTGGTCTCACGGGCGATGGCGCCGAGGGTCACCCAGGAGTCGGTCGGGCCCGGGAGGGCGTCGCCGGGACCCATGCGCAGGTAGTGGTCGGAGCGGAAGAAGCCGTCGAAGCCCAGATGCTCGGCGGCTTGGGCGACATCGAGCTGCTGACGGTAGGAGGCCCCCTGCTGGGGTTCGACGAAGATGCGCAGATCCATGGAGCGAGGCTACCGGTCGGTGGCGCGGCGCCGGAGGGCCAGCGCGGCGAGCACGGCCAGGGCGATGACGAGTCCGAGGATGAGACCGAGTCGGGTGGGTCCGACCTCGTTGATCCAGCGACTGATCGAGGAGTTGACGTCGAACGCCCACCGGGCCACCCCACCACCGCCCACCCGACCGTCGAACACCCGCAGCTCGTACCAGCCGTAGTAGATGACATACGCGCCGGCGAGCACGAGCAGCGCCCCGGAGATGCGGTTGATGTAGGGGAGCACGCGCCGCAGGTTCCTCACCAATGACTGACGCGCCAGGGCGATGGCGAGGGTGATGACCATGAGCACCAGACCCATGCCCAGTCCGTAGGCGAGGAACGCGGCGACGCCGACGAGGAGGTTCTCGTCCTGGATCGTGGTGGAGATGGCGGCGGTGAACAGTGACAGCGTGCAGCTCAGCGACAC
>JAGWYK010000110.1 GCA_018969405.1 Acidobacteriota bacterium
GACGCCGCCGATCTCGGCAATCCCCATCTGGTGGTGCTGGTGCCCGATCTCGGCGCGGTGGATCTGGTGGGCACCGGGTCCTGGCTCGAGCAGCAGTTCCCCGCCGGGGTGAACGTGGAGTTCATCTCGCCGGCCCCCGAACCCGACACCATCGATCTGCTCGTCTGGGAGCGGGGCGCGGGAGTCACCGAGGCCTGCGGCACCGGTGCCACCGCAGCGGCGCAGCTGGCCCATCGCTGGGGTCTGGTCGGCACCGCGGTCAGCGTGCGGATGCCCGGCGGCAGCGCCGAGGTGCTCGTCGCCGACGCCCCCGATGACGAACCGGTGCTCATCGGGCCGGCCCAGCATGTGGCCACCATCGAGGTCGCCGGTGTCTGATCCTCAGCGTCCCGAGCAGGTCTCGCACCGTGGCGGGTTCGGGGAGTTCGGTGGTGAATCGGGCGGTCTCATCGATCGCACCTTCCGCGAGCGCATCGTGCTGGTCGGGGTCACCCTGCAGGGTCAGTTCGAGGAGGACACCGAGCGCCACCTCGCGGAACTGGCCGAACTGGTCGACACCGCGGGGGCCGACACCGTCGGCGTGGTGTCCCAGCGCCGTCAGACCCCTGATCCCGCCACCTACCTCGGCAGTGGCAAGGTGGCCGAACTGCGCGAGCTCTGCGACGCCCTCGACGCCGACACCGTGGTGTTCGACGACGAACTCTCCCCGGCCCAGCAGCGCAATCTCGAGAAGCAGCTCAAGCGCACCGCCATCGATCGCACTGCGGTCATCCTCGACATCTTCGGGCAGAACGCCCACAGCCTCGAGGGCCGGGCGCAGGTCGAGCTGGCCCAGATCCGCTACCGGCTGCCGCGTTTGCGGGGGCGCGGCACCGCACTGTCGCGTCAGGGTGGCGGCATCGGCGCCCGGCAGGGCGGCGGCGAGACCCAGCTCGAGGTCGATCGTCGACGACTGCTGCGGCGCATGCACAAGCTCGAGGCCGATCTGCGCGAGATCTCCCGGGTGCGGCAGACCCAGGCGAAGGCCCGTCTGCGATCTCGCCTCAGCCGTGTGGCCATCGTGGGCTACACCAACGCCGGGAAGTCCACGCTGCTGAACCATCTCACCGATGCCGGCGTGCTGGTCGAGGACCGTCTGTTCGCCACCCTCGACGCCACCACCCGTCGCCTGCAGCTGCCGGGAGGCGAGACCGTGCTGCTCACCGACACCGTCGGGTTCATCACCAAGCTGCCCACGCAACTGGTCGAGGCGTTCAGATCCACCCTCGAGGTGGTGGTCGACGCCGATCTGCTCATCCATGTCGTGGACGGCTCCACCGCGGAGCCCGATGAGCACCTCGAGGCGGTCGATCGCGTGCTCCATGAGATCGGCGCCGATGATGTGCCGCGCATGCTGGTGGTCAACAAGGCCGACCTCGATCCGCTCGGGGCCAAGGCCCTGGCCGGCGCCCATCCCGGTGCGGTGGCGGTCTCGGCGGTCACCGGGGCCGGCGTCGACGAGATGCTGCGGGCGCTCGGCGACCGGCTGCGAGGGCTGTCCACCGTCACCGAGCTGCTGGTGCCCTTCGAGCGCGGCGATGTGCTGGCCATGGTGCATCGTGAGGGCGAGGTGCTGGTCGAATCGCCGACCGAGGGGGGCATGCGGGTGCGGGCCCGCCTCGACGAGGTGGCCGTCACCCGGCTGCGCGACTACGTGATCACCGACTAGACACGCCCCATGGCCGCCACCGAGGGTTTCGTCCCGCCGCCCTATCCCTACGATCGGCTCGACGCGCTCAAGCCCATCGCCGCCGCGCTCGACGGCGGGATCGTGGATCTCTCCATCGGCGATCCCTGCGACGCCCCGCCGGCGGTGGTGCTCGAGGCGCTGGCCTCCTCGGCCAGCGAACGTCGCTATCCGGCCTCCATCGGCGCGCCCGCCTATCGCGAGGCGGCCCGGGGCTGGATGGAACGCGAGCTCGGCGTCTCGGTCGAGTCGACGCAGCTGGCGGCCTGCATCGGCACCAAGGAGTTCGTGGCTGGTCTTCCCCATTGGTTGCGTCTGCGCACGCCCTCCCGAGACACCGTGCTGTATCCGGCCATCTCGTACCCCAGCTACGCCATGGGGGCGGAGCTGGCCGGGGCGCGCGCCGTCCCGGTGCCGGTCGACGAGCAGGGACGATCCCGACTGGACGCCATCGATCCCGCCGATGCGGACCGGGCCCTGTGCCTGTGGGTCAACTCCCCGGGCAACCCCACCGGGTTCCTCGACGATCTCGGTGCCGCCGCGGCCTGGGGCCGTGCCCATGGCGTTCCGGTCATCTCCGACGAGTGCTACGTGGAGTTCACCTGGAACGGACCCGGTCGCACCATCCTCGAACATGGATTCGATGGCGTGCTGGCGGTGCACTCGTTGTCGAAGCGCTCGAACCTCGCCGGCGTGCGCGCCGGGTTCTACGCCGGCGACGGTGACCTTGTGCACTACCTCTCAGAGCTGCGCAAGCACGCCGGGTTCATGGTGCCCGGCCCGGTGCAGGCCGCCGCGGTCGCCGCCTGGGGGGATCAGACCCATGTGGTGGAGCAGCGCGAGCGCTACCACCAGCGTCTCGAACGCTTCGCCGGCATCCTGGGCGCGCTCGGGGTCGAGGTGGCCCTGCCCGACGGCGCGTTCTACCTCTGGGCCGCCGCCCCCGATGGCGACGCGTGGGCGCTGGTGCGCCGACTCGCCGAGCAGGGTGGCGCACTGGTGTCTCCCGGCGAGTTCTACGGACCCGACGGTGCCGGCTTCGTGCGAGTGGCGGTGGTGCAGCCCGATGATCGACTCGATCTCGTCGCCCGTCGCTTGGGTCTCTGAGATCGGCGCCGAGCGGCCGCGGCGTCCACCTGAGCGCCGAACTGCTTCGGGCTCGCTGCGCCGACACGGGTAGCCTGCGCTCCATGGCCACCCTCGAGACCACCATCGACGAACTCTGGGCGAACCGCGAGTCGCTCTCCGCCTCCGATGCCGACGCCGTGACGGCGGTGGCCGAGGCCATCGCACTGCTCGACCGCGGCGAGGCTCGGGTGGCCGAGCTCGGGCCCGACGGCGAACCCGTCGTGCACCAGTGGCTCAAGCAGGCGATCCTGCTGTACTTCCGGCTCTCGCAGATGGACACCATGGAACTGGCGCCCTTCGAGTACGCCGACAAGATCCCGCTCAAGCGCGATTACGCGGCGTCCGGCGTGCGCGTCGTGCCCGGCGCGTCGGCCCGGTACGGGTCGTTCCTCGACCGCGGCGTGGTGCTCATGCCCAGCTACGTCAACATCGGCGCCCGGGTCGGGGCCAACACCATGGTCGACACCTGGGCCACCGTCGGATCCTGCGCCCAGATCGGCGCCAATGTGCATCTCTCCGGTGGTGTCGGCATCGGTGGCGTGCTGGAGCCGCCGCAGGCTGCGCCGGTCATCGTCGGCGACGACGCCCTCATCGGGAGCCGCTGCATCGTGGCCGAGGGTGCCCG
>JAGWYK010000040.1 GCA_018969405.1 Acidobacteriota bacterium
CCGATGCGATCATCGACCTCGTGCGTCGCGGCGAGGTGCGCCCGGTGGTCGGATCGACCCCGTCGTTCGAGGACCTCCCCTCCGCACTCGCCGCGATTGCCGACCGCGCCACCGTCGGTCGTGTGATCGTGCTGGTGGACTGATCCGGATGCTCAGGCGATGAACGCCCGCAGCGACTCGACGTCGGCCGCCGCCTGACGACGGGCCATGGCGATGGCCTCGGGCACCGCCGTCGGGTCCATGAGACGTTCGATGTCCATGGTCTCGGGGCTTCGCAGGAAGACCTCGGTGCCGGCGTCGCGCAGATCGGCGAGCTCGGCGGCGAAGCCACCCGGTGCCTGGGTCATGGCGCCGACATCGGTGACGGACCCATCGGTGAGGCTGAGCACCACCACGCGCTCGGCCCCGGCCAGCAGATCGAGATGGGTGCCGGACCCGCTCACCCCGCCGTCCATGCAGCGGCGGTCCATGATCGGCTGCGGGGAGAACACTCCGGGGATCGCGCTGCTGGCCGCCACGGCACGGGCGATCGGGATCTGTGCATCACGGGTGATGACACAGCGCTCACCGGTGTAGGTGTCGATGCAGGTGATGTGCAGCGCCGGTGACTGCCAGCGCCGCGAGAGGATCACCAGTCCGGCGTTGCGTTCCATGACCGACGGGGCCGGAGCGGCCGCGGCGAGCGCAGCGCCTCCGATGGCGCGGAGCGTGTCGACGGAGGAGTCCGTGGCGGCGCTGAAGAGATCGAGAGCACGCTGCTGACTCGTGGTGAAGTCGCTGGCCGGCGCCAGACGGGACACCAGCGCCGGGATGCGAGCCATGACGGCGAGCTGCTTGTCGAACCGACCGATGGCGTCGTTCTGCAGCACCGCCGCGGTCATCGAACCCGCCGAGGTGCCCACGATGCGCTGGGCCCCGCCGAGGACGACCCCCCGCTTGGCCATCTCGTGGAGGTACGTGACCTGCCAGGCCACGAAGAAGAGGCCACCGCCGCCGAGCGACAGGCCGAGATGCAGGCCATCGCCGTACCGGGCTCCGAACGAGCGGGGGATGACGAGTCCGTCGGCGGAGGTGGAGACGCCCGACAGGGGGGCGAGGAAGGCGGAGGGGGCCGATGACATGGCCGAGAGACTACCGACGGCCATGCCGGGAGGGTCCGTCGCGGCGGGAGGAACCCCTCGCACCCGAGACCTCCAGCCTGTACCGTTCGTCCATCGATGGGGGCTCGATCGGGCCCCGACCCGCAGGAGGAGCACCATGGCCCGCACCGACGCAGAGATCATCGGCCGCGAGGACGTCAACGACCTCGACGCCATCCTCGCCATCACCAACACCGACATGGATGAGGCCATCCACACGGTGGAGAACAACGCCGACTCGATCTTCACCTGGGACTACGAGCGCAGTCGGGTGCCGCTCATGAAGCTCTACGAGAAGGCCAAGACCTCCATGTGGAACGGCGAGACCGACCTCGACTGGTCGATCGAGGTCGACAACGAGAAGCTCGCCCGGGAGAACCCGCTCACCCCCACCGTCGCGGGCATCGCCGCCCTCGGCATCGACCTGAGCGGCACGGCGCTGGCCTCATGGACCGATGACGAATGGGTCACCTTCGAGATGGAGCGCATCAACTGGAGCCTCAGCCAGTTCATGCACGGCGAACAGGGTGCGCTCATCTGCACCGCCAAGATCGTCGAGACCGTGCCCTGGATCGATGCCAAGTACTACGCCGCCACCCAGGTCATGGACGAGGCCCGTCACGTCGAGGTGTTCGCCAAGTATCTCGACACGAAGCTCGACGGTCACTACGCCATCAACCATCATCTCAAGATGCTGCTCGACGACATCATCGCCGACAGCCGCTGGGACATGACCTATCTGGGCATGCAGATCATGGTCGAGGGTCTGGCGCTGGCCGCCTTCGGCATGGCCCATCAGACCACCGAGGATCCGCTGCTCAAGCAGCTGCTCCGCTATGTCATGAGCGATGAGGCGCGTCACGTGGCCTTCGGGGTGCTGTCGCTCAAGGAGTACTACGAGGGTCTCACCTCGGCCGAGCTGCTCGACCGGCAGGAGTTCGCCTTCGAGGCCGCGGTGCGCATGCGCGATCGCTTCCTCCAGCAGGAGGTCTGGGAACGACTCGGCGTGCCGGTCAAGGAGGCCATCCGCGTCTTCAAGCAGGATGATCCCGAGATCAAGAACCAGGATCCCTTCCAGCAGCTGCTGTTCTCCAAGATCGTGCCGAACTGCAAGAAGCTCGGTCTGCTCGACGCCAACGACGGCTGGCTGCGCAAGCGGTTCGACACCCTCGGCGTCACCCAGTTCGAGGACTGGGCCGACACCAGCGAGGAGTACGAACTGCTCGACGAGGTCGCCAAGGACCGCGCCAGCTGATCGGTGCGCCGATCGGTGCGGCGATCAGCGCACCAGCGCGATCACCGCACCGGTGGTCAGCACCAGCAGCAGCAGCACACCCATCGTGGCGAAGCGACGGTCACCGGTGCGCGCCCATGAGGTCGTGAGCCACGACACGCGCAGGATCGGCGCACCGATCAGCACCAGCACGCACGCCACCCCACTGGCGTGACCCACCGCTCCCGGGATGAACGCACCTCCGAGGGCGAGCAGGAACGCACCGACCAGCGCGCCCTGCATGAGCGATGCGAGACGCTGGAGACCGGGCATCATCGGTTCCTGACGATGAGCAGCACGCCGATGACCACGAGGACGACCGACAGGACCCGCCGCACCCGCGGCGGCGGGAGCAGTGCCTGCAGGCGCACGCCGATGGAGCCGCCCACCAGGGCGGCCGCCGCCACCAGAGCGGCATCGGAGACGACGATGCGACCCTGGGCCTCGTAGATGAGCAGCGCCATCGCCGAGGTGACCCCGACCGTGAAGGTGGTGGTGGCCGCCGCCACCTTCACGGGCACATGCATCACCTCGGAGGTGGTGGGCGTGCGGATGAACCCACCGCTGACCCCGGAGAGCCCGGCGACGAAGCCGGCGAAGGCCATCCCGAGCAGACCCACCGGAACCCGTCGGGCCCGGTACTCGACGAACTCGTGCTGCTCGAGCTGGTACACACCCGACAGCGAGCCGGCGTGCTCGCCGACATCACCCACGGTGAGCAGCGGATCGGGCAGGTTGCGGATGCCCTTGCGACCGGCTCCGACCAGGGCGGCGAGGATCGCCACCACGCCGAGCATGACCGCGAGCAGCGACTGGCCGATGACGCCGGAGGCCAGAGCCCCGACGAGGGCGGCCGCCGAGCCGACGATCTCGGTGGAGACACCCAGGCGGTGGTTCACCAGATGCATGCGGAGCTGATGGGGTGCGGCGGCCAGTGAACCGGCCGCCACCGAGATCAACCCCAGCGGTGCCGCCTCGCGGGCCGACAGCCCGGACAGCACCAGCACCGGCACCAGCAGGATGGCTCCGCCGAGTCCACCGAGGGCGCCGACCGCGGCGGTGATCAGCGCGGCGACGGCGAGCTGGACGGGGTTCACGACCCGAACCTACTGCTCGACGGTCAGCCCCAGGGAGGAGATGAACCCAACGAAATCACTCGATTCAGTTGGCTTTCGACTGCACCATGAGATCGTTCTGCTGGGACGCCCAGGTCGTCCAGTAGACGTCATAGCCACTCCGGCCGGCGACGTACTGGAGGAAGAACGCCGTCGTCATCGTGTTGGTGACCTCGATGTCGCGGGCGAAGGGCATGAACCCGTCGCCACATCCCTCGGTGGCCTGCTTGCGGATGACGTCGACCACCGCCTGCGGGGCCTCGGGCAGCTTGGGGATCTGATCGAGGTAGGCGCACACATCGGTGAACGACTGATGCGCCGCGTCGGTCATCTCGACCAGCACCAGCGGGCGACCGCTGATCGACTGATAGGCGACCTCGGCGTTGGTGGCCGCAGGCGTGGTGGTGTCCTTGGTCCCGACCAGCATCATCGTCGGCACATCCACCGCGGCGAGCTCGGCGGCGGTGAGACGGGTGGTGTACGGCGCCAGACCCACGGTGGCCCGGATCCGGGTGTCGGGGACCGTCGAGCCGAGCGGCGTCGAATGACCACCGACGGTGGCCAGTGCGGTGTAGCCGCCATAGCTGTGACCGAAGAGTCCGATGCGATCAGGGTCGATCTTGTCGTGGAGGAGATCCGTCGGGTCGGCGTTGCGGGCCAGCATGCCGTCGATCTCGGCGGTGATGTCGGCCGGTCGATTCATGTCGTTCTGGTCCTGGGACACGGTGGTCCCCACGAAGTTGTCGACTGCGGTGTTGCCGGTGTGGTTGGCGGCGATGACGACGAAGCCCTGACTGGCGAGATGCTCGGTGAGGAACGAGGAGATGAAGTTCAGACCCCCGCTGCCGTGCGAGTAGATGAGCATCGGCAGCTTGTCCTCGCTGATGATGGGGGCGTCCGCGATGGCCACCTTCGAGTCGATGTAGGTGGTGGGCAGCAGCGCGTAGCGAGCTGCCGTACCGGTCGTGCCCGCCGCGATCGGATACCACACGGTGACGTCGAGCGGACGGTTGCGCGCCGCATCGACGATCTGGATGGTGCGGAACCCGACGCCATAGGGGCCGGGAGCCCCCGGATCGGCGACGGTCGTCGGCGCCGAGGTGGTGGAGGTGTCCGAGGAGCCGCAGGCGACGAGGCCGAGGGAGGTGACGAGGAGGAGCGCGAGCGCGCCGAGGAGGGAACGTGAGCGGATCTGCATCCCGCAACGATGGCAGACCGGGGACGCAGCCACAGCATCGGCCCCGGACCGGGCCCGAGGATCGAGTCGAGGATCAGGCCCGGGGATCGGACCCGGAGACCGGTGTCGGCGATCAGGCGATGAACACCGGGTTGATCGGGCTGCCGGTGGCACCGGTGACCTTGAGCGGCGAGACGGCGATGACGCCCTCATGCACGCCGTCGGCGGCCAGGGCCGACAGGTCGAGGTACTCGAGCATGTAGATCCCCGAGCGCACCAGCAGGATCTTGTGGGCGATGAGGAAGTGGTTCTCGTCGAACGGGATGGACTCGATCGCCGCGTTGTCGGACCCGACGGCCACCACATCCTGATCGGCGAGCCACTGTGCGGCATCGGCGCCGATGCCGGCCTGGAACCAGGTGGAGTCACGGGTGGCCTGATCGGCCGCCAGCCACCAGTCCAGATAGCCGGTGCGGATGAGCACGACATCGCCGGCCCGCACCTCGACCCCCTGGGCGTCGGCGGCCGCGGCGAGGTCGGCTCCGGTGATGATGCGGCCATGCTCCACGTGCTGCTCGTCGCCGAAGTGGGTGACCATGTCGAGCATCACGCCCCGGGCGGCGAAGGACGAGGCCTTCTCGATGCCCAGCTTGCGCGCCCCAGCCATGGAGCGCATCTCGGTGTAGTCGACGCCGTTGTAGTGCTTGTAGTCCTCGTAGACATGGATGAGCGCATCCATGTGCGAGGTGGTGTGCGAGGCCATGGTGAGGATGTCCTCATGGGCGCCGGTGCCCTCGAGGGCACCCATCCACAGATCGCGATCGGCGTCGGTGCCGTCGCGCAGCGTGTAGCGCATGGGCACGCCGCGATAGTCCATCAGCGGAACACCGTGACCCTGGATGGGGATGCCGAGGCTGTACACCCGACCCGTGCGGATCGACTGCGCGGCGGCGAGGATGACCTCGGGCGTCAGCAGGTTGAGTGCGCCGCGTTCGTCCTCGGTGCCCCAGCGGCCCCAGTTGTTGCTGCTCATGGAACGTCTCCCCCTTCGGTCCGGTGGATGCGATCAGGCCAGCGCCGGAAGGACCTCGTCGCGGAGCAGTTCGAACTGCTTCCACCCGAGTTCGATCGGCATGCCCCCGCAGAGCGGATGCATCGAGAAGATGGCGAAGCCACCGGCGGCGGCCGCCTCGTCGACCGCCTCGGCGGGCGACATCACACGGTAGAGACCCTCCTCGCGCAGCTCGGCGACGCTGGTGGCGTGCGAGTGGGCGGAGGATTTGATGTCGGAGGTCTGCCAGGAGGAATAGGTGACGGCCTCATGGAGCAGATGCTCGCCCATCTCGGCCCAGCCCCGATCCACGTCCTCGGCGAAGAACACGTGGTAGAAGCTCGGCGGCGGCGCCATGGCGAAGCCCTGTGTGCCGTACTCGGTGCACTTCTCGTAGTAATGCGCCTCGATCTCGGGCACCGGAGCGGCGAACATGATGGGAAGACCGAACCGCGCCGCCCGACGGGCCGCCGGCTTGGAGGTGCCACCGAGCAGGAACGGCGGATGGGGCTGGGTGAAGGGCCGCGGCGTGACCTGCACCGTGGTGCCCCGGTACTCGAAGGGTTCACCGGTCCAGGCCTTGAGCATGACCTCGACGCACTCGTCCATGATCTTCCCGCGGTCGGCCCAGGACTTGCCGTGGGCGGCGTACTCGCTCGGGCGGTACCCGAGACCACCGATGACGCTGAGACGGCCCTTGGACATGAGATCGATCACGGCGATGTCCTCTGCGATGCGCAGCGGATCATGCAACGGCACCAGCAGTGCCGAGATCGACACCGACACCTTCGTCGTGCGCGAGAGGATGGCGGCCGCCATGGTGAGCGGCGAGGGGCTCCATCCGTTGAAGGCTCCGTGGTGCTCCTCGAGCGACACCATGCCGCCCCCGAGCTCGTCGAGGGCCTGGCACATGTCGAGCATGGCGCCGTAGCGGGCGGCCATCTCCTCGGGCTCGAGGCCGGGCTGGACACAGTTGAAACGGAGCATGGTCAGTGCCATGGGGAACTCCCTCGGTGAGATCGACCGGGGCGAGGGCCGGTCGGTGACGGACGGAACCTAGTTGGCCTGTGCGGCGGTGAGGATCTCGATGACCTGCTCGATGCGCTGGGCATGCTTGGTCTCCTCGCGGCCGTTGAGGCGCAGGAGACGGATGATCTCCTCATCGGTCTCACGATCGGCCCAGGCCTGATAGCCGGCATCCCCCTGCATCTCGCCGGCCACGATGAGCGGCAGCATGGCGAGATCGATGGTGTCGGGCAGGTCCACGCTGAACTTCTCGAGGACCTCGGCGGAGGGCACGTACTCGGTGCCGGTGCGGATGGACATGACCTTCATCATGCGGCGGGCGTGACCGACCTCCTCACGTCCGTTGCGACGCAGCAGTTCGGCCGCCTCCTCGTTGCCGATGCGATCGGCGAGGGCGTTGTAGAGGACGTCGCCGCTGTTCTCGACCCGGATGAGCAGCTCCAGGGTCTCGTCGTCGAGCGATTCGGCGGCGCCGATGCGGGCGGTGGCTTCGAAGAAATCCATGGCGGTCATCATCGCGTGGTTCGGGAACCGCTGCTCCGTCGACCGGCCGGACGGGAGGACCCGGCACGGGGTGCACCGCTGCGGGAGCCGCCGGACCGGGACCCGGCGGGACGCTGCTCGCCACCGCCCTGTCCGCTCGAACGTCGGCGACCGGGCTGACCGCTGCGACCGGGCTGACCGCCGCGACCACCGTGTCCGCCCTGACCGCTGCGGCGACCCGAGGAGGAGGCACCGGACCGGGAGTTCGGTCGACCACCACGCGTTTCGGCGGGGACCGCCAGCGCCGTGGCGATCTCCACCGGATTGCGTCGCAGTCGGGGACCCGGGGCCAGCTCCGACAGCAGCGGGTGGGCGGGCGTGACCGCGGTGACGACCGGCTCGATGCCGGCCTTCTTCATCAGTTGGGCCACCTCACGACGCTGCGGTTCCAGCACGATCGTGACGACCGTGCCCTCGTTGCCGGCGCGGGCGGTGCGGCCGGAACGGTGCAGATAGGCCTTGTGCTCGATGGGCGGATCGGCGTGGATGACCAGCGTGACATCGTCGACATGGATGCCGCGGGCGGCGATGTCGGTGGCCACGAGCACCACGGCCCGACCCTCGGAGAACGCCGCAAGGTTGCGCACGCGGACGTTCTGGGAGAGGTTGCCGTGCATCTCCACCGCCGGAACGCCGCTGGCGTTGAGCTGCTTGGTGAGGGTCTTGGCCCGGTGCTTGGTGCGGGTGAACACGATCGACCGGCCCGGAGCCGAGGTGAGATCGACCAGCACCGGCAGACGATCAGCGGTGCTGACATGGAGCGCATGATGGGTCATGGTCGAGACCGGTGACTGCTCGGAGTCCACGCTGTGGGTGACCGGATCATGCAGGTAGCGCTTGACGATCACATCGATGCCCTTGTCGAGGGTGGCCGAGAACAGCATGTGCTGACAGTCCTCGGGCACCCGGTCGAGCAGCCGCTTCACCCCGGGGAGGAACCCGAGATCGGCCATGTGATCGGCCTCATCGAGCACACAGACCTCGATGCGATCGAGACGGCAGTGCCCTTGGGAGATGAGGTCCTCGAGCCGACCGGGGCAGGCGACCACGACATCGATACCGTTGCGCAGCGCGTCGACCTGCGGGTTCTGACCGACACCACCGAACACGGTGGTGGTGCGCAGACCGAGCGCCTTGGCCAGCGGTGCGATCGTCTCGTCGATCTGGATGGCGAGTTCGCGGGTGGGAGCCAGCACGAGCGCCCGTGGGCGCCCGGGACGACGGTCACGGCGCGACTCGGCCAGCCGGGTGAGCACCGGCAGGCCGAAGGCCAGGGTCTTGCCCGAACCGGTGCGGCCGCGGCCGAGCACATCACGGCCGGCGAGGGAGTCCGGCAGCGTGGCCCGCTGGATGGGGAAGGGCTCGGAGATGCCGCGCCGGTCGAGCAGGCGGCACAGCGCGTCGGGCACGCCGAGCTCGGCGAAGCCCGAGGGCTTCGACGCGCGCGCGCCGGGGGAGGTTCGGGAGGGGCGGTCGTCCGCCATGGGGGTTCTCGTTCCACTGAGGTCCGCTGGGACGGCGACCTGCTCGGTCGCGGTGCGGAGCACGGCGGGGAGCGGAGAGCGGTTCAGCGGCGCCGCCCCGGAGTTGGGACGACAGGATCAGGGTACCGGCCACAGGGCCTCGGACCACAATGCCGGGAACTGACACACCCGCATGAGAGGCTCCCCCCATGGCGTTCGGACAGCAGTCGGGCCCCCCGGCAACCGGGAAGCAGTTGGCCGAGATCGACGCCCTGCTCGCCCGAGCGGGGTTCTCCTCGACCCGAGAGGCCCGTCACATCTACGGGCTCACCCAGCGCCAGGCCGGCGGTCGCTTCACCCGTCAGGAGGCCGACGAGTTCATCACCCGCCTGCTCAGCGGCGAGGGCGAGCTCGACTCCGACGAGGCGGCCGCCGCCGTCGATGCCGTCGTGGTCGCCGAGCAGCGCGCCGCCCGGCGCACCGCCGCCCGGCAGGACGAGCTCCTCGCCGCCCTTCCCGACGACGCCCTCGCCGACGAACTGGTGCGCCGGGGCTGGGTCTGCATCCCTCCCGGTTGACGAAGCGTCGACCTAGGGCAGCCCGGCGTGGGGCACCGCCACCTCCACCACCTCGATCGCCGCGGTGGTCACATCGGCCACGGCATGCGACTCCGAGGTGGGTGCGGTCATCATGAACAGGTGTCGACCCTCCGGGCCGCCGAGCATGAGGGCGTAGCAGTTCATCGAGGTCTCGATCACCTCGAGCACCGCACCACCCTCAGCGATGCGCATGGCCCGGGGCGTGGTGGCCGCGGCGATCCACACGGCGCCGTCGGCATCGAGACAGATGCCGTCGGGAGCCCCGAACTGCTCGGACAGATCGGCCCACACCCGACGGTTCGACAGTGAACCATCGGCGGCGACGTCGTAGGCGGTGAGCCGCAGGGCGAGGGTCTCGGCCACGATCAGCGTGGAGCCGTCGGGGGTGAGCACCATGCCGTTGGGGAAGATGAGATCGTCGGCGGCCACCGACACCCCGCCGTCGGCATCGATTCGGCAGACGACGGTGGCGGTGGGGCCGGGGTCACCGAAGAGGCCCTCGATGCCATGCTCGGCGAGGAACACCTCGTAGTCGAACCCGAAGTTGCCGACATAGGCCACCCCGGTGTCGGGCACCACGAGCATGTCGTTGCCATGCCAGCTGAAGTGCATGGACAGATCGGCATAGGGGTGCAGGTCGGTGCCGTCCCAGCGCAGCACCGTGCGATCGAGCATCGAGGAGATCAGCATGTCGCCGTTCGGCAGCCAGCCCAGGCCCGACGGTTGGCTCATGACCTCGACGATGCGTTCGTCATCACCATCGAGATCGATGGCGTGCACGGCGTGGTCGTAGAAGTCGGAGTACCAGAGCCGGCCGTCGTGCCAGCGCGGCCCTTCGCCGAACCGGAGGCCGCTGCGGAGGATGCGAGGTGTCATGGTGTCTCCTATCGGGTCGGGGTGGAGCCGGTGAGGACCGGGGACTGGCGGACCACCTCGAGCAGTGCTTCGGCATCCGGTTCGAGGATCGTGAGGTCGAGCACATTGCCCTGCAGGGCCACTCCCCAGGCCTGCACCAGCGCGCCATGGGGATCGGTGGCGGCCGTCGATGTGGTCAGACGCGTGGTGATCTGGGCCGGCGTCAGCGGGACCGTGGTGCCGAACAGGCCACAGAACCCGGCACCGCTCTGACCCACGCCCGAGAGCACCGCCACGGGGAAGTCGACCTGTGGGGTGCGGATGCCACCGCGGGCGATGCCGAGGTCGTCACGGGTGAACTCCGTCGGTGAGGTCATCTCGAGCGGCGCGTGAGGACGCGGTGGCTGTCCGCTGCGGATCCACTGGTCGAGTCCGCGGACCGCAGCCCGCAGCACATAGGTGTGCGGCCCGGTGTTGATCGGGGTGTCACAGGAGATGATGCCCCCGTAGACCTCCGCCGACGGTGTGAGCATGGCCTGGAACAGCGCGGCGTCGCCGCTGCGGTTCCCCGGATCGGCATCGCCGATGCCGAGGTTGTAGGCATCGGCGTGCGCCGTGCCGGCGACCTCCCAGGTGCGGAACGCATCGGTGTCGGGCTGCCGGGCGGCCTGATAGCCCAGCCCACGTCCGACGAGATCGGTCTCGGCGATGAAGGTGAGCACCGGCACCCGCAGATCGGTGCGGGTGAGGGTGGGATCCGGCGCCGCCACCGAGGCCGACAGCGCCGCACCGGTCTTGCCGCGGCTGTGCACCAGATAGCCGTTGAAGATCTTGGCGATCGGCGCGATGGCGTTGACATAGGTGGAGAGTCGGAAGGCCGACTGCGACTCGCCGATGGCGATGACCCGCTCGGGCGTCAGACCACCGAGGATGCGGTCGTTCTGGAACCACACCGCCGCGCCGGCCTGGCTGTAGATGTCATAGGAGTAGTCGTCACCGGGATGGTTCAGCTCGGCGTAGCGCTCGGGATCGGCGTTCTTGAGCGCCAGGGTGGCACCGAGAGGATTGCCGCCGCCCACGATGCCCACCTTCTGGGCCGACACCCCGACCCAGGCGAACCCGGATCGGATGAGCTCGACATGGGCGTAGGTCCAGTCGGGAGCGGCGTCGAGTCCGCCGGAGACGTTGAGCCACTCCACGTAGACGCTGCCGTTGAACTTCGCCGCATCGACCGGACGACGGACCACGATCCGAGTGGTGTAGTCCGCCGAACCGTCGGTGGAGATGGAGTTCCAGAGTCCGTCGACGGTGAGCGGGGTGCTCGAGGTGTACGAGTTCGCCCGACCCGACAGGAAGTACTCCTGCTGCTCGTACCCCACCGAGGCCAGATCGAATCCGCCAGGGCCGAGCACGATGGCACCCTTCCCCCCGGTGATCGGGCCCCGGATCGAGGCGGTGCCGACGGCGTCGCGGGCCGGTGCGGTGGCTGGATCGATGGCCGCGGTCGGCGCTGCGGGCTTCGACGACGAACAGGCGGCGGCGAGTGATGAGGCCACCACCAGCACAGCGACCAGCACCATCCGACCGATCCGTGCCCGCGATCCCATGTCCGACCTCCCCGCCGGCGGCCGACCGCCGGTCATCGGCGCTCTTCCTAGCAGGAAGCATCGGGCGATGTCGGCCCGTTCCGGAACCGATCAGGGGGTGACGATGGCGAAGGCGGGATCGAAGCTGTCGAGCAGGGAGCGCAGGGTGGCGAAGACGCTCATATCCCCGTCGACCCCGGCCGAGCCGCTGGCGACGAGATCGTCGAGGGCCACGAATCCGAGCAGCAGGAACAGCAGACTGCTGCGGGCGATGTCGATGTGCAGGGTGGCCGACCCATCATGGCGCCCGCTCACCTGGGAGAGCACGGCGTTCTCGAGGCGCAGGAAGTGCTCGGCCCCATCGATGGTCCAGTTGATGCCCAGGCGCAGCGAACCGGCGCGCGGCCCGTCGAGCCGGATCGCCGTGGCGTCGAAGATCTGCTCGACACTCAGATGGGACAGCATCTCGAGCGCGTTGGCCCCGAGCGCATTGGTGACCGGACCACCGCGCAGTTCCAACGCTCCCATCAGATAGAAGTTGCGCCAGGTGGCGTTCTCCGAGCCGTAGGCCAGCTGTTCGAGCGTCTGCGCCTGCAGCTCGCGGGCCTCGGTGTTGCCGGGGTCGGCGAACACGACGTGGTTGACCACCTCGGCGACCCAGCGGTAGTCGCCCTCCTCGAAGGATCGACGGGCCTTGTCCAGGACGGCCTCGGCTCCGCCCATGAACTCGACGTAGCGGACCGCCGCGACCTCGGGCGGATGCATCCAGAGATGGGCCGGGTTGCCGTCGAACCAGCCCATGTAGCGCTGATAGATGGCCTTGACGTTGTGGTTGACCGAGCCGTAGTAGCCCCGGCAGTGCCAGGACGACGCGAGGGTGGGCGGCAGGTCGAGCTCCTCGGCGATCTCGATGCCGGTGAGACCCTTGTTCATGAGACGAAGGGTCTGGTCGTGCAGATAGGCGTAGAGATCACGCTGCTTGGAGAGATAGTCGACGATGTTGTCGCGCCCCCAGGTGGGCCAGTGATGCGATGCGAACAACGTGTCGGTGCTGTCGGCGAACAGTTCGATGGCCTCATCGAGGAAACCTGCCCAGGCGTGGGCGTCGCGCACGATGGCCCCCCGCAGGGTCACGACGTTGTGCAGGTTGTGCGTGGCGTTCTCGGCCATGCACAGCAGACGCAGGTCCGGGAAGTGGAAGTTCATCTCGGCCGGAGCCTCGGTGCCCGGAGTCATCTGGAACACGATGCGCACCCCGTCGAGCACGAGCTCCTGACCGGTGGTGGTGATGTCGACGGTGGGCGGCACCAGCGTGACCCGACCGGCGGAGGTGGTGGCGCCGAGGCCGGTGGTGATCTGGCCCAGCGGCCCCTTCGGCAGCAGCGAGCCGTACATGTAGATGGCCCGCCGGGTCATGGCGGTGCCGGCGTAGAGGTTCTCGCTGACGGCGTGGGCCAGGAACCCCTCGGGGGCCACGATCGGCACATCGATGTCGCCGGGCAGCACCCCGCGCACGCCGCCGAAGTGATCGACATGGCTGTGGGTGTAGATCACCGCCGTGACGGGTCGATCACCACGATGGGAGCGATAGAGCTCGAGTGCGGCCGCTGCGGTCTCACAGGAGATCAGCGGATCGATGACGATGACGCCGTCCTCACCCTCCACGAGGGTCATGTTGGAGATGTCGAGCCCCCGCACCTGGTACACGCCGGGGACCACCTCGAACAGGCCGTGCATCACGTTGAGCTGCGCCGAGCGCCAGAGGCTGGGATGCACGCTGTCGGGGGCCTCGCCGCTGAGGTCGCCGTACCCGGTGATGTCCCACACCACCCGCCCGTCGGTGGCGGTCACGATGGGCTCGGACAGTGCCGTGATGTAGCCGCGGGTGGCATCCTCGAAATCCTGCCGGTCGGTGAAGGGCAGGCTCATGCGGGCGGCGGCGTTGGCCGCCCTGATGTGATCGCTCGGGGTCATGGGACCACTTCTAGCGCACCGGGGACGCGCCGGGTCCCCGAGCAGCCGATGGACCGATCAGTCGATCGGCGGTGCCGCCGGATGACGCAGCGCCTGCATGTCCTCATGGCGGGAGCGGATCTGGTCGTGGTAGCTCGGCTTGGTGGGGATCCAGAACTGATCGGCGGCCACCGCCGCGAACACGATCGAGGCCACCTCGTCCGGAGCCATGCCGGCCGCGGTGGAGTCGGTGAGCGCCGCCGCCACGAACTCCTCATCGGCGCCGCGCTGGCGATCGCGATCGATCCACCGTTCGGGACGGTTGCGATCGGAGGACCCGATGGAGGTGGCGATGAGGCTGGGCACCAGCACCGAGACGCCGACCGGGGCGCCCACCGACCGCAGATCGTGGGCCAGACATTCCGACACCCCCACGGCTGCGAACTTCGAGGTGTAGTACGGCCCTGAGTACCCGTTGGTGATCAGGCCGCCCATGGAGGCGGTGTTGACGATGTGCGAAAGGTGGCCGGCGGCGATCATCCGGGGGACGAACGCGCCGATGGCATGCACGATGCCGTAGAGGTTGACGCCCATGACCCAGTTCCAGTCGGCCATGGTGCGCTCCCACAGCATCCCGCCGCTGAACACACCGGCGTTGTTGCACAGCAGGTGGACGGCGCCGTAGGTGGTGAAGGCGGCATCGGCGAGATCGGCCACGGATCCGGCCACCGACACGTCGGTGGGTACGGCGATGGCAGTACCTCCGGCGTCGGTGATGAGCGCCACGGTCTCGTGGAGTTTCGGCACCTCCACATCGGCGGCCACCACCCGCATGCCGAGCGATGCGGCATGACGGGCCAGCGCCCGGCCGATCCCACTGCCGGCTCCCGTGATGACGGCGACATCGCCGGCGACGATCTCCATGGTCGAACCTCCGGTCGTGATCGGGCGCTGCCGATCTGGCGGTGTTGATGAGGCGGTGCTGATCAGGTGGTGCTGATCAGGTGCTACTGGTCGAGTTTGAAGACGCGGATGGCGTTCTCCCGCAGGAACTTCGGCCACACATCGTCGTTGAACGGCACGTTCGGCATGTCGGAGAACTGCCGCTCCAGACTGAGCCCCGCCGGGAAGTAGCCGCAGTACATGATCTTCTCGGAGCCCCGGGTGTTGGCGTACGCGATGATCGGCTTGGGGTAGTGCTTCGGAGCGAAGGCGCTGGTCATGTAGTGCAGTCCGGGCCACTTGAGCATGAGTTTGACCGCCAGCTCGGTCCAGGGCTCACCACCGTGCATCATCACCATGGTGAGATCCGGGAAGTCGTAGAGCACCTCGTCGAAGTGCTCGACATGCTGCGGCCAGCTCGGCATACGGGGACCGACGATGCCCCCGTTGATGCAGATCGGGATGTCGAGCTCCACGCACTTGGCATAGATCGGATACATCTTCTTGTCGTTGATGGCGACCTGCGGGACCATCCCACTCGGGAAGGTCATCGCCGCCTTGATGTCATGGTCGGCCTTCTGGCGCTCGAGGTTGCGCAGGGTCTGGACCCCCTGGTTGGGGTCGGCCTGACACATGAGATGGAACCGGCCCGGATGTTCGGCCTTGGCCCGGATGGACTCCGGGTTGATCCCGGTCATGCACTGCTCGATGTTGAAGGCGTCCATCTTCTCGACGATCCAGGCCACCACGTCGGTCTCGGGCGGCACCACATCAGGGACGTCCTTGAACATGTACTGAGCCGGGAACTCCATCTGCTTGAGCGACTCCTCATCTTTGAGGTTCGCCTTGAAGAAGGTGTACGCCGCCTTCTTCTCCTCGACGCTCCGATAGGGGAATCCCATCCCCAGATCGATGATCCCGATATCGGTCGGCATGGCCATCCTGATCCCCCTCGGCACGGCGGCGACCGGTGGGTCGCGGCGATGGGAGTGTAGGACCCGAGCCGACGGCCCTCGACCGCCGCACCCGAGCGCCTACGGTGAGGCCATGAGCACCTCCGTGCCCACCTCCATGAGCACCGGTCCCGCCGATCCTCTGCTCCCCATCGCCGAGTTCGTCGGTCGGCGGCTGGCCGATCCCCGCCCGGGCCAGCCACGGACCATGGTGATCGGCTTGTCCGGTGGCGTCTCGGTGGGCAAGAGCACCACCGCCACTGCGCTGGCCGCCGTGCTCGAAGATCATCTGCAGCTGGCCACCGGGGTGGTCTCCGGCGACGGCTTCCTCCACCCCAACAGGGTGTTGGCGGAACGCGACCTCCTCGACCGCAAGGGCTTCCCCGAGAGCTACGACACCGACGCGATCGAGACCTTCCTCGCCGCCGCCCGCCGGGCCCTCTCACCCCTGTCGGTCCCGATCTACGACCACCTGACCCACGATGTGCTCCCGGAACCCCGACTCCTGGAACCTCCACCCCTGCTGCTCTTCGAGGGGGTGAACGCGCTCCGGTTCGCCGCCGAGTTCGACCTGTCGATCTACATCGATGCCGCCGAGTCCTCGATGCGACAGTGGTACCTCGATCGCGCCATCGAACTGCGACGACGATCGCAGACCGAACCATCGGCGTTCTTCGCCAGTTTCGCCGATCTCACCGAGGAGCAGTTCGTCGGCCTCCTCCTGCAGGTCTGGGAGACGGTCAACCTCCCGAACCTCTCGGAGTACATCGAACCGACTCGCGCCGCCGCCGACATCATCATCATGAAGGGGCCCGATCACACGATCGAGGCGATCACGTTCCGATGAGCGGGCCCTCGATGGCGTGGGCTAGGAACTGACCCGTGAACCTGATCGATCTGGCCACGCCGGGCTTCTTCGCCGCCATGGGGATCGAACACCGGGTGCTGTCGAAGCGGGCCGCGGCCGGCGACACCGCGGCCATCGGCTACGAGCGTCGCGACACGATCGCCAGCCTGCTGATGGGGACCGCCAGCCTCTATGCCCCCATCGCCCTCAACCGGGCCCTCGCCCCGGTGCAGCCGGGGCAGGGCGGGCGGTGGAGCCGAGGTCGACTGGCACTGATCGCCACCGCGGTGGGTGCGGCGGCGGTCACCACCGCCGCCGATGTGCTCGCCCGGCGCGAGGACGACTCCCGCCTCACCCGCTGGGCCCGACGCGTCCGTCCCTCCGCGGCGGTCGCCGCCGTGGCCGGCGGGGTGGTCGTCGGTTCCACGGGATGGGCGGCGCGCACCTCGGCCCGGCACATCTGGGAGCGCTCCGGCTCGCGTCGCGATCTCGGCACCGGCGTGGCCGTCACCGCCGGGGCCCTGCTGCTGTGGGACTTCATCTACTACTGGAACCACCGCATCCAGCACGAGAGCCGCTGGCTGTGGGCCATCCATGTGGTGCACCACTCGAGCGAGCACTACAACCTCTCCACCGCCCTGCGACAGCCCGTGGCCGACGTGTTCGGCATGTTCGTCCCCTACGGACTGCTCGCCGCACTGGGCTTCCGTCCCTCGGTCATCGAGACGGCCCGAGCCCTCGATCTCATCTACCAGTTCTGGATCCACACCGAGGCGATCGACCGTTTGGGTCCCCTCGAGGAGGTGCTCAACACGCCCTCGCATCACCGGGTGCACCACGGCTCGAACCGTCAGTACCTGGATCGGAACCACGCCGGCATCCTCATCATCTGGGACCGGCTCTTCGGCACCTTCGAGCGCGAACGCGAGAAGGTCGTCTACGGCCTCACCCGCAACATCTCCACCTTCAACCCGCTGCGCATCGCCACCCATGAGTACGGCGAGATCGCTCGCGACCTCGCCGCGTCGGAGGACTGGCGCGAACGTCTGAGCGTGGTGTTCCGCAGTCCGGGCTGGCGATCAGCCCACCGGGATGAAGAAACGGAAGGTCGAGCCCTCGCCGAGGCGTGACTCCACCTCGATGCGGCCACCGTGCCGCTCGACGATCTGTCGAGCGATCGCCAGCCCCAGACCTGAGCCCTGCACGGCGCGCGAGGCGCTGGAGTCTGCCTGCCAGAAGGCCTCGAAGACCCGTTCGAGGTCTGCGTCCCCGATCCCGATCCCGCTATCGATCACGCTGAACATCACGCCGCCGTCACCCATGCCCTCGACCTCGAGGGCGATCGTGGATCCGTTCGGCGAGAACTTCACGGCGTTCCCGATGAGATTCACCAGCACCCGCTCGACACCGCAAGGGTCGCAGCGCACGGTGTGATCGCGGTCCAACGAGGTCCGGATCTGGATCTCCGACACCTCCAGCGTGCCTCGCATCACCTCGAGCACGGATCGGATGAGATCCTCGACCATCACCTGGCGGAGCACGGGCTCACCTCCCACGATGTCGGACCGCTGGAGCTCGAGGAGATCGTCGATGAGCCGACCGAGTCGCTGGGCGTTCTGATCGGCGATCCGGAGCAGTTCCCGGTCGTCCGGTGAGAGCGACCCGCCCAGATCCTCCGAGAGCACCGACAGAGACAGCGCGATGGACGTCAACGGGGTGCGCAGCTCATGGGAGACCGTCGAGATGAACAGGTCCTTCATCCGCTCGTGCTCACGCATGCGGGCCAGCGCATCCTGATCGGAGAGATCACGACAGAGCGTCGAGAGATGGGTCACGACCTCCGCTGCGTCCCGATGGGCGAGCACGGTCTGCTCCACGATGATCTCGGAGCCGTCACGATGGAGGAGTCGGGATTCCCCGGTCCAGGACCCTTCGGCGATCGCCCGGGGGATCGCCGTCTCCCAGAGCATCCTCCGAATGGCCGGCGGATGGAACGCAGCGATCATCAACCCGGAGAGATCCTCGTGCTCGCTCCGGCCGACCAGCCGACGACCACCGGGGTTCACCCCGATCACCCGCCCATCGACGGTGGCGAAACCCATGAAGTCGTCCGACACTCCCATCAACTGGTGATACCGGGTGATCTCCTCCTTCTGCTCGACGATCAGGGCTCCCAGGTCCCGGCGGTCGACCGCCCAGAGCATCAGCGGCCGGAACCGCTCCATGATCTCGAGCTCATGATCGCAGGGACGGGTCCGCAGGGCGGTGTCCGCGGCCACGACTGCACCGATCCGATGACCGAGCGCGTCGACCACCGGCATACCCATGAGGCAACGGACGTTCGGTGGACCGACCACGAGTGGATCCTCCTCGGTCCGAGGATCCAGCTGGGTGTTCTCGACGATCGTGATTGCGGCACCTCCCCAGGAGGAGTCGAGGATGTGACTCCTTCGAACCGAGGTGGGATCGATGCCGACAGCATTGATCCGCGACTCGTCGGCCGGGCCGTCGAAACGGATCCAGACGATCGGCACCCGGAGCGCCACCCTCAACATCTCGAGCATGGCCCGACCGGCACCGGGGGTCGAGATCACGCGGAGTGCATCGGCCGGCATGGCGGGCACTGCGGTCGAGCTGGCGGACAGATCCGGGGACACCTCGACTTCCTAATCCGAACAGGTGACGTTTTGACGTGGGAACGATGTCTGCAACCAGATCGCTACCGGATGATGACCTTCGGAGAACCCGCATGACCCTGATCCGCAACGAAGCGCGGGTAGAACGTTGTCGGGAGGGTGCGGTGGCGTCACCTCGGCGAGCAGCCCCCCCCCCGTGAGAGCGGGTCGGCGGGATCGGATCTTGATCCGGGAAGGAATGACTCAGATGGAACAGCGAAGGGTTCTGCTGATCGAGGATGACGCCGACATCGGTCATCTGGTGTCGTTGCGCCTCGGGCGGGCGGGGTACGTCACCGATCATGCTCTGGACGGGCACATCGGACTGCGCCTGTTCCATGAGACGCACCCCGATCTGGTGCTGCTCGACATCGGACTGCCGGGCATCGACGGATGGGGTGTGCTCGAGCGGATCCGTGACATCTCGGATGTTCCTGTGGTGATCCTGTCCGCCCGAGGTCTCGAGACCGAGAAGGTTCGAGGACTGCAGTCAGGAGCCGACGACTACATCACCAAACCCTTCGGCCATCAGGAACTGGTCGCCCGCATCGGTGCAGTGCTCCGGCGGAACTCCTCGCACGACTTCGACCAGGAGAGCTACACCGACGCACTCCTGCACATCGACATCCCGCGGCGCGAGGTGCTGGTGCACGGACGGTCCGTCGACCTCACCGCCGGCGAGTTCCGGCTCCTGCTCGCCCTCACCAAGCACGCCGGACAGGTGCTCTCCCCGGAACAACTGTTGGAACTGGCCTGGGACGATCCCACCGGGATCGGTGCGTCGAAGGTCAAGTTCTCGATCCTTCGTCTGCGTCGCAAACTCGGCTCCGAGGGTCCTGCGACCTCCCCCATCGAAGCGGTGCGCGGGTTCGGGTACCGCTACCGGGTGCTGGAGACCAGCGATCTCCTCGGCCATTCGGGCTGAGATCGGATCAGGCGAACGCCAGGCGGAACGCGCCGACGGCCTCGGAGTACACGTCGAGAGCCGCGTCATATCCGGAGGGCGCAGTGATCGGCACCCGCAGATCGGTGACGCCGGCGGCGATGAGAGGAGCCGAGGCCTCGAAGGTCGCCCGAAGATCGAGGGAACCGGCGTCATCGCGCACGGCGACGGCGTGACCCTGCACCTGGAAGGCGGGATCGCCGCCGGCCGCCTCGACGGCCTCGCGCAGCCGAGGGATGGCGTTGACCAGATCGGCACCATCGGGCCCCCAGGGGATCCACCCCGCCCCGTAGGCGGCGAGTCGACGGATGACGCGGCCGTTCACCGTGCCGCTCACCCAGATCGGGACACCACCGGCCTGTCGGGGCTTGGGCATCTGATGGATGCGGCTGAACTCGAGCTCCGGCGAGGAGTAGTTCGCCACCGGTGAACGCCACAGCTCCTGACAGACCTCGATGGTGTGATCGAGGAGGCGACCACGC
>JAGWYK010000111.1 GCA_018969405.1 Acidobacteriota bacterium
GTGCCCATCGTGCAGTACCGCACCGAGCACCGGCCCGTCGATCGACGCGGCGTGCTGCTGCACGGGCTGCCCGGCACCGGCAAGACTTGGGCGCTGGGCTGGGTGCAGGCGCAGGTGGCCGACCACGCCACGGTCATCGTGACCACGCCGGCCATGTTCGGTCATCCCTTCGCCATGTCCGATCTGTTCAAGATGGCGGTGGGCGGGGCGCCCACGCTGGTGATCATGGAGGATCTCGATCTCACCATCACCGCCCGCAGCAGTTACGGCGGTGGCGATGCGCTCGGTGAGCTGCTGGCCTCGCTCGACGGTCCGTCGCGGGCGCTCGGGGTGTTCGTGGCGGCCACCACCAACCACATCGAGGCGCTCGACCATGCGCTCACCCAGCGACCCGGTCGGTTCGATCGTCGCATCGAGGTGGGTGACGCCACCGAGGAGGCCCGCCGGGTGGTCATCAGCCAGCTGATCGCCCGCATCGGAGCGCCGGAGGACCAGATCACCACGCTCGTGGCCCGCACCAGCGGCTGGACCCTGG
Organism: Acidobacteriota bacterium; assembly: GCA_018969405.1. GTDB lineage: Bacteria > Actinomycetota > Acidimicrobiia > Acidimicrobiales > Acidimicrobilacustridaceae > Acidimicrobilacustris. The sequence goes on from JAGWYK010000111.1 coordinate 536, forward strand.
CCGAGATCGAGGAGGCCGGCACCCTGGCGGTGCTTACCGCGCTCGATCTCGACCAGCCCATCGATGTGGTGGCGGCGCTGGGCGATGTGCATCGTCGATCGGTCGACGGCATGGCCGTCGGCGCCAAACCGGAAGCGGGGTATGTGTGATGAAGAAGCTGGAGCGCACGCGTGCGTACCACCTGATCGATGTCGAGAACCTCTACGGGGCCCATCATGAGTCGATGTACGAGGCCTGGTTCGGCCGGTTCTACTGGGACATCGTGGGTCGGGCGCCGTACGACCTCGCCACCGTCGGGGCCGACGGCAGTCATCTGCTCGAGCTCGCCTCGGCCTTCCCGGGCTGTCGCCATCTGGTGGGGCGCGGTGCCGATGGGGCCGACCGAGCCCTCATCGACTCCATCGACTGGCCGACCGTCGAGCGGCAGTTCGGTCGGCTGGTCATCGCCAGCGGCGACGGCTGCTTCGTCGAGGTGGCCGATCAGGCGCACCGGTGCGGTCTGCGGGTCGTGGTGGTGTCGCAGGAGCGGGCGCTGTCTCGGTTCCTGCGGTGGCGGGCCGACGAGGTTGTGGTGTTCCCCGAGTTCGATCCGTCGTCACCGGAGTTCGCGACCGCGGCATGAAGCCCTCGGAGATCTTCGGGTTCATCTTCCTGCTGCTGCGGGTGGGGCTGGCGGCCGTGCTCGGTCTGCTGGCATTCATCGGGGTGGTCCTGGTGTTCGGCCCGATCCTGCTGATCCTGTTGCTGATCCCGATCCTGTTCCTGGCGGCGCTGCTGTGAGGGATCTCCCTGCGTATTCACTCGTTGAAGCGCTGGCGGTTCACGGCACTTCGATCGCAGACCCCGACTAGGTTCGTCCCGATGTCGATCTTCTCCTCGATTCCGGCGGAGTCGAAGATCGCCAGCAACGACCTGGCGTTCGCGATCCGTGACAAGTACCCAGTCTCCGACGGGCACTCCCTCGTGATCCCCAACCGGGAGATCTCCACCTGGTGGGAGGCGACGCCCGAAGAGCGACAGGCTCTCTTCGAACTCGTCGATGTCATCCGTGCGCAGCTGCTGGAATCACATTCCCCTGAGGGCTTCAACGTCGGCTTCAACGCCGGTGATGTCGCTGGGCAGACCATCGACCACCTCCACATCCATGTGATCCCTCGGTATCGCGGGGACATGCCGGATCCTCGAGGCGGGGTCCGTCACGTGATCCCCGAGCGTGGGAACTATCTGGCCCCGAGGGTCCCCGAGGTGCGTGCCGGCCTGCACTCCACGCAGGACGACCGCTTCTATCGGGAACTCAGCCGACTCCTCCAGGATCACTCGTTCGATCACTTCAACCTGATCATCAGTTTCGTCATGTACTCGGGCGTTCAGGAGATCGCTTCGCACATCGATGAGGCACTCCTGCGAGGCGTGCGCATCCGCCTGCTGACCACCGACTACCTCCTCGTCACTCATCCGACGGCACTTGCTCATCTCCTCGACAGGGGTCGGATCCAGCGCCCCGGCGGCGGGTCGATCGAGATCCGGGTGTTCAGCGGAGGCTCGACCAGTTTCCATCCGAAGGCCTACATCTTCACGACTGCTGATCCAGCAGCCGGCGTCGCTCTGCTGGGCTCGAGCAATCTGAGCTCCTCGGGCCTCCGTCATGGCATCGAGTGGAACCTGCGCTCCGAGCAGGTCGGGGAGCTGAACACTGAGTTCGAACGTCACTGGAGGGATCCTCGGAGCATCCTCCTCACTGAGAACTGGTTGGCGATCTACCGGGCACGTTTCGAGGCCCGTCCGAAGATCGCAGATGTCGCCGGGGTACCTGTGCTCGAGGCCGGTGATGGCGCCACCGATCATGAGCCGGGTCCAGCCAGTCCGAATGAGGTGCAGCGCGAAGCGCTCGCCGCCCTCGAGGCCACACGGATCGAGGGGCACCGGGCGGGACTGGTCGTCATGGCGACCGGATTGGGTAAGACATGGCTTGCTGGATTCGATTCGACCCGGCCCAGCTACTCGCGTGTGCTCTTCGTCGCTCATCGGGAGGAGATACTCCAGCAGTCGCTCGATGTGTATCGACGGATTCGGCCCGACGGTTCGCTCACCGTCTATGCCGGCGGTGAACGTGACCGGAGCGGGGACGTCGTGTTCGCCAGCGTGCAGCTGCTCAACCTTCATCTCGATGAGTTCGACCCGGAGGAGTTCGACTACATCGTGGTGGATGAGTTCCATCACGCCGCTGCGCCCACCTACCGCAGGGTCATCGGTCATTTCCGACCGAAGTTCCTCCTCGGACTGACTGCCACACCCGATCGGGCCGATGCAGCCGACCTGCTCTCGTTGTGCGGTGACAACCTCGTGTTCGATCGGGACCTCCGGTACGGCATCACCGTCGGACTCCTCTCTCCGTTCCGGTATCGGGCGATCAGGGATGTTGCGGACTACGCCGAGATCCCCTGGCGCAACGGCCGGTTCGACACGGAGGAGCTCTCGGCCCGTCTCGAGACCCAGCAGCGTGCCCAGCAGGTGCTCGACGAATGGCGAGGACTCGATGGAGCCGATCGGCGCACCCTCGCCTTCTGCTGCTCCATCCGTCACGCCGACTACATGGCTGCGTTCTTCACTCGGGCGGGAGTGTCGGCCGCTGCGGTGCACTCCGGTGAGAGTTCGGTCTCCCGCATCGATGCTGTCGATGCCCTCCGGGCCGGTGAGCTCGCAGTCATCTTCACCGTCGATCTGTTCAACGAGGGTCTCGACGTTCCGGACATCGACATCGTGATGATGCTCCGACCCACCGAATCCGGGATCGTCTTCCTCCAGCAGCTCGGTCG
>JAGWYK010000041.1 GCA_018969405.1 Acidobacteriota bacterium
CGTGTGACCCCCGCCGGTTCTCCCATCGATGTGCTGCCCGACGGTTTCGGCGCCCGCACCCGGGTGCACGAGTACGGCGGCGGGTCCTGGTGGCTCCACGGCGACGATGTGGTGTTCGCCAACCTCGCCGATCAGCGTCTGTACCGGCTGCCCGAGGGGTCGCACACCCCGATGGCGCTCACGCCGGCCCCGGCGGTCGACCATGGCGATCGCTTCGCCGATCTGCGCTTCACCGCGGATGGCCGCTGGGTGGTCTGTGTCCGCGAGCATCACGGTGCCGAGGGCGAACCGATCAACGAGATCGTGGCCGTGCGCTCCCATCCCGGAAGCGAACCCGCCGAGCCGGTGGTGCTGGTGTCGGGCCCGGACTTCGTCGCCGCCCCCCGGGTCAGTCCTGACGGCACGATGCTGTGCTGGTTCTCCTGGCATCACCCCGACATGCCCTGGGACGGGACCGAACTGCATGTCGCTCGTCTCATCGTCGAGCCCCATGACTCCGGGACGATCGCGCTCGGGGCCTCGGCGGTGCTCGCCGGTTCGCGGGCCGAGGCGATCACCGAACCCGACTGGCATCCCGACGGCTCGCTGCTGTTCGTCAGCGATCGCAGCAACTGGTGGAACCTGTACCGCCTCAGGGTCGAGCAGCTGCACGACGCGCTGCAGGGTCGGGATGCCGGGGAGCCCGAGCTGCTCACACCGATCGACTCCGACATCACCCTCGGGCACTGGGTGTTCGACCAGTCGCGCTACGCCGTGCTGGCCGACGGCGGCATCCTGTTCGCCCACATCGTCGGCGGCATCGATCGGCTCGCCGTGCTCGTCGCCGACGGCCGGCGGGTCACCCCGGTCGAGTCCCCGCTCACCTCGGTCAGCTCCATCCGCGCCTTCGGACACGGTGCCGCCCTCATCGGGGCCTCGTTCCGGCATGAGCCGGTGGTGGTGGCGATCGATGTCCCGGCCGAGAGCGGTGAGGACATCGGGCCGCTGGCAGCCACCATCGGCATCGTGCGTCCCAGTCGGGACCTCGGCATCGATCAGCAGTGGTTCGCCCACCCGGAATCGATCACCTTCCCGACCGCCGATGATCGTTCGGCCCACGCCCTGTTCTTCCCGCCGACCAATCCGACGGTCGCCCATCCCGATGACGAGCGACCCCCACTCATCGTGCTCAGTCACGGGGGCCCGACCGCCGCGGCGCGCCCGCAGCTGTCGCTGGCCGTGCAGTACTGGACCTCGCGCGGATTCGCCGTGGTCGATGTGAACTACGGCGGATCCACCGGGTACGGCCGCGCCTATCGGAAGCTGCTCGACGGACGGTGGGGGATCGTCGATGTCGAGGACTGCATCGCCGCGGCCCAGCATCTCGCCGCCGAGGGGCGGGTCGATCCCGACCGCCTCATCATCCGCGGCGGCAGCGCCGGTGGCTACACCACGCTCGCTGCGCTCACCTTCCACGATGTCTTCGCCGCCGGCTGCAGCCTCTACGGCATCGCCGATCTCGAGGTGCTGGCCCGCGACACCCACAAGTTCGAGTCCCGCTACCTCGACACGCTGGTGGGTCCGTGGCCGGAGCGGGCCGATCTGTACCGGGAGCGCTCGCCGATCCACCACACCGAGCGGCTCAGCTGTCCGCTCATCATCCTGCAGGGCCTCGACGACGAGGTCGTCCCCCCGAACCAGGCCGAACTCATGGTCGCCGCCCTCGCCGCAGCGGGTCTGCCCCATGCCTATGTGCCCTTCGCCGGTGAGGCGCACGGATTCCGACGGGCCGAGTCCATCCGTCGGGCCCTGGAGGCTGAGGCGTACTTCTATTCGAGAGTGTTCGGGTTCGATCTCGCCGATCCGGTCGAGCCCATCGAGATCGTCGACCTCTGATCCCGGACCGGCGCCGGCGTCAGTTGGTCCCGCGGGGTCGCTCTCCGCGAGGATGAAGCCCCTATGGCCCGGATCCTCGTCACCGAAACCATCGCCGAAGGCGGTCTCGACCAGCTGCGCGCCGCCGGTCACACCGTCGACGTCCAGGAGGGCCTGAGCCCCGAGCAGCTGCTCGAGGCCATCGTGGGTGCCCATGCCCTCATCATCCGCTCGGCCACGCAGGTCACCGCCGAGGTGCTGGCCGCCGGCACCGATCTCATCGTGGTGGGACGGGCCGGTATCGGACTCGACAACGTCGACACCGCAGCGGCCACCGAACGTGGCGTCATGGTGGTCAACGCCCCGCAGTCGAACATCCTCTCGGCCGCCGAGCAGACCATGGCGCTGCTGCTGGCCGTGGCTCGCAACGTGCCCCAGGCCCATGCCGCGCTGGTCTCGGGACGGTGGGAGCGCAGCAAGTGGACCGGTGTCGAACTGGCCGACAAGACCCTCGGTGTCGTCGGTCTCGGTCGGATCGGCAAGTTGGTGGCGCAGCGCGCCATGGCCTTCGGCATGCGCATCGTCGCCTTCGATCCGTTCGTCTCGGCCGAGATGGGTCGCAAGATGAACATCGAACTCGTCGATCTCGACACGCTGCTGGCCCAGAGCGACTTCATCACGCTGCATGTGGCCAAGACTCCCGAGACCGTCGGGCTGTTCAACGCCGAGACCCTCGCCCGCACCAAGCCCGGGGTGCGCATCATCAACGTGGCTCGTGGCGGCATCATCGTGGAGGCCGACCTCGCCGAGGCCATCCGCTCCGGTCATGTGGCGGGCGCTGCGCTCGACGTGTTCGACAAGGAACCCACCACCGAGTCACCGCTGTTCGAACTCCCCCAGGTGGTGGTCACCCCGCATCTCGGTGCCAGCACGCACGAGGCGCAGGACAAGGCCGGTGACACCATCGCCGAGATGGTCGGTCTCGCCCTGGCCGGTGAGTTCGTCCCCTTCGCCGTCAACGTGAACGCCGCCGAGGCCAGCGAGGTCGTGCGTCCCTTCCTCGGGCTGGTGGAGCGACTCGGCTCGCTCTTCGCCGGGCTCTCCGGCCGGGCCGAGACCCTCGAGGTCTCCTACGAGGGTGAGATCGCCGGCTACGACACCCGCATCCTGACGCTGTCGCTGCTCAAGGGGTTCTTCGGGCGCATCAGCGATGACCCGGTGTCGTTCGTCAACGCCCCGAAGCTGGCCGAGGAGCATGGCATCACGGTCTCGGAGACCTCTTCGACCACCTCGCACGCCTACATCAACCTCGTGACCGTGCGCGGCGCGGGCCACAGCATCGCCGGCACGTTGGTGGGCCTCAACGGCGAGCCGCGTCTGGTGATGGTGGATGATCACCGGGTGGATGTGCCGCCCGCCGGCCACATGCTCGTGGTGCGCAACGACGATCGTCCCGGCATGATCGGCCGCGTCGGCACCATCGTCGGCGAGGCCGGCGTGAACATCGCCGACATGGACGTCGGCACCGCGGCGAGCGGCGCCTCGGCCATGATGGTCCTGGCCACCGCCGAGGAGGTCCCCGAGTCGGTGTGCGAGCAGCTGCGGGCGGTCGCCGGCATCGTCTCGGTCGACACGCTCTAGGGCCGGGATCCCCGCCCTCCGACCCGCGGCATCGACCTCGGTGGGTTGCATCCGGGTCCTCGCCACGGCAGACTTGCCGCCATGCGACAGATCACCAGCACCTCGGTCCTGCTCCTCGTGTAGGGCGAGCGCCCCCATACCGGCGCTCGTCGACCTCCTGTGCCCTCGGGCCGGGAGGTTTTTTCGTTCTCCGGCCCGTGTGGATCACAGGCGCTCGTCCCCACCTGGACCAGACTCCTCCCATGCCCCTGCGGTGTGGGCACCCGAAAGGCAACCCCATGAGCATCACCGAATCCTCCCCGTACGAGATGGTCGCCGCCGACCCGAACCGCGTCATCATCTTCGACACCACCCTGCGCGACGGCGAGCAGTCCCCGGGCATCTCACTGGATCAGGGCGAGAAGGTCGAGATCGCCGAACAGCTGGCCCGCCTCGGGGTCGATGTCATCGAGGCTGGTTTCCCCATCGCCAGCCAGGGCGACTTCGAGAGCGTGCAGGCCATCGCCCGCAGCGTGTCCGGCCCGGTGATCTGCGGTCTGTCCCGCACGGCGCTCAAGGACGTCGACCGCTGCTGGGAGGCCATCGAGCCCGCCGCCCGCCGTCGCATCCATGTGTTCATCGCCACCAGCGAGACCCACATGAAGCACAAGCTGCGCATGACTCCCGAGCAGGTCAAGGCTGAGGCCGCCGCCGCAGTGGCCCATGCCCGCACCTACACCAGTGATGTCGAGTTCTCCCCCGAGGACGCCTCGCGCTCCGATTTCGACTTCATGTGCGAGGTCCTGCAGATCGCCGTGGACAACGGCGCCACCACGCTCAACATCCCCGACACCGTGGGCTACGGCGTGCCGGCGGAGTACGCCAAGCGACTGGCTGACGTTCGTCAGTTCGTGAAGGGCGACTACGTCATCTCCACCCACTGCCACAACGACCTGGGCATGGCGGTGGCCAACTCCATGGCGGCCGTGCACGCCGGTGCCCGTCAGATCGAATGCGCCATCAACGGACTGGGGGAGCGGGCCGGCAACGCCGCGCTCGAGGAGATCGTCATGGCCATGCGGACGCGCGCCGACTACTACGGCGGCATCGACTGCGCCATCCGTTCCGAGGAGCTGGCCCGCACCAGCCGTCTGGTGAGTCGCCTCACCGGCTACGCCGTGCAGTACAACAAGGCGGTCGTGGGACGCAACGCCTTCGCCCATGAGTCGGGCATCCATCAGCACGGCGTGCTCAACGAGCGCAGCACCTACGAGATCATGGACCCCGCTGCCGTCGGCCAGGGCGAATCCCAGATCGTGCTGGGCAAGCACTCCGGCCGCCACGCCTTCGCCGACACGCTGAAGAAGATGGGCTACGACCTCAGCGGTGAGGCGCTGAACGCCGCGTTCACCCGCTTCAAGGAACTGGCCGATCGCAAGGTCGAACTCAGCGACGCCGATCTGGAGGCACTGGTGGCCGAGGAGGTCGGTGACACCCTGAACTACACGTTCCAGCTCGTGTCGGTCGATTGCCGCGGCGGTTCCAACACCACGCCGTCGGCCACGGTCGTCATCGATCGGGATGGAGAGAAGCTGGAGGCCTCGGCCGAGGGTGATGGCATGGTGGATGCCGCCTGCAAGGCCATCAAGGCCGCCACCGGCATCGACGGCACCCTCACCGGCTACACCGTCACCTCGGTCAGCGGCGATGTCGATGCGTTGGCCGATGTGGCCCTGCGCTTCAACGTGGGCGGGTTGTCGATGCCCGGCCGTGGCCTGTCCACCGATGTGGTCGAGGCCTCGGCCCGTGCGTTCCTCAACGCCATCAACCGCATCGTGCGGGTGCAGGACTCCGGCGAGGACCCCACCAAGGTGGATCGCCCCGGTTCCCTGCGCTGAACGCGACGAAGGGGCCCATCGGGCCCCTTCGCGATGTTCCGGGTCGTGCAGTTAGCTCAGCGTGAGGTGGGCATCCAGCTCGGGCGGGTGGCCTCGAAGGCGGTGATGTCGGCCTCATGCTGCAGGGTGATGCCGATGTCGTCGAGACCGTTGAGGAACCGCTCCTGGGTGGCGTCGTCGAGCGGGAACTCGACATCGACACCGAGGGCGGGACACTGCACCCGCCGGGTGCGCACATCGATGGTGATCTCGACGGTGGCGTCGGCCTCGACGCCCCGCAGGAGCGTCTCGCACACCTCGGCGGGGAGCACGACCGGCACGAGACCGTTCTTGGTGGAGTTGTTGCGGAAGATGTCGCCGAACCGCGGGGCGATCACGGCGGCGAAGCCGTAGTCCATGATCGACCAGACGGCGTGTTCGCGTGACGAGCCCACGCCGAAGTTGGGACCGGCCAGCAGGATGCAGGCCCCGCGGTACTGCGGCAGGTTGAGCACGAACTCGGGGTCCTCGCGCCATTCGCTGAACAGGCCCTGGCCGAAGCCGGTGCGCTCGACCCGCTTGAGCCAGTCGGAGGGGATGATCTGATCGGTGTCGACGTCGGAGCGGTCGAGGGGCACGGCGGTGCCGGTGATGGTGATGACGGGTTCCATGAGTGGTTCCTTCCTCTCGGCGATCAGGCGAGATCGGTCGGGGCGGCGAAGGTGCCGGCGATGGCGGTGGCGGCGGCGACGGCGGGGGAGACCAGATGGGTCCGTCCGCCCTTGCCCTGACGACCCTCGAAGTTGCGGTTCGAGGTGGAGGCCGAACGCTCGCCGGCACTGAGCTTGTCGGGGTTCATGGCCAGACACATCGAGCAGCCCGGCTCCCGCCAGTCGAACCCGGCCTCCCGGAACACCGCGTCGAGACCTTCGGCCTCGGCCTGGCCCTTCACGAGGAACGAGCCGGGCACGACCATGGCCCGGACACCGTCGGCCACGCGTCGGCCCTTGGCGACCTCGGCGGCGGCCCGGAGATCCTCGATGCGGCTGTTGGTGCAGGAGCCGATGAACACGGTCTGCACCGGGACATCCCGCATGGGGGTGCCGGCGGTGAGGCCCATGTACTCCAGAGCCCGGCTGGCGGCATCGCGCTCGGCGGGATCGGAGAACGAGGCCGGATCGGGGACGGCGCCGTCGAGGGGCATGACCTGACCCGGGTTGGTCCCCCAGGAGACGAACGGGCGCAGGCTGGCGGCATCGATGGTGACGACCTTGTCGAACGCCGCACCCTCATCGGTGGGCAGGGTGCGCCAGTGGGCGACCGCGGCGTCCCAGTCCGCTCCCGTCGGTGCGTGCGGTCGGCCCTTCAGGTACTCGAAGGTCGTCTCATCGGGAGCGATGAGTCCAGCCTTGGCACCGGCCTCGATCGACATGTTGCACACGGTCATGCGGCCCTCCATCGAGAGGTCGCGGATGGCTTGGCCCCGGTACTCGATGATGGAGCCGATGCCGCCGCCGGTGCCGATGACACCGATGATGGCGAGGATGAGGTCCTTGGCGGTGACGCCATCGGGCAGGGAGCCCTCGACCTCGATGGCCATCATCGACGGCGCATGCTGGGGCAGGGTCTGGGTGGCGAGCACATGCTCGACCTCGGAGGTGCCGATGCCGAAGGCCAGCGCACCGAAGGCGCCATGGGTTGCGGTGTGGCTGTCGCCGCAGACGATGGTGGTGCCCGGCAGGGTGAGACCCTGCTCGGGGCCGATGACGTGCACGATGCCCTGACCGGGAGTGCCCATGGCGTGCTCGACGATGTCGAACTCGGCGGTGTTGGCCCGCAGCACCTCGACCTGCTTGCGCGAGATCGGATCGGCGATGGGCTGATCGATGTCGGCGGTGGGCACGTTGTGGTCCTCGGTCGCCACCGTGAGCTCCGGGCGTCGCACCCCCCGACCGTTGAGACGCAGACCGTCGAAGGCCTGGGGCGAGGTCACCTCGTGGACGAGGTGCAGATCGATGTAGAGCAGATCGGGTTCGCCCTCGGCCCGTCGGACAAGGTGGTCGTCCCAGATCTTCTGGGCGAGGGTGCGGGGGGATGCCATGGCTGCTCCTTGGTTCTCTCGGGGGCGGTGGTCTCAGGTGCGGTGTTCCCGGGGGGTGGCGTGCTGCCGGGTGCTGCGGGTACTTGTTTCCCAAATAGTGAGACGATAGTCTCGCTCTATGGGAAGCACTCTAGGCGGTGTCGGCGTGCTGGACAAGGCGGTCCTGCTGCTCGACGCCCTCGAGGAGGCGCCGTGCTCGCTGGCCGAACTGGTCGCCGCCACCGAGCTGCCCCGGGCGACCGCCCATCGGCTCGCCACCGCGCTCGAGGGCCATGGTCTGGTGCGGCGCGATGACGAGGGACGGTTCACCCTCGGCACGCGCCTGGTGGCGCTGGGTCGGGCCGCCACCGACGGGTTCCCGCTGGCCGGGGCGGCCCAGCGGGCCCTGCGGGAGCTGCGCGATTCCACCTCCGAGAGCGTGCAGCTGTTCGTGCGCGAGGGCGACCGCCGGGTCTGCATCGCCGCCCTGCAGTCGCCCCACGGACTGCGCACGATCGTGCCGCTCGGGGCCAGTCTGCCGCTCGGTGCGGGATCGGGTGCCCGGGTGCTCGCCGGCGAGCTCGGTCCCGCGGGATGGGTCGAGAGCGTGGCCGAACGCGAGGCGGGGGTGGCCTCGGTGTCGGCTCCGGTGCACGACGGCGGGGTGATCGTCGCGGCGGTGAGCGTGTCGGGGCCGATCGAGCGGACCACCAGACACCCCGGGCGTCGCTACGGTGAGGCGGTGGTGTCCGCCGCCCGCCGCATCCAACGCGATGCCGGCCTCCGAACCGAGTCCGCATGAACCAGCGTCCCCTCGCCGCCATCGACATCGGCACCAACTCGTTCCACATGGTGGTGGCCCGCGTCGACGAGATCGGTGAGGGGGCCGGCGCCCGCGGTCCGGCCTTCGAGGTCATCGAGCGCGAGAAGCAGATGGTCCGTCTCGGGGCCGGATCCGGTGACATGAAGCGGCTCGAGCCGGAGGCCATCGATCGTGGTGTCGACGCCCTCATCCGGCTCTCCCGGATCGCCGCCATCCACGGTGCCGACATCCATGCGGTCGCCACCAGTGCCGTTCGCGAGGCCGAGAACGCCGATGAGTTCATCGAACGGGCCCGACTCGAGGCCGGTGTCGAGGTCGACGTGATCGCCGGGGTCGAGGAGGCCCGCCTCATCCATCTCGGCGTGCTGCAGTCGGTGCCGGTCTTCGACCGCCGGCTGCTGCTGATCGACATCGGTGGGGGCAGCACCGAGATCCTGGTGGGGGAACGGGGCGAGACCCTGGCCGCCGAGAGCCTCAAACTGGGCGCCATCCGTCTGACCCGGCGGTTCTTCCGCGGCGATCGCAAGCATCCCGCCTCGGTCGAGTCCTGTCGCCGGCACATCCGCTCCGCGCTCGCCCCGGCGGTGCGCGAGGTCGAACCGCTGGGGTTCGAGGTGGCCATCGCCTCCTCCGGGACGGCGGAGACGGTGGCCTCGCTGGTGCATGCCCGTCGCGGCGGCGAACCGCTGCGCACCTACAACCGGTTCGAGATGACCGCCGAGGAGATCGGGGAGGTGGTCGACGACCTGAGTGCCTGTGCCACGGTGGAGCAGCGCCGTCGCCTCCCGGGCATGGATCCCTCGCGGGCCGACATCATCCTCGGCGGTGCGCTGGTGCTCGAGCAGGCCGTCCAGGAGTTCGGTATCGACATCATCACCATCTCCGACTGCGCTCTGCGCGAAGGCGTGCTGCTGGATGCGCTCTCGCGGCGGCGCGGCGCCACGCTGCATCATCTGCAGGACCTCCGTCGCCGCAGTGTCGTGCATCTTCTCGAGACCATGGACGAGGACCCCGGTCACTCGGAGCAGGCCGCCGCGCTCACCCTCGAGCTCTTCGACGGACTGGCGCCGCTCCACGGCCTGGGTGACGATGCCCGCGAGCTGCTCGAGGCGGCCGCCCTGTTGGCCAATGTCGGGCTCTCGGTGTCCCACAGCGAGCATCACAAGCACTCGTACTACGTGATCCGCCACACCGATCGGCTCGCCGGGTTCACCGACCACGAGATCGAACTCATCGCCCTGGTGGCCCGCTACCACCGCAAGAGCTCCCCCAAGGTCAAGCATCCGGAGTTCGCCCGCCTGCGTCCCGAGGAGCAGGATCGAGTGAGGTCGATGGCCGCCATCCTGCGCCTCGGCATCGCTCTGGACCGGTCCCATCGCGCGCCGGTGGCCGGTCTCGACGTCCTGCTCCCCGACGACGGCCGGGTGATCATCGAGGTCACCCCCGCCGGTGATCCCTCGCTGGAGCTCCAGGCCGCCGAGGAGCGGCGCGGGCTGCTCGAGGAGGTCCTCGGGCGGGACATCACCATCCGGGCGCGCTGAGCGATCCCTCCCCCAGCGGCGGGGTTGCTCGTCGCCGACGTCCGACGGGCATCTCGTCCGCGTACCGTCGGGTCCGAGGTGATCACCGTGCTCGGATCATCAGCAGTCAATCGACGGCGAGCGGTGTCGGTGTGGATCGCCGTGGTGGGCGTCCCGCTGCTGCTGGCCGCCACGCTCGGTTCCTGCGTGGTCAACCAGCGGGCCCTCGATCCGGCCGATCGCCTCGATCCGTCGATCACCTTCGACCACACCCCCACATTCGCCCGGATCCGCTATGGCCCCGATCCCCAGCACCACCTCGACGTGCACCTGCCCAGCGGTGTCCCGCTCGGCACCATCGTCTGGTTCCACTCCGGCGGCTGGGGCAGTGGCGATCAGGTCGACGTCGATGCGCTGGTGGGCACGTCGCTGGATCGTGGCTATGCCATCGTCACCGCCGACTACCGGTTCGTCCCGGAGGTGCGCGCCCCGGAGATCGCCGCCGATGCCGACCGGGTGGTGCGGTTCGTGCGCGCCCATCGCGCCGAGTGGGGGGCACCGGACGGGCCGCTGATCCTGGCGGGGGGATCGGCGGGCGGACACATCGCGCTGCTGGCCGCCGCCGCGCCGGGGGTGTTCGCGGCGGCGGATCTGCCCGAGGACCTGCGGGTGGTCGATCCCCATGTCGACGGGGTCATCTCCATGGTGGGTCCGAGCGATCTCGACGCGTATCTGACCGGTGGCATCTTCGGCCAGGAGATGATCGAGAACCTGCTGGGCTGCAGCGGTGCGGCGACACCGCTGCTGGCGCTGCCCACCTGCGAGCCCGGCGAGGCCAGTGCCTTCAGCCCGTTGCACTGGGCCACCTTCGCCACGTTCCTCCACGCCGTGCTCCCGCCGGCGTTCCTCGCCTACGGCTCCGACGACGGCCTCGTGCCTCCGGCCAGCCAGGGCACGCCACTGGCGCTGGCCTGGCAGCGCAGCGCCGGAGCCTCATGGACCTGGTACGCCGTGGTGCAGGGTGAAGGCCACAACCTCACCTACGGCGTGAACAGCACCGCCTTCCATGCCTGGATCGACCGGGTGACGGAGCGGACGACGGGTCAGTGAGCCCCGGTGCGCCGGGCCACCGATCGGCAGGCCTCGAGCAGCGCCGGGATGAACGCCCCCGGATCGGTGGCGCACACATCATGGGGGCCGGTCACGGCGAACACCTCGGCCCCGGCGATGGCGTCGACGAGCAGCTGCTGGCGCTCGGGCGGCACGGTGGTGTCAAGTGAGGTGGTGACGATGCTGGTGGGCACACCGATCTCGTGCACCCACTCGCGGGAGTCGAAGGTGGCCACGGCGTGGCCGGCCTCGACGATGGTGTGGAAGTCGTTGATGCGCTGCTGCTCGAGCACCCACTGGCCGAGCGGAGTGTTCTCGAAGCGGGGGCTGACGAAGCGGTCGAAGAGCCGATCGAGGGCGGTGTCGGGGGTGACGCGGAGGGTGCCCGAGACGGCAGCCACCGCTGCGGTGAGCAGCCCCTCGGCCCGCCGTTCGCGGAACTTGGGCGCGGTGGCGCAGAGCACGAGGCCGGCGACGCGTTCGCGGTGGCGTCGCCACAGCAGCTGGGCGATGGGCCCGCCCATGGAGTACCCGACCGGGATCACCTGATCGAGGCCGAGCTCGTCGAGCAGGGCCACGGCATCATCGGCGCAGTCCTCGAGCTGGAACGGCCGCCAGGTGCGCAGCCCGTGCCCGTGACCGCGGTGGTCGATGGCCACGACGTTGAAGTCTGTCGACAGCGGCTCGTAGGCCGGGAACCAGTTGATGGCGGAGTTCGCGGTCCAGCCGTGCAGCAGCAGCAGCGTCGGTGCACCGGCCGGTCCGGGGGCCGCCCGCACGAAGCTGGTGCCTCGGCCCGGCAGTTCGATGGCCCGACCCTCGGGCAGGCCGGGGGTGGGGAAGTCGTGGGTCGGGGGGACCTCGCCGAGGGTCGATGACACCGGGAGGTCAGATCTCGATGGCGACGATGCGGACGTTGAGGGTTCCGCCGGGGGCCTCGTAGCCGACGACGTCACCCACCCGGGCTCCCAGCAGGGCCTGACCCAGCGGCGAGCCGACGGTGAGGGTCTCGACCTCCTCGCTGCGCTCCTCGATCGAGCCGATGAGGTAGCGCTCGGGTTCGTCGTCGCCCTCGTAGCAGATCGACACGATGACCCCGGGCCCGACCTCGTCGGTGGCGGAGGCCTCCACGATCTCGGCGTTCTCGAGCACGGCCTCGAGATGGCGGATGCGGGCCTCCATCTTCCCCTGCTCCTCCCGGGCGGCGTGGTAGTCGCCGTTCTCGGAGAGGTCACCGAGCTCACGGGCGCTCTGGATCTTGCGGGCGATCTCGATGCGCTCGACGGTCGAGAGCCGCTGGTGCTCCTCGGTGAGGCGGTCGAAGGTGGCTTGGGAGAGGTGCTGCACGTCGGCCATGGCTCCCGATGCTAGCGGTCGGCTGGTTTCCCACTACAGGCCCCCGGGGCCGCCCGGCTAGGATCGCCGGTCTCCCGGCCATCGCCCGGAACCTCTCCCCATCGGCGCGCCCGGACCCGGGAACCGCCCCCGCAGTCCCCACTGGAGCAGATGTGAGTCACAGGATCGGTGTCATCCCCGGCGACGGGATCGGACATGAGGTCATCCCCGAGGCCCTCAAGGTGATCGCGGCGGCCGGCGTGTCGCTCGACACCGTCGACTACGACCTCGGCGGGGCGCGCTACCTGCGTGACGGCGTGGTGCTCACCGACGACATCGTCGAGGAATGGCGCGGTCTCGACGCCCTGCTGCTCGGCGCCGTCGGCACCCCCGATGTGCCCCCGGGACTGATCGAGCGCGGCCTGCTGCTCAAGATGCGCTTCGATCTGGACCTCTACGTCAACCAGCGCCCCTTCCTCGCCCCCGACGGCACGCACGACTTCATCGTGATCCGCGAGAACACCGAGGGCACCTACGCCGGCGAGGGGGGCTTCCTGCGTCGCGGCACCCCCCATGAGGTCGCCACCCAGGGGTCGGTCAACACCCGTATGGGCGTCGAACGCTGCATCCGCTACGCCTTCGACCTCGCCGCCTCCCGGCCCCGGCAGCACCTCACCATGGTGCACAAGACCAATGTGCTCACCTTCGCCGGTGATCTCTGGGAGCGCACCTTCACCGAGGTGGCCGCCGAGTACCCGTCGGTCACCACGGCCTACAACCATGTCGACGCCGCCTGCATCTACTTCGTCGAGGCTCCCCAGCGCTACGACGTCATCGTCACCGACAACCTCTTCGGCGACATCCTCACCGATCTCGGCGGCGCCGTCTCGGGCGGGATCGGATTCGCCTCCTCGGGCAACCTCAACCCGGCCCGCACCGGCCCCTCGATGTTCGAACCGGTGCACGGTTCCGCCCCCGACATCGCCGGTCAGAACCGGGCCAATCCTGTGGCCGCCATCCTGTCGGCGGCGATGATGCTGGAGTTCCTCGGTGAGATCGACGCCGGTGCTCGCATCCGGGCCGCCTGCGCGGAGACCGCCACCCTGGTGGGCTCCACCACCGAGGTCGGCGATCTCGTCGTCGCCCGCCTCTGATCCACCGCCCGCTCCTCCGTCCGCCCCGCTCCGAACCGCAGAGGGAACCATGCCCATCACACCCACCCACAAGATCTGGATGAACGGCGAACTCGTCGACTGGGCCGACGCCAACATCCACATCCTCACCCATTCGCTCCACTACGGCATGGGCGTGTTCGAGGGGATCCGCGCCTACGAGACCGCCGATGGTCCGGCGGTGTTCCGTCTCACCGAGCACATGCAGCGCCTGCACAACTCGGCGAAGATCATGGGGATGGACATGCCCTACTCCGTCGAGGAGCTGGTGCAGGCCACCAAGGACGTCGTCGTCGCCTCCGGTCTCCCGTCGGCCTACATCCGTCCCATCGCCTACTACGGCTACGGCGAGATGGGTCTCAACACGCTTCCCTGCTCGGTCGACGTCGCCATCGCCTGCTGGCCGTGGGGCGCCTATCTCGGCGATCACGGGCTCACCGAGGGCATCCGTCTGAAGATCTCCTCCTGGATGCGTCACGACCACAACTCCATGCCGCCGGCGGCGAAGACCACCGGCAACTACGTGAACTCCTCGCTGGCCAAGGTCGAGGCCCTCAAGGCCGGCTACGACGAGGCGGTCATGCTCAGCCCGGAGGGCACCATCTCCGAGTGCACCGGCGAGAACATCTTCGTCGTGCGCGGGGGCATCCTGCTCACCCCGCCGATCGCCTCGGGTGCGCTCGAGGGGCTCACCCAGGACACCGTCACCACCATCGCCAACGACCTCGGTTACGAGGTGCGTCGCGAGGTGCTCACCCGCAGCGACCTCTACATCTGCGAGGAGATGTTCCTGTGCGGCACCGCAGCGGAGATCTCGGCGGTCAACTCCGTCGACGACCGCACCATCCCCTGTCCCGGTCCGAGGACCCTCGCCATCGCCGAGGAGTACGGCCGCGCCGTGCGCGGTCAGACGGAGAAGTACATGGGATGGTTGGAGCATGTCCGCTGACGACGCCCTCGGGGCGCTGCCGACATCGGTCGAGATCTTCGACACGACACTGCGCGACGGCGCGCAGTTCGAGGGCATCTCGCTGACCGTCGAGGACAAGCTGCGTGTCGCCGAGCAGCTCGATCATCTGGGCGTGCGCTGGATCGAGGGCGGCTATCCGCAGGCCAATCCGAAGGACGCCGAGTTCTTCCGACGGGCGCCGAAGGAGCTGGACCTGCGCACCGCGGAGCTGGTGGCCTTCGGCTCCACCCGTCGCCCCGCCGGACGCGTCGACGTCGATCCCACCCTCGCCGCGCTGGTCGAGGCCGGCACCTCCACGGCCTGCATCGTGGGCAAGAGCTGGGACTTCCACGTGGTCGAGGCCCTGCGCACCACCCTCGACGAGGGCGTGGCCATGGTCGGCGAATCGGTCGAGTTCCTCGTGCGCGAGGGCCTGCGCGTGTTCTTCGATGCCGAACACTTCTTCGACGGCTACAAGGCCAACCCCGAGTACGCCCTGCGCGTGCTGGAGGCCGCCATGGTCAACGGCGCCGCCTGTGTCGTGCTGTGCGACACCAACGGCGGGTCGCTGCCCCATGAGGTGCAGCGCATCACCGGCGAGGTGGTCTCGTTCCTCGGAGCGGGGACCGCGGTCGGCATCCACACCCAGAACGACTCCGGTTGTGCGGTGGCCAACTCCATCGCCGCGGTGCTGGCCGGTGCCACCCAGGTGCAGGGGACGGTCAACGGCTACGGCGAGCGCACCGGCAACGCCAATCTGATGACCGTCATCCCCGATCTCACCCTCAAGCTCGGCGTCGCCACGCTGCCCGAGGGTCGTCTCGAACGGCTCACGGTGGTGAGCCATCGCGTCGCCGAACTGGTCAACCTCCCGCCCCATCCGGCCGATCCGTTCGTAGGGCAGTCGGCGTTCGCCCACAAGGGTGGACTGCACACCTCGGCCCTCGGTCGGGCCGGCGGCGCCACCTACGAGCACATCGATCCCGCGGTGGTCGGCAACCACACCCGTGTGCTGGTGTCCGATCTCGGGGGCCGAGCCGGCATGGCCATGAAGGCCGCCGAGTTCGGTGTCGAGCTCGACCAGCGCGCCACCGGCGAGCTGTCGGAGGAACTGAAGCTGCTCGAGTCGGAGGGCTGGCTGTTCGAATCGGCCGATGCCTCGCTGGAGCTGCGCATGCGCCGGGCCGCCGGGTGGCAGCCCGACTTCTTCGCGGTCGACAGCTATGAGGTCACCAGCGTGCATCAGGAGGTCGGCACCGATCATGCTGCGGTCACCACCACCGCCACCGTGGCGCTGCGCATCGCCGATCGGGAGGTTCGGGCCTCAGGTGTGGGCAACGGCCCGGTCAACGCCCTCGACTCCGCGGTGCGGGCTGCGCTCGACGACGCCTTCCCCTCGCTGCGGCGCATCCATCTCACCGACTTCAAGGTGCGGGTGGTCGAGGGCGGAGCCGCCACCGGCGCGGTGGTGCGGGTGCTCATCGACTCCACCGATGGCGATCGGGTCTGGACCACCGTCGGGGTCGACAGCAACGTCATCGAGGCCTCCTGGCAGGCCCTCATGGACTCGCTGCTGTTCGGTCTGCTGCACGCGTCGGAGTAGATTCGCCTCACCATGGCCTCCCCCGACTACGTCCCCGCTCCCGTCCGCGATCTGGTCCGCACCTATGTCTCGCCGCCCCGGCGCGACGAGTCCTGGCTGGCCGACCGTCCCGCCGAACTGCAGGGCCGCCAGCCCGCCGGCCCCCGCCTCGGCTCGCCCGGCCCCGATCAGGGCTACGCCCTGCGGCTCGCCCGCCGTTACCAGGGCGCGCTGGTGCTCGGTCCCGCCGAGGCGGAGGCCGATGCACTCGCCGGCTGTCTCGCCATCGCCATGCGCCGATCCTCGCTGTTCGGGCGTGCACCGATCCTCGGCGACCTCACCCTGGCGCTGACCTTCTGGGGGTTCCTCGAACCGGCCGCCGATGAACTGATCGCCGTGCGCTCGAAGGTGTTCGCCGCCGTGGCCAGCCCCCATCACGACATGGAGCGTCGGGCCATCGTCGACGCCGTCACCGATGAGCTGCTGCGCATGACCATCGAGCAGGTCGCCGATCTGGTGCGCACCACGCCGGCCATCGTGCTGGCCACCGCCGAGGCCATCCTGGCCAGCACCCACAGCGCCTGACGGTCGCTGTTGCGGCTCCTCGGCCACCGGCCGGAGGGTCGCAGGATTCCGGGCGACCGGAGCGCCTCGATGGTACGTTGCGCCGGTGCGCCTGATCTGAGGGGGTTCCCATGGTGCGTCTGCGTCGATCCGTTCGGAGGACTGCGCTCGTCGGTGTTCTCGCCACGGCGGCGGTGCTGCTGCCGTCGGTGCAGGTCGGAGCGGCGGTCCCCGGCCCGAAGATCGTTGGTGCGGCGGCCACCGCCGTGACCGTGGCCGGCGCGCCGAGCTCCATCACCGCCACGCTCACCTACGCCTCGACCTGCTCGGTGTCGGCCAGTCCGGCTGCACTCGTCGGCAACGGCGCGCTGCCCTGTTCGGGGTCGCTCTCCCGTGCCGTGTGGTTCCCCTACAACAGCACGAACCAGAAGATCACCTATGCGGTCACGGTCGAGGTGAAGGGTTCCGGTGGCACCAAGCTCGTCACCAAGAATGTGAAGGTCTCTCCAGGTGCTGGTGGCGGTCCTCGCCACATCGTCGCCGGAGGTTGGACCAATGGTGGCCGGAGCTGTGCGGTCGACTCCGGCACGGGCCTGCGGTGCTGGGGCATGCTCAACCCGACCACGGCCGTGGCCAACCTCACCGGCGTCGTCCAGGTCGACGCCGGATATTCCTACGGCAACTACGCCGACCTCTGCGCCCTGAAGTCCGCCGGCACCGTCATGTGCATGGGCGACAACACCCACGGGCAGCTCGGCGATGGCACCTGGAACCCGAGCGGGACCCCGGTGGCGGTCACTGGCCTGTCGGGGGTCACCTCCATCTCCGTGGGTCCCGCCCATGCCTGCGGCGTGCTCGGTTCGGGCGGGGTCAGGTGCTGGGGCAGTGATGCCTGGGGCGAGTTGGGCGATGGCAGCACCTACCCATGGAGCGCTGGTGGGCGCAATGCACCGGTGACCGTCCAGGGGATCACCGACGCCGTGGCGGTGGCGGCGGGCGACGGGTTCACCTGTGCGCTGCACAGCGGCGGCGCGGTGTCCTGCTGGGGGATGGGGATCCACGGTGAGCTCGGCGATGGGCTCGACGCCAACAACTCCTGGAACAACATGTCGCTCTCGCCCAAGGCGGTGGCCTCGGTCAGCGGCGCCGTGGCCATCGCGGCTGGCCATCGGGAGGCCTGTGCGATCCTCAGGTCCGGTCCAGTCCTGTGCTGGGGCGAGAATGCCGATCACGACCCGAACAAGTCCGGTGGTGTCGATCCCTCGCCCTACGAGGTTCCCGGTGTGGCTGCGGCAGTGGCCGTCTCCATCGGGTACTCCCACGCCTGCATGGCGCAGGGGAACGGGACCGTGCAGTGCCGGGGCGACAACTCCGTCGGCCAGCAGGGCCGCACCATCAACGAGGGTCCGGGACCGGTGGTGGGTCTCACCGATGCGGTCGACATCGATGCCGGAGACAACCACACCTGCGCCAGGCGGGCGACCGGCGCGTATGTCTGCTGGGGCGACCAGCGCTTCGGGCAGTTGGGCAACTCGGTCTACACCGGGTTCGCCGCCCATCCGGTGAGTGTGCTCGGCATGTGATCGTTCGCCCGACCGGGCGGTCAGAGGTTGCTGGGTGCTGCGGATGCGGCGGGAGCCTGGGCGACGATGTCGATCGGCGTGCCCGCCGGCACGGCCTCAGCCAGACGGTCGGCCACATCGTTGGGCATGCGCACGCAGCCGTTGGAGGCCTTCGTGCCGATGAGCTGCGGCTGGTTGGTGCCGTGGAAGGCGATCACGGGAAGGCCCCCGTTGAAGGTGTCGAGAGTCTCGCTGTAGCCGTTGGTGGCGAGGATCCAGGTGCCGTACACGCCGTTCGGATCGTTCTGCTTGATCTTCTCGAGCATGTAGAAGCGACCGGTCGGGGTCGGGGTGTTGTCGCGGCCGATGACGACGTCGGTCTCGAGGAAGACCTCGGCACCCTTGAACACGGTGAGGTGGAACCGGGACAGGTCGAGCTCGAAGCGGAAGTCGGTGGTGGTGAGCGCAACCTCGGAGGCCCTGACCCAGCCGACGGTGTGGTTCGGTCGGACCGGGATCAGCACCTTGATCCAGTCGCCCTGCTGCTCGACCACATCGAACACGAGCGGATTGCGGAAGTACGTGGGATTGCTGAACTCGAATCCGTCGTCGGTCTTCTTGACCCCGGCCGAGTTGAGACTGCTCCGCGGGATCGGGGGCAACGTGCTCGACGAGGGGGCGACGCTGCTCGTGGTCGAGCCGGCGCCGGTGGGGTCGTTCTCGAGCACGGTGATGCTGCGACCCTTCACGGTGGCGATGGTGGTGGCGTAGGGGGATGCGACCGTCGTGGTGGTGGACTGGTCGTCACTCGGACCCGACGCCGAGCTCGACGAGGAGCAGGCCGAGAGCGCCAGCGAGAGGGCCAGCGCGCCGGCGAGCAGTGCAGCACCGGTCCTCGATGGTCGTCGGCGGTCGGACAGTGCGCTCATGGTGTACCTCATCGCCCGTCGGGTGGTGCGGGCAGTCTGCTTCGTCGTCGGAGGGAATGGGGGGCGGGTGCGCCCCGACGGTACCATCGCCGCTGTGAATCCCCCTCCGGTCCGTGTGCGTTTCGCCCCGTCGCCCACCGGCTATCTCCACATCGGGGGAGCCCGCACGGCGCTGTTCAACTGGCTCTACGCCCGGCGGATGGGCGGTGAGTTCGTGCTGCGCATCGAGGACACCGATACCGAGCGCTCCCGTCCCGAACTCATCGATGTGATCTTCCGGGCCCTCGAATGGCTGGGTCTCGACTGGGACGGCACCCCGGTGCACCAGTCCGAGCGCGGACACCTCCACGCCGCCGCCGTCACGACCCTGCTCGCCGAGGGCCGTGCCTACTGGTGCTCGTGCACCCCCGATGAGGTCAAGGCCCGGGCCGAGGCCCGCGGTGGCACCCCGGGTTACGACGGACACTGCCGCGATCGCGGCCTCGGGTCCGGAGCGGGCCATGTGGTGCGCTTCCGGGTCCCCGACACCGGCACCACCGCCTTCGACGATCTCATCCGTGGTCATGTGAGTTTCGAGAACGCCAACCTCGAGGACTTCGTGATCCAGCGCTCCAACGGATCGCCGATGTTCCATCTGGCCAACGCCGTCGACGACGCCGAGCAGGGCATCACCCATGTCATCCGGGGTGAGGACCTCATCAACGTCACGCCCAAGGTCCTGCTGCTGCGCGAGGCGCTGCGCACCCCGGGCGAGCTGATCTTCGCCCACCTGCCGCTCATCGTGAACGAGAAGCGCCAGAAGCTCTCCAAGCGGCGCGATGACGTCTCCGTGGGTGACTACATCGATCGCGGCTACCTGCCCGAGGCCATGGTGAACTATCTCGCGACCCTGGGCTGGGGTCCCTCCGACGGCATCGAGATCCGCCCGCTGGCCGAGATCGTCGCCATGTTCGATGTGGCCGATGTCGGGAGGTCCGGGGCCTTCTTCGACGTG
>JAGWYK010000112.1 GCA_018969405.1 Acidobacteriota bacterium
CGCCTCCACCGCCGGCATCATGGGACAGCCCTGGAGCGCCGGGTACTGCTCCTCGAAGGCCGGCGTGGTCGGTCTGACCAAGGCCCTCGCCACCGAGTACGACACCCCCATCCGCATCAACGCCGTGTCCCCCGGCGGGGTGGCCACCAACATGTACGCCGCGTTCATGCCGCCGGAGGGTGTCGACTGGAACCGCATGCGCAAGATGTCGCGGGACAACGTCACCACCGCCCAGCCCGAGGAACTGGCTGGACTCTTCGCCTACCTCGGCTCCGATGAGGCCCGGTACATCACCGGCTCGGTCATGGTCATGGACGGCGGCATCACCGCCTGAGTCCCGTCCGGATCGCCGGCCCCGGGCCTGCACCCGCGGACCCTCCGAACCCTCCCAACCCTCCCAACCCCAAGAGAGTGACATCCGTCACCTCCAGGTCCGGGACGCGGTAGGGTCCGGGATCCGTCAACGATCCCAGGGGGGGACAACGTGAAGCGTCATCATGCAGTGCTTCTCGCTGCGGTGGTGAGCATCGGCCTCGTGGCCGGTGCCTGCAGCCGCAGCGGCTCCGACAGTGCGAACTCCAGCTCCAACGGCGCCGCCAGCGCCGTCGACGCCAAGTGCAAGGGCGCATCGCTCGAGTCCACCGAGATCGGGGTGACCGACAAGGAGATCACCGTCGAGGTCATGGCCGATACCGGTTCGCCGCTGGCCCCGGGTCTGTTCCAGGGCAACGTCGACGCCATGAACGCCTACGCCAAGTGGGTCAACGCCAACGGCGGTGTCGGCTGTCGCCAGCTCAAGGTCATCGCCTGGGACTCGAAGCTCAGCCCCGAGGAGTCCAAGAACGGCATCATCAACGCCTGCCAGAACGCCCTGGCCATGGTGGGCGGCAACGCCCTGTTCAACCCCGATGTCTCGGTGCTGGGGAACTGCGTCGACAAGGCGGGGCAGCCGGCCGGCCTTCCCGACTTCGTGGCCCTGGCCAATGACATCAACGAGCAGTGCGCGCCGAACGCCTGGGTCATCCAGGCCGTGGCCGAGACCTGCTCACCCGACGGCAAGCCCGTGACCGGGCCCCGCGACCTCAAGTCCTATGTGGGCTTCCTCAAGTACCTGCAGTCGCAGCAGGCCGACCTCAAGGGCATCTGGCTGGTGCCGGGCGATCTGCCCACCACGGTGCAGTCGGCCACCTATCAGGTCGAGGCCAACCGCCGGGTCGGCATCGACATCGTGGGTGCCTTCAAGACCAGCGGGTCGCTGCAGCAGGCCGGATTCACCCCGTTCGTGCAGGCGCTCAAGGACAGCAGCGCCAACTACGTCTACAACGGCTCGAACGACGCCAACATGATCAAGATGCGCAAGGAGACCGCGGCGCAGGGCTACGACGGGGTCAAGGTCTGGGCCTGCTCGCTGGCCTGCTACACCGAGAAGTTCAAGGCGGAGGGCGCCACGGTGGACAACACCTACGTGTGGACCCAGTTCATCCCCTTCGAGGAGGCCGACACCAACGCCAGCCTGAAGGCCTACATCGACTCGGTGGGTAAGCCGGACTCCTTCGGCATGCAGGCCTGGCAGGCGGGCATGCTGTTCAAGGAGACCATCGACAGGATCGTGGCCGCCGATGGCCCCAACGCCATCACCCGGACCAGCGTGATCTCGACCATGAAGACCATCTCGGACTTCACCGCCGGGGGGACCATGGGTCCCAAGAGCGCCAAGGGCTTCTCCGACTGCATGGTCGTGCTGAAGATCAAGGACGGGAAGTTCACCCGCCAGACCGGCAAGCCCGGCGAGTTCACCTGCGAACCGCAGAACGTGATCACCATCTCCAACTACGACCCGGCGGCGGAGGCCTCGAAGATCCGCTGATCGGTTCCTGTTCCGGTCTCGTTCCGATGGGCCGCTCCGACCTCTGGTCGGGGCGGCCCATCGGCCGTTCACGGCTCCGACGCGACGGAGGTCCGCTCCGGGCTGTGGCTTCGGTCACGCCGGTGGTTCCCATGCGTTAGTGTTCCGTCGCTAACTCACCAACCCCAGGGGGAATCTGTGAAGCGTTACCAAGCAGTTCTTCTCGCCGCGGTTGTGAGCATCGGCCTGGTCGCCGGTGCCTGCAGCCGCAGCAGCTCCGACAGCGCCAACGGCAGCAGCAGCACCAACGCCGCCGACGCCAAGTGCAAGGGCGCCAGCCTCGAGGCCACCGAGGTCGGCGTCTCCGCCACGGAGATCACCGTCGAGGTCTCCGCCGACACCGGCTCCTCGCTCGCTCCCGGTCTGTTCCAGGGCAACGTCGACGCCATGAACGGCTACGCCAAGTACATCAACGCCAACGGCGGTGTCGGCTGCCGTCAGCTCAAGGTCGTGGCCTGGGACTCGAAGCTGAGTCCTGAGGAGTCCAAGAACGGCATCATCAACGCCTGCCAGAACGCCCTGGCCATGGTGGGCGGCAACTCGCTGTTCAACCCGGATGTCTCGGTGCTGAAGAGCTGCGCCGACAAGGCCGGCAACGCCACCGGTCTGCCGAACTTCGCCGCTCTTGCCAACGACATCAACGAGCAGTGCGCACCCACCACCTGGATCATCCAGGCCGTGGCCGAGACCTGCCCGGCCGATGGCTCGGCTCCGAAGGGTCCCCGTGACCTGAAGGTGTTCGTCGGCGCCAACAAGTACTACGTCAAGACCGTCCCGGACTCCAAGGGCATCTGGCTGATCCCGGGCGATCTGCCCACCACGGTGCAGTCGGCCACCTACCAGGTGCAGGGCGCCCGTGATGTCGGCATCAACGTCTACGACGCCTTCAAGGTGGGCGGTTCCATGCAGCAGGCCGCCTTCACCCCGTTCGTGCAGTCGCTCAAGGACAACAACGGCAACTTCCTCTACAACGGCTCCTCGGACGCGGCCATGATCAAGATGCGCAAGGAGACCGCGGCGCAGGGCTACAGCGGGGTCCAGACCTGGGCCTGCTCGCTGGCCTGCTACACCGAGAAGTTCAAGGCCGAGGGCGCCACGGTGGACAACACCTACGTGTGGTTCCAGTTCCTGCCCTTCGAGGAGGCCAGCAGCAACGCCAACCTCAAGGCCTACATCGACGCCGTGGGCGGCAAGCCGGACTCCTTCGGCATGCAGGCCTGGCAGGCGGGCATGCTGTTCAAGGAGACCATCGACAGGATCGTCGCCGCCGATGGCCCCAACGCCATCACCCGGGCCAACGTGCTCAAGACCATGTTCACCAT
>JAGWYK010000113.1 GCA_018969405.1 Acidobacteriota bacterium
GCAACGAGGGCGACGCCGCCTGGGCCATGGCCCATCACGAGCGGCTGCGCGCCGCGTTCGAGATCTTCTGGGATGAGGATCGGGGCGTCTACATCGATCACATCGTCGACGGCGTGCCCCAGCGGGCCGCCGCCCAGCACCCCGGTGCCACCGCCATCGTGGCCGGTCTCGTCCCCGCCGATCGGGTGGCCCGAGTGGTCGAGGGGATCTCCCGGCGCGACCGACTGGTGCGCCATTCGTTCGTGATGGATCCGGTGCGGGTCGATGGCGACATGTCCGGCTACGCCTACATGCTCAGCGGCTACCCCGAGCCGGTGTGGGACGTCGAGAACGAGATGATCGAGGCCCAGCCGTTCTTCCTCTACGTGGTGCACGACGCCTATGCCAAGGCCGGTCGCGTCGATCTGATCCTCGAGAGCTGCCGCACCTGGAAGGCGTTCCTCGACAACGGTGAGACCTCCTGGCCCGAGTGCTGGATCGGGGGCACCCGCTGCCATGGCTGGTCGTCCACGCCGTCTCGCGATCTCATCCAGCATGTGCTCGGTGTGCAGCCGGCCGAACCCGGCTTCACCTCGGTGCGGGTGGCACCGCAGCTCGGTGATCTGGAGTGGATCCGCGCCACGGTGCCGAGTCCGTTCGGTCCGATCACCGTCGAGGCCCATGCCGATGGCCGGGTCGAGATCGACAGTCCTGTTCCGGTCCTGCGCGACTGAGTCGGTGGCGGAGATTCAGTACCACTACTGATGGGAACCGACGCCTCGGTCGGTACCCTCTGGGTGACATCACGAGCGGCCCACATCCGTGGGCCCGGCAACCTGGGTCCGACACCCAAGGTGCCTGCCTGCTCCACGCAGGGATGTGGTCCGACATCGGCCGTGCCGACTGATCGGGCAACGCAAGGTCGTGGCACTCGCAGCATCTGGCGTGATCGGGTCGGGAAGGACACCCATGACCCCATCGAACTCGACGAGCTCTGCGTCGGCGCGCTTCACCAACCTCTACTGCGAAGCCTGCGGGCGACTCGGCGACGTCCTCTCGGCCGATGGCTGGAACACCTGCTTCCGGCACTTCCTGCGTCGTTCGCCGTCATGGAGACGCTTCGATCGAACCTCCGGTGAGCCGCTCCCGCTTCCGGAACCGACGCCGTCGATCGAGTTCGAGCCTCCGCCCAGCAACACAGATGACCACAGGCCGTGCAGGTCCTTCCACGTCGGCCATCGGGTCCACTGGATCCAGGGCCTCCGTTCCGTGAACGGTGGGGAGGGCGCCAATCAGGTCCCCTGCGAGATCACCGACGTCACCGACGACGGCTGGTTCACCCTCGTGCTGCTCGACACCGGGGAGAGGAAGCGCCGGTGGCACCACTCGGTCCTCGCGCTCCGATCCCGAGTCGGACGGCGCCTGTGCGTGCACGAGGGATTCAGCATCATCCGCTTCACGGACAGCAGCCTCTCGAGTCCGATCAGCATCTCGGGGACAGCGACCCCGTGCGTGTTCGAGGAACCCACTGGCCCGCTTCATGAACAACTGGAGACCCACGGCGGCTTCTCGATCCCCGGCCCTGAGGCCCTGCGCCTGATGGCCGAGACCGCCGAACAGGCCGAGGAATCCAAGGGGGAGGCATGACCGCAGTCACCAACATCTTCTGCGAGGCCTGTGGCGGACCCGGCAGGATCGTGTCGGCCCACGGATGGAATCTCTGCATGGAGCACTTCATGCTGCCCACGCCGTCGAGGAAGCGTTTCGATCGCCGGACCGGCACCGCGATCCCGCTGCCGGAGGGGGCGACACCCGATGAGCCCCTTCTGGTGCTCGCCGAGGAGGTCCGGCCCAGCTGCTATCTCACATCTGCCGACGTCAGCGCGGTGGCCCGACAGCGCCACTGGAAGCGTGCAGCCAGCGGCGAACTGCGTCGATGGATGCAGGAGCGTGTTCCCGGGTGGCGATGGAAGGAGATCGTCGACGCGCTCAGCCTGGTCGGGGCCTTCCGCTCCCCGGAGATGTTCGGCGGACACCTGGACCGCGCCTATGTCGGCGTTCTGCTGACGAGCTCGCGTGAGGTCATCCTCGACAATGGTTCGCTCGACCATCCGCTGAAGGCCGCTCGGTCGGCGGCAGGAGAGGAGCGGCCGCCGGCACCTCCACGACGCATCTTCTCCAACCGGTACCACTACGGGCGGCCGTTCTGCGAGATCTGTGGTTCCGACGGAGGCTGCATCACTCCGGAGGGCTGGAGCACCTGCATCGACCACTTCGATGTCGAGAAACCGTCCCGCCCGATGTTCGACCGTCGGACCAGCGACCCGATCCCTTCACATCCACAGCCCACGAACGAAGGATCGAGCGAACGGACATCGCCCGATCGGGAAGGACACCCATGACCTCATCAGCCGACGACATCACCATCAGGCCACCACGACCGCTCGAGTTCGTGAGCCTCGAACCACGCCGCTGCCGGTCATGGTTCCCGGGGCACGGCGTGCACTGGGTGCAGGGGATGCGCGCCAACCGAGCCGACTCGCCAGGCTCATTCGTCCCCTGTCTCATCACCGAGGTGGCCATCGACGGATGGTTCACCCTGGTGCTGACCGGGACCGAGGTTGCGAACCGGTACTGGACCCATGACATCGAGAAGCTCCGGGTGCTCCTCGGTGAGGATCACGTCGAGATCAATGAGCACTGGTCGGTGGTGCATCAGCGACGCTCGGACGGAGGTGCGACCAACTACATCAGCGTCACCCAGAATCCGAGGCCGTGCGTCTTCGAGGACCCGTCGGAGGAACCGCACGAGCAGTTGCAGACCCACGGCGGATTCTCGATCTCGGGGGCGGAGGTGCTCCGTATTCTCAGAGAGCGCGCGGAGGCCACCGAGGACGAGTCGAGTGCACCTGCGTCTCGGTCCGACTGAGTCGCCGATCCGGCCCCGAACAGGCGGCTGGCGTGCGGGTGCTCACCGAACGGAGCCGTGGCTCGACTGATCAGTTGATCAGCGGGTCGCGGGGCAGACCGAGGATGCGCTCGCCGATCTGGTTCCGCTTGATCTCAGAGGTGCCACCGGCGATGGCCATGGCCCGGTGCATCAGCGACATGGTGCCGGCGAAGGACCCGGCGCCGTCGAGGTAGGCGGCCTCGGGGCCGGCCAGTTCCATGAGGATGGCGGCGGCCTCCTCGGCGTTCTCGCTGATGAGCAGCTTGGTGACCGCACCCTCCGGTCCGGGCTCGCC
>JAGWYK010000114.1 GCA_018969405.1 Acidobacteriota bacterium
GTCGTCATGGCCGCCATCGGATCGGAGGATCCGGCCGGGTTCGTGGCGGCGACCATCACCGTGTACTGCTGGCCGACCTCGAGACCGGTGAGGATGCAGGAGTCCTCCCCGGGCTCGACGGTGCAGCCGAGGTCGGGTCGGCCGGCCACGGTCACTGCGTGGGAGGTCTCGAGATCGTTCGGGTCGATGCCGGTCAGCACGACCGGGTAGCCCGGCTGGGTCACGACACCGCTGATCGGGTTCGGCTGGGTGAGGCCACCGACCGTGAATCGAGGTGGCAGCGGAACCTGTCGGGCCTCGTACATCACCATCACGACACCGTCGCCGCCCCGGCCGCCGGCACCGGCGTTGCTGTCGCCCGGGGTGACCGAACCGTCGGTGCCCCCGCCCCCGCCGCCGCCGCCATAGCCGTCGGGTGCATCCTCACCGGCGCCACCCTTCCCCCCGCTGCCGCCCTTGCCGACGCAGTCGGTGCACGAGCTGCCATCGCTGAGGAGTCCGGCGCGGCCACCGGCACCGCCGGCGCGCGGGGCGGAGGGGACACTGGCCGGATCGAGGGCACCCCCGCCGCCGCCAGCGCCCAGCAGCACGCGCTGATCACCGAGGTCGAAGGCCACGCCGTCGCCCCCGGCTCCACCGTCGCCCCCGCCCGCGACCGGCCCGCCCCCGCCGACGTCTCCGCCATCCCCGCCGGCTCCGGCACCACCGGGTGCCGCATGATCGACCGCGCCCACGACGAAGCCCCCGGAGTGCTGCGAGTTGCTGCCCCCGGTGGTCCCGCCGGCCCGTGGGTCCGTGCCGCCTCTGCCACCCACACCACCGGCGCCACCCCGGCCACCGGAGGCGGTGACCGGTCCGAAGCTGCTGTCGCCGCCCCGGCCGCCGTCGCCTCCGGCGGTCGCTCCCGGTTCGGGCGAACCACCCGTGCCGCCGGTACCACCGGCCCCGACGGTGACCTGGATACCACCGCCGTAGGAGCCGCCCACCGGCCAGGTGATCGGGCCGGGCGCCGTGCCGACCGCGCCGGAGGGCGTGTAGTCGATCGTCCCGTCCGGTGCCGAGCCGGCGGCCGCGTGGCGAGCCGCCGCCGAGGGCGTGTAGGTGAGCGAGCCGCTGGCGACGCTGCCGCCCGCACCTCCGGCCCCGGCGCCCGATTCCGGTTCGGCGCCGGCGGCCTTGGTGCTGTTCTCCCAGCCGCTGCCACCACCACCGCCGGCCCCACCGCCGGCCAGCGTGACGGTCCCGTGGACCGGTGCGGCCGCGGTCACGGTGAAGCTGTCGCTCCTTCCGACGGTGAAGGTGTGGCGCACCATGCAGACCCCGTCGAGGATCACGGCGTGCATCTCGCCGCCGGTGGCTTTGGCCAGCCTGTCGAGGTTGGCGTCGATGCAGGCCGGCCCCGAACCGGTCGCGGCACCCGAGGCGGGGGCGAGGACGAGGCCCGTCGTCGCGGCGAGGCTCAGCGCGGCGACCACGGCGAGCGGTCGGGTCAGTGCACGATGGGTGGTCCGGATCATTGATGGCTCCTCGGCCGGTGCGGTTCTGATCAGCGTCGGGTTCGACGCTGCGGTGGGTGTGTCAGTGGATGGTTCAGTTGCTGCTGCGGATCAGCCGATGGTGCTGCGGCGACGGCGGGTGATCGCGGTGATCACGCCACCGAGTCCGGTGATGGTGAGCGCCAACGACACCAGACCCCGGGAGTCGCCGCCGGTGTAGGGCAGTGTGCCGGCCTCGACACCGGGGGTGACCGCCACCGATTCGACGGAGGTTGGCGATTCGCCCGCCGCGTTCCCGGCGAAGGCGAGGAACGTGTAGCTCTCCCCGTTGGCCAGGCCCTCGATCACACAGGTGGGCGTCGACGGGGTGATGGTGCAGCTGCGACTCGGATCGCCGGCCACCCAGACCACGTGGTAGTCGGTCGTGTCGTCGAACTGGTCGAAGGACACGGTCACCGATCCATCGCCGGCCACCACGGTGGGCGCCGGGGGAGTGGCCGGCGCCGCGGCCGCGAGGTAGCGCACGTAGACCGCGCCGGCGCCGCCGTTCCCGCCGCGGCCGGCGTTGCTGTCGCCGACGGTGACCGACCCGTCGGTGCCGCCACCGCCGCCGCCACCGCCGTAGCCGTCGGGTGCATCTCCGCCGACCCCGCCGGCACCGCCCTTGCCGCCCGTGGAGAGCAGGCCGCCGGTCCCGCCGTTGCCGCCGGACCCGCCGACCACTGGCGTGTACGGCGGGCTGGCCGGGTTGATGGTGCCGCCCCCGCCTCCGTCACCGACGAGGATGGTCTTGCCTGTCGGCGACATGCCCGGGGCCGCCACACCGGCACCGCCGTCGCCACCGTTGCCACCGCGCCCCGAGCCGACCGCGACGGGCAGATGGCCGTCCTCGCCGGCGCCGGCGCCGCCGGGCGCGGCATGGTCGATGGCCGGAGTGAGGCCGATGTCGGCACCCCAGTGGATGCCGTTGCTGCCACCCTTGCGTCCGCCGGCCCGCGGCGAGGTGGCCGAACCGTTCTGGACACCGGCGGTGGCGCCCTCAGCGCCCTGCCCGCCGAACCCGCCGGTTCCGCCCCGGGCGATGAGATCACCGAAGGCGGAGGCACCGCCGTTGCCGCCCTGGCCGCCGACAGTGGTGCCCGGCGCCGAGGATCCGGCGTTCCCGCCGTTCCCGCCGCGGCCGACGGTCACCGGCACCGGTGTGACGATGTTCGATGGGGCGGTGGATCCTACGCCGGGCGTGTAGATGTAGGCCCCGTCGCTGCTCGGATCTCTCGGTGTGTAGGTGAAGGCTCCGGTCGCTGCGTCGATGGAGACATCGGCACCCAGCACCTCGCCACCTGCACCGCCGGCCCCGGCGCCGGAGTCGGGTTCCGCACCGGAGGCCTTGAGGGTGTCATCCCAGCCGCTGCCGCCGCCGGCACCGCCACCGCCACCGACCACGAGGGTCTGCATCGGGAAGGTCATGCGGGTGGTGATGCGGAACTCACCGTCGCTGGTGAAGCGGTGCACCACCACACAGTGGGCGTCGGTCTCCAGGGCGTGCACCTCACCGCCGGTGGCCCGGGCGAGGCGATCGAGGTTGGCATCGGTGCAGTCGATGGGGCCGGTGCCGCCCACACCGCCGTTACCACCGGTGCCCCCGACACCGCCGTTCCCGCCGAGACCGGGCGGCCTGCCGCCGGCACCGCCGTTGCC
>JAGWYK010000042.1 GCA_018969405.1 Acidobacteriota bacterium
CAGGGGGCCTTCGTGATCGGCGTCGACACCGATCTGGCGAACCTCGAGGCCACCCGCGATCTCGCCGAGGCCCATGAGGTGCGCATCGAGCTCCATCAGGGCGACCTCGCCGAACTGGCCTTCGTGCGCGCCGATGCCATCGACATCGCGCTGTCCACCTTCGAACTCGGCCGGGTCGCCGATCTCGACCGGGTCCTGCGCCAGGTCAACCGGGTGCTGCGCACCGGCTCGGCCTTCACCTGCTCCCTGCCGCATCCCGCCTCGCTCATGCTCGAGGAGTCCGTCACCGGCACCCCCCGCGTCGCTCGACCCTACGGCGACCCCCGACCGATCGACGTCGGCGGACGGGCGGTACAGGCCCGGGGTATCGCCGATCTGTTCACCTCGTTCGGTCGGGCGAACTTCCGCGTCGACACCATCCTCGAACCCGCCGCCCAGCCCTCGTCCCGACCCTCGGCGTTCTGGGCCGACAGCATGAACCAGGTCCCGGCCACGCTCATCCTGCGGGGTCGCAAGGACGGCGTCTAGCTGCGAGCGGCGCCCTGCTCGGCCCACCAGCGGTCGAGGCGGCGCCGGGCCTCCTCGGCCCCCAGCGGACCCTCCTCGAGCCGCAGATCGAGCAGGAAATCCAGGGCGCGACCGACATCGCGACCCGGTCGCAGGCCGAGATGGGCCATGACCTCGGTGCCGTCGAGGTCGGGACGGATGGCCTCGAGCTCCTCGCGGGCGCGCAGTTCGGCGATCCGATCCTCCAGCTCGTCCATCCGGCGCCGGAGGGTCTCGGCCTTGCGGGCGTTGCGCGTGGTGCAGTCGCACCTGGTCAGTTCGATGAGCTCGGGCAGCAGGTCACCGGCGTCGCGGACGAACCGGCGAACCGCCGAGTCGGTCCAGCCCATCTGATAGGTGTGGAACCGCAGATGCAGGAAGACCAGACGGCTCACCGCCTCGATGTCCTCCGTCGAGTACTTGAGCGCCTTCATGCGTTCCCGGGTCATGCGGGCGCCCACCACCTCATGGTGGTGGAACGACACGCCGTTGTCGCCGATGGCGCGGGTGCGGGGCTTGCCGATGTCGTGGTAGAGCGCCGACAGCCGGACGATGCGTCCGGGGCGGGTGTTGGCCACCACGGCGATGGTGTGGGTGAGCACATCCTTGTGGCGATGGATCGGATCCTGCTCGAGGCGCATGCGCGAGAACTCGGGCATGAACTGATCGATGAGACCGGTGTCGGCGAGGAACCACAGCCCGGGTGAGGGATCCTCCACGACGAGCAGCTTGTCGAACTCGTCCCGGATGCGCTCGGCCGAGACGATCTCGAGACGGGGGGCCATGGCCCGCACGGCGGCGACGAGGTCCTCGTCGGGAGTGAGGCCGTAGCCGGCGATGAAGCGGGCCGCCCGGAGCATCCGCAGCGGATCGTCGGAGAACGACAGCTCCGGCGACAGCGGGGTGCGCAGCCGCCCGGCGGCCAGGTCGGCGGCGCCGTCGAAGGGGTCGATGAGCGTGGGGTCGGGCAGGGCCAGCGCCATGGCGTTGACGGTGAAATCACGGCGGGAGAGGTCGGCCTCGACCGCCCCGGAGAAGGAGACCACCGGCTTGCGGGACTCGGGGTCGTAGGCCTCGGATCGGTGGGTGGTGATCTCGAAGTCCCAGCCATCGGCCCGGCAGCCGATGGTGCCGAACCGTTCGCCCTGGGACCAGACCGACTCGGCCCATCCCCGCACGAGCCGCTTGGTGTCCTCCGGCAGGGCGTCGGTGGTGAGATCGATGTCGCGACCGGAGCCGAGGTCGTGACCCAGCAGCAGATCGCGTACGACACCGCCCACCAGATAGAGGGAGAACCCCGCCTCGGCGAAGCGCTCGGCGAGTGGAGCGACGCGGTCGAGCACGGGCCGGAGGCGGTCGGGGATCACGGCTCGGAGGCTACCGGTGCGGCCGCGACGGACGAGGTACGCATCGGGGGCGGTCGGGGCGGCACGGACCTCGCGTCGTAGTCTCGGGAGAGTCCCATGCAACGAGTCGCTCCCAGCACACGAGGCGTCGACCGGTTCCGCATCGGCACATGGAGAGGCGATGACCACATCGCGCTCCTCAGCCCGAAGCCCGGCACGACCCCCACACCGCAGGGGATCATGCGCGCCCTCGAGGAGGTGCGACGCCGTGGGTATCGCACCGCCCTCACCCCGGCGCTCGCCGCCGAGGAGCAGCAGCCCTTCGCCACCGCCGGGTTCGACCTCCACGAACGCCTCCACCTGCTGCGCCACGACCTCACCCGCATCCCGACGCCGGCGCGGGCGGACACCACCATCCGACGTGGGCGGCGGCGCGACATCACCCCGGCGCTGCGCATCGACGCTGCGGCGTTCGAGCCGTTCTGGCGGCTCACCCCCGAGGCGCTCACCGAAGCGCGCATGGCCACCCCGCGTGCTCGCTTCCGCGTGCTCACCGCCACCGACATCCTCGGCTACCACGTCACCGGTCTCGCCGAGTCCACCGGCTACCTGCAGCGACTCGCCGTCGATCCCGCCCACTTCGGCCGGGGCCACGGAACCCGCCTCGTCGTGGACGCGCTGCGTTGGGTCACCCGGCACCGCTGCACACAGCTGTTCGTCAACACCCAGGAGACCAACGAACGCGCCCTCGCGCTCTACCTCCACCTCGGATTCCAACTCGAACCCAGCGGACTGGCCGTGCTGCGTCACGACCTGGTGCCAGACGCATGAGGCGAGTCGCCGCGACCCTCGTCCTGATCGGACTCATCGTCGGTGGGATGGTGCTGTCGATCGCCGCACCGGGCTCCTCCCAGACCGCCGATCCACCGGTGGCGAGCACGGCGAGAGGATTCCACCTGCGCGAGGTCACCAACTGGATCGGGACCGAGGGGACCTTCCGCGCCGTGGTCGACACCGCCGCTCTCCCGTCGGGAACCTCGATCGGTGTCACGCTGCATCAGGCCGTGAACGATCGCCCCGGTCTCGACCGGGCGATCCGCGGCGATCGGCTCGGCGGCGCACTCTTCACCTCGACCACCATCGCCGCCGCCACACCGACCACGGAGATCGCGTTCCCCGTCACCGATCGATGGCCGCAACCGACCGATGGCACCGTCATCGACACCCCCGGGGTGTACCCGGTCGTGATCACCGCGAGCGATCGGAACGGAGAGCGCGTCGCGTCGCTCACGACCTTCCTCATCCGACTGCCGGTGCCCACCTCCATCACCCCACCGCTCGCCGTGGGACTGGTGGTCGAGCAGCGCCAGCCGCAGACGCTCGACGCCGACGGCGGTCCGACCCTCGACCCGGCGGCGGCCACCGACCTGTTCGACTCGCTCCGGGTGCTCGACGCGTCGCCGACGCTGCCTCTCACCCTGCTGCCCAGTGCCACCACGATCGTCGAGGGCAACGAGGTCGCATCCCCGGCCGACAGCGCGGCGCTCGCCACGCTGCGCATGGGTCCCTCCCGGCTGGTGCTGGCCTCCACCTATGCGCCGATCCCCCTCGACTCCTGGGTCGATGCCGGACTCACCGGCGAGATCGAGCGTCAGTTCGCCTTCGGTCGGAACGCCATCGCCCAGACCATCGGCACTGCTCCCGAGAGCCGCATCGCGGTGCTGGATCCGAGCATCGGTCCCTCCGGGCTCGATGTGCTGCGCGCCCACGACACCACCGAGGTGATCGTGCCGAGTGCGCAGCTCGTCGCCGACCCCCGCACCACCCCGGCACCGACACGCGCCTTCGATGTGCGGAGCGCCAGCGGCGACCGACTGCGCGCCATCGCCGCGGATTCGGCGATCAGCACGCGTCTGCTCGACCGCGCCGACCCCATCGCCGCCGCGCACAACGCCATCGCCGATCTGGCCCTCATCAGCCTCGCCGACCGGAGCGCGGCGCAGGGACTCGCGGTGGTCGTCCCCGGCACGACCGATCCCGCCACGCTGCGCGCCCTGCTCGACGCACTGTCGGCGCGCGACGGCGGCGGCGCCGGGGTGCCCGGCGCGCCGCTGCTCAGCCCGGTGCGACTCGACGATCTGTTCACCGTGACCGATCCGACGATCTCCTACGAGACCGGCCGAGCCGCACCCATCATCCGCCCCATCACCGCCGACGAGCCGGCCCCGCTCGGCACCTATCCGGACGATCTCCGCGCCACCCTGCGCGCGATCGACGGCCTGCTCACCATGGTCCCCGACGCACCGTCGCTCGCCGGCAACGCCGTGCATCGAGCTCTGGCCTCCGGGGATCGTGGGCTCAGCGATCCCGATCGGGACCGTGTCCTCGCCTCGGCCGGATCGGCGGTCCGATCCATCACCGGCGAGATCGTGATGACCCCGGAACAGATCGTCACGCTCACCTCGCGCTCCGGGAAGGTCCCACTCAACATCGAGAACCGACTGACGGTCCCGGCCCGGGTCCATGTGAGTCTGCGCAGCGCCAAACTCGACTTCCCCGACGGGGCCGAGTTCGACCTCGTGCTCGCCCCCGCCACCACCACACGCATCGATGCCCGGGTCACCACCCGGGCCTCGGGGGCCTTCCCACTCGACGTGGTGGTCGCCACCGCCGACACCACCGTGCCGGTCACCCGGGCCCGTTTCACGGTGCGCTCCACCGCCATCTCCGGCATCGGACTTCTGATCTCCATCGGGGCCGGCCTGTTCCTGGCGCTGTGGTGGATCCGTCACTACCGCACCAATCGGCGGGCCTCGCGTCTCGTCGCCGCCACCCATCCGAGTCAGAGTCCCGAGCGATCGGAGGCAGGGGCCCGGTCGACCGGTCCCGATGACTACGCTCCCCCCAACGACTCGAACCTGGGAGAACCATGACCGCCGTCCACATCGTCACCGACAGCTCATGCGATCTCTCCGAGGAGGAGGCCGCCGACGCCGGGATCCGTGTGGTGCCGCTCAACATCCGTTTCGGCGCTGAGGAGTTCGTCGACCGCGAGCAGCTGTCGGCCTCGGAGTTCTACGCCAAGATGGCGAGCACCGGCATCCTGCCCGAGACCTCTGCGCCGTCGCCGGGGCGCTTCGAGCAGGCGTTCCGTGAAGCCGCCGCCGCCGGGGCCACCGCAGTGGTGTGCATCAACCTCTCCTCCGAGCTCTCCGCCACCATGCAGTCGGCGCGCACCGCGGCGGCGGCGGTGGCCGGCGACATCGATGTCCGGGTGATCGACAGCCTCTCGCTCACCGGAGGACTCGGAACGATGGTGCTGGCCGCCGCCGAGCTGGCCGCCGCCGGTGCCGACGCGGATGCCATCGAGGCCCTCGTCGGCTCGATGATCCCGCGCACCGAGATCTACGGCGCCCTCGACACCCTGGAGAACCTGAAGAAGGGCGGCCGCATCGGCAGCGCGAAGGCACTCCTCGGATCGATGCTCGCCGTGAAACCGCTGCTGCACATCAAGGACGGCGCGGTCGAGGAGGCCGGCAAGCAGCGCACCCGTCGCCGCGCCCTCGAATGGCTCCGCGATCAGCTCTTCAACGAGCCCACCGTGGAACAGCTCTCGGTGTTCCATGGCGATGCCGGCGACATCGACGACTTCCTCGCCATGATCGCGGAGCGCTACCCGCGCGAGACCATCCGGGTGGGCACCATCGGCGCCGTCATCGGCACGCACGGCGGACCCGGCGTCATCGGCATGTGCTATCTGCGCGGGTGAGCCGGACCTCCACGGACCGACGACGATGACGACGGCGGTCACCGTCGGCACCGTCCTCGGCGACCGCTACCGACTCCGGTTCCACCTGGCCAGCGGTGGGATGGCCGAGGTGTGGTGTGCCGACGACGAGGTCCTCGGACGTCCCGTGGCCGTCAAGATCCTCCACGCCCACGTGGCCGCCGATCCTGCGCTGCGGGCTCGGTTCCACACCGAGGCGGTGGCGGCGGCCCGGCTGGTGCATCCCTCGATCGTGGCCATCTACGACACCTGTCCAGCGGGCGACAGCGAAGCCATCGTCATGGAGCTGGTCCGGGGTCGCACCCTGCGGGAGTACCTCGACGAGCGGGGTCGACTCGAACCGATCGAGATGGTCCACATCGGGGCCGAGGTGGCCGCCGCACTCTCCTGCGCCCATCGCGCCGGCGTGATCCACCGCGACATCAAACCGGCCAACATCCTGCTCTCCGACGACGGTCGGGTGCTCGTGACCGACTTCGGCATCGCCAAGGTGCTCGACGAACCCGACCTCACCCGCACCAACCAGCTGATCGGCACGGTGAAGTACCTCGCCCCCGAACAGGTCAGCGGCAGTCCGGTCGATGCCCGCACCGACGTGTACGCACTCGGCGCGGTGCTCTACGAGACGCTCTGCGGGAGCGCGCCGTTCGCCGGTGAGACCACTGCGGCGGTGGCCCTGGCCCGGGTGCAGCGCGATCCGCTGCCACCGTCGTTCAGCGTCGACGACCTCCCCCACGAAGTCGATGTCGTGCTGCTGCGCGCCCTGGCCCGCGCCCCCGAGGCGCGCTTCGCCAGCGCCGACGACCTGCGCGCCGCGCTGCTGTCGATCCGGCTCGACGAGGACCGCACCATCGCCGTCTCCTCACCGCTCGCGGACCGCCCGATCGATCCGACCATCGACGGTGGCCTGCCCCCGGACCCCCGCATCGCTACCGGGTCGGCACCTCTCGATCCGCCCACCCGCAGCAACCGCTCGTTGGTGGTGGTGAGCCTGGTGGTGGTCACCGCGCTCGTGCTCGTGGCCCTGCTGATCTCCAGCACCTCGGTCGGCCGACGACTGTTCGCCCCTGAACCCACGACCACCTCGACCGCCCCTCCGGCCACGATCGCGCTGGCCGGGGCGCGATCGTTCGATCCCGAGGGGTCCGGTGATCCGACCGAGAACGAGTCCACCGCCCGCGCCGCCATCGACGGGGACAGTCTCACCAGCTGGCGCACCGAGGACTACGCCACCCGCTCCTTCGGCAATCTCAAGTCCGGCGTCGGTCTGATCATCGATCTCAGAAGTGTGCAGCGCATCCGCAACGTGACGATCAGTTCACCGACCATCGGGTGGTCGGTGGAGCTCCGGGTCCCGGCTGCCATCGGCCGCGGCCCGAGCACGACGAGCACGCCGGGAGTCGGCTCGCTGGCGCGCTGGAGTGCTCCGGTGGCTGCGGCCCGGAACATCGATGGCGACGTGACCCTCTCCCTCGGATCGGTCGAGACCGAGTCCCTGCTGATCTGGATCACCGACCTCGGCGAGGGCCCGGCGCCCCATGTGTCGATCACCGAGGTGGGTCTGAGCGCACCCTGAGCACACGAGCGCCCCTCCGGGTCGGGGCGCGGCTCAGGCCAGGAGCGGTCGGGCTGTTCCGGATCACCGATCCCGGTGGCTGGGTAGGATGCCGCCCCATGGAGCAGAACCCGTCGCCGGTCACCCCGCCGCCGGCCTCCGGCGACTGGCCGGCCCAGGCCGCCGACCTCGTCGTGAACACCGTCGACGCCGTCCGCCGACGGACCACCGGCACCATCCTCACCATCGCCCGGGTCACCGTGTTCGGACTGCTCGCGGTGGTGCTGGGTCTGGTGGTGGCGACCATGCTGCTGGTCATGCTGATCCGACTGCTCGACGTGATCCTCCCGTCGAGCGTCTGGCTGCCCTATCTGGTGCTCGGGCTGGCCAGCCTGATCGGCGGGCTCCTGCTGTTCCGGCGCCGGCATCCCTCCGGGAATACGAACCGGACCTGATCCGTTCTCCCTGTCTGACCCGGTGGGATACCCCCACCGGTATCCTCCCCCTCTGGAAGCCCCCATGTCCGATCCCTCGATCCGCAACGTCGTCATCATCGGTTCCGGCCCCGCCGGACTCACCGCCGCCATCTACACGGCCCGAGCGAACCTCGAGCCGCTGCTGATCGAGGGCGAGCCCTCCTCCACCAGCGACCAGCCCGGTGGTCAGCTCATGCTCACCACCGAGGTGGAGAACTTCCCGGGCTGGCCCGACGGCATCATGGGCCCGGAGCTCATGGGGCGCTTCCGGGAGCAGGCCCTCCGGTTCGGCACCGAGGTGATCACCGCCAAGGTGAGCCGGGTCGATCTCTCGGCCTCGCCCTTCGGGATCTGGGTGGGCGATCCCACCGCCACCGAACCCACCCATCGGGCCCGCGCCGTCATCGTCTCCACCGGCGCCCAGTCGCTCATGCTGGGTCTGCCCGAGGAGTCCCGTCTGCTGGGCCACGGTCTCTCCACCTGCGCCACCTGCGACGGCTTCTTCTTCCGCGACCACGACATCGCCGTGGTCGGCGGCGGTGACTCGGCGGTCGAGGAGGCGCTCTTCCTCACCAAGTTCGCCCGCACCGTGACCATCGTGCACCGTCGCGACGAACTGCGGGCCTCGAAGATCATGCGTGATCGGGCCATGGCCAACGAGAAGATCCGGTTCGCCTGGAACAGCACCGTCACCGCCATCCACGGCGAGCAGACCGTCGAGGGCGTCACCCTCGCCGACACCATCACCGGCGAGGAACGCCGACTGGACGTCACCGGGGTGTTCGTCGCCATCGGACACCGTCCCAACACCGATCTCTTCGTGGGTCAGCTCGACCTCGAGGACAACGGGTACCTGCTCACCCATGACGGGTCCCGCACCAACGTCGACGGCGTGTTCGCCTGCGGCGATGTGCAGGACCACGTCTATCGACAGGCCATCACCGCCGCCGGATCGGGCTGCATGGCAGCCATCGACGCCGAGCGCTGGCTCGAGGCCAACGGTCACTGAGACCGGCCCGATACGCTTCCCCCACCCACCACGACACCACCCGAGGCACCAATGTCCGAGAACATCACCACCCTCACCGACGCCACCTTCGACGAGCAGATCGGCGCCGCCGACACCCCCGTCGTCGTCGACTTCTGGGCCGAATGGTGCGGCCCCTGCAAGATGATCGCCCCGATCCTCTCCGAGATCGCCGAGGAGCAGGCCGGCACCCTCGCCATCGCCAAGCTCAACGTCGACGACAACCCCGAGATCGCCCGCCGCTTCGGCGTGATGAGCATCCCGACCATGATCGTGTTCAAGGACGGCCAGGAGGTCAGCCGCGTGGTCGGCGCCAAGGCCAAGGGCCAGCTCATGGCCGATTTCCAGCCCTACCTCTGAGCAGCCCAACGCTGCACATCAGGTCGAGGGTTGAGGCCCTCGAGAGCACCTTCAACCGTAGATCACAGGTTTGTCCACATCCTGTGGGAACTCCGGTGATGGCTGGGATCCCAAGGGGCGCAAAGGATGTCTTCGAGCGCGAGTCCCTCAGTCGAGATCCTCGCGCCCCTCGATGATCACGCGGTAGATGCGCTCGAGATCCTCGAGGTTGGCGAACTCCACCGTGAGTCGGCCGCGCTTGGCCCCCGTGGAGATCTGCACCCGGGTGTCGAGCAGCGAGGAGAGCTGCTCCTCCAGCTCCAGCAGCGCGGCGGGCCGCACGGTGCGGGTCCGAGTGGTGA
The DNA here is from genome assembly GCA_018969405.1 of Acidobacteriota bacterium. GTDB lineage: Bacteria > Actinomycetota > Acidimicrobiia > Acidimicrobiales > Acidimicrobilacustridaceae > Acidimicrobilacustris. The sequence goes on from JAGWYK010000042.1 coordinate 9,439, forward strand.
CCTCGGAGGATGGGTCCTCATGCCGACGCACCCGCTCCTCGACCTCACGGACGGTCAGGTTCTGCGCCACGACGGCCTTGGCCAGGGTCTCCCGGAAGGCCAGGTCCGCCGAACCGAGCAGGGCCCGACCGTGACCGGCGCTGATGCGGCCATCGGCGATGAGCCGCTGGATGCTGTCGGAGAGCTGGAGCAGTCGGATCGTGTTGGCGATGGCCGACCTGCTCTTGCCCATCCGGCGGGCGATCTCGTCGTGGCTCTGCCCGAACTCGTCGACCAGCTGCTGATAGCCGGCGGCCTCCTCGAGGACACTGAGGTCCTCGCGATGCAGGTTCTCCACCAGCGCCTGTTCCAGCGAGACGACGCCCTCAGCAGGCCGCACGATGGCGGGGATGGTCTCCAGACCCGCCCGCTGGGCGGCCCGCCAGCGCCGTTCACCGGCCACCAGCTCGAACTTCTGGGGCGCGACCTCCCGCACCAGGATGGGCTGCAGCACCCCGACGGCCTCGATCGAGGCGGCCAGGCCGGCGAGGGACTCCTCGTCGAAGAAGGCCCGGGGCTGGTAGGTGTTGGGTTCGATCTGCCCGATGGGGAGCTCCCGCAGCTGGGAATCGCTCTCCTGCAGGCGTTCCGTGGTCGGGATGAGGGCCCCGAGCCCTCTACCGAGTCCGCTCTGGCGTGCCACCGCTGACCTCCTTGGCCAAGTCCCGATAGGCGATCGCTCCCCGACTCATGGGGTCGAAGGCGATGATGGGCTGCCCGAAGGACGGGGCCTCGGACAGCCGGACGTTGCGAGGGATGATCTGCCGACAGACCCGATCCCCGAAATGGGCCCGCACCTCATCGGCCACCTGCTCGGCCAGATTGGTCCGGGCATCGAACATGACCAGCACCAGCGCACTGATCTCGAGGCTGGGATTGAGGCTCCGGCGCACGAGTTCGATGTTGTTCGACAGTTGGCGCAGGCCCTCGAGGGCGTAGAACTCGCATTGGACCGGCACCATCACCTCGGTGGCCGCCGTCAGTGCGTTGATGGTGAGCAGGCCCAGCGACGGCGGGCAGTCGATCAGGATGTAGTCGAACCGATCCCGCACCGTCTCGACGGCCAGACGGAGCCGATGCTCCCGGCTGAGGGTCGGCACCAGTTCGATCTCGGCCCCGGCGAGGTCGAGATTGGCCGGAGCGACGGACAGGTGGGCCACCGGGGTGGCCAGGATGCAGTCGGCCAGCGGCAGGTCATGGAGCAGGACCTCGTACATGGAGGACTCGATCGCACCGATGTCGAGGCCCAGTCCCGTGGAGGCGTTGCCCTGGGGGTCGAGATCGATGACCAGGGTGCGGAAGCCGGCCTCAGCCAGACAGGCCCCCAGATTCACCGCCGTGGTGGTCTTCCCCACACCACCCTTCTGGTTGGCGATGGCGATCACCCGGGGCAGAGGACGGACAGGTGATTCCGCCGCATCCGGCACCGGGGCTGCGGCCGGCGTCTGGGTTTCGGACTCGTGGGATTCCATGCTGGTGCTCGATCTCCGGAGGGGCCCACTCTGGGCACCCGCAGTGGGCCGGGTGCCGGGTCGCCCATCCTGCCCCCCTGATGGGCGATGGTCAAGATCGGTCCTGTTCCACGTGGAACAGCGCTCGCGCAGGATCACCCTCGGTGTTCCACGTGAAACACCGCTCGGGACGGGCTCAGAACAACGGGCGCTTGGCCGGGATGCCGTCCCGGCGGGGGAAGCGGTCCGGACAGGGGTGCTGCTGCTCGAGCACCTGCAGCCCGGTGACCACCGGGGATCCCGGGGCGAGGCCCAACTGCTCGAGCTGGGGAGCGGGCCATCGCTCGGGCTGGCCCGGCGGCTCGCTCACCAGCAGTCGGCCACCCACCGCCAGCAACGGCGCCGCACATTCGGCCACCGTGGCCGGAGGACCGAAGGATCGAGCGGTGACGGCGGCGAAGGTGCCTCGCAGCGCCGGGTCGCGGCCGGCCGCCTCGGCCCGGGCATGGACCGCAGTGACCCGATCCTGCAGGTCCAGTCGCTCGATGGCCTCGACCAGCAGAGCGACCCGCCGGGCCATGGCGTCGAGCAGGACGACCCGGAGGTCAGGACGGCGGATGGCGATCACCAGACCGGGCAGCCCGCCGCCCGAGCCGAGATCGAGCACCCGGGCACCGTCGGGCAGGTCGGCGAGCGCCCCGACGAACCGTTCGGCATGGTCGATGTGATCCTGCACGGGTCCGGGCCCGAGGACACCGAGGGTCCGGGCCCGTTCCAGGACATCGAGGAGGGGATCGACGGGGGTCATGGCTGGGTCCCGTGGGGGGACCGGGGGCCGGAATGGCAGAAGGCCCCGTGCAGGACGGGGCCTTCTGGTCGCGGGCGGTGGGCCGGCGGCGTCATGCGGGGATGATGACCACCCGGCGCCGTGCGTCCTCACCCTCGGAGATGGTGGACACGCCGTCCATCTCGTTGACCGTGTCATGCACGACCTTGCGGTCCGCCGGATTCATGGGCTCGAGGGCCTTCTGCACCCCGGAGGCCAGGACCTCCTCGGCGATGGAGCGGGTGAAGCGCTCGAGGGCCTCCCGACGACGCTGGCGGTAGCCGCCGACGTCGAGGCGGATCCGGCCGGCGGCCTGACCGGGCACTCGACGGTGGACGACGGTCCGGGAGAGCTCCTGGACCGCGGCGAGGGTGTTGCCCTTCGGTCCGACGAGGATGCCGAGGTCCGTGCCCTGCACCCGTACCTCGTTGGTCTCCTCGTCGACGGACTCGACCTCGATGGTGCCGTCGAGCCCGAAGGCGTCGACGAGCCCGGTCAGGAACTCCGAGACGATCGCGGTGTGGGTGGCGAGATCGACGTCGCTGGCGGTGTCGGACATGGGTGCTCCCTGCTCTGTGGTGGATGTCGGGGCGGCGGCGCCTCGGCGGCGGCCGGATCGATCGGATCGGGTCGGGACAGCGGCGGCCTCCGGGGCCGGTTCGACAGCCGAGGTCACGGCCTCGGACACCGACTCGGACCCGGACTCACTGCTGGTCTCGGATCGTTCGGTGCTGCGCTTCTTGCCGCCGCTGCGGCGACGATCCCGCCGCTCGACCTTGGGCCGGGGTCGGGTGGGACGGATCCGGGCCCGCACACGGGCCTGCCCGCGGGTACGACCGAACAGGCCCGAGCGGGGCTCCTCGACGACCTCGAACTCGGCATCCTCGGTGTCGACGCCGAGCTGGTCGAGCGCCAGGTTCTTGGCCTCCTCGACCGTCGGAGCGGTGACTTCGACCCATTCCATGGGGGCTAGTCCTTCTTCTTGCGCGCCCGGGGCTGCAGCGGCGGCGGCGCGCTCGCGGCATCCGAACCGCTCGGATCGGTGGGCGCCGATGCGGGGGTGGCGCTGCGATCCGACTGGTTCCGTTCCTTGGCACTGGTCCGTGCGGACGCCGGACGGGCGCCCTTGGTGGCCGCCGCCGGGGCGGCCTTGGTCGTGGACGGGGTGGTCCGCCCCGAGGGCTTGCGGTCCTTCGAGCCCGTCTTCGTCGTGCTCGCCTTCCCGCCACCCGACTTCCCCGCACCCGACTTCGAGGTACCGGACTTCGCCGATCCGGTCTTGGGGGCGGAGGGCAGTGCGCCGAAGCCGAACATCTGCTTCCAGGATGAGCCGCCCTCCTTCATGCCGTAGATGCTGTGGGAGATGAACGCCTGCTGGCCGATGCGATAGATGTTCGACACGGCGAAGTAGAGCACCAGACCGGAGGGCAGACCGAAGGAGATCACCGGCAGGAAGAACGGCATGATCTTCATGATCATCTGCTGCTGGGGATTGGACTGGGCGGCCGGGTTGCGGCCCTGGATCTGACGCTGCTGCACGAACCCGGTGATGGCCACGATGACGATGAGCACCAGGAACGGGAGCGCATGCAGGATCCCGGACTTGAGGGCCTGACTGGCACTCTCGGCCAGATCCAGCCCGAAGGCCTTCATCTGGTAGGAGACCGAGAGGTTCTCGTACATCTTGGTGGACTGGCTGATCCAGGCAGGATCGAACACGCGTTCGAAGGACGGTGCCTTCGAGGGGGGTCCGCCGAGGCTGACATGCCCCGACACCCATCCCACATCGGCGCCGAGGTCACTGACCCGACGGGTGAGCCCGCGCAGCACCTGGTAGAGCACGAGGAACACCGGCATCTGCACCAGCAGCGGCAGACAGCCCCCGAGAGGGTTGATGTTGTTCTCCTTGTAGAACTTCAGCAGCTCCTCGTTGAGCTTCTGCCGATCGTCCTTGTACCGGGTCTGGATCTTCTTCATCTCCGGCTGGAGCTGCTGCATCATCATCATCGACCGCGTGCCCTTGAGGGTGAGCGGGGTGACGATGATCATGACCAGCAGCGTCAGGGCGATGATGGCCAGCGCGTAGTTGCCGGTGATGTCGTAGAAGAAGGCCAGAACGGAGGCGAAGGCCTTGAAGAACGCTTCCATGGGTCAGACGGCCTTCCTGGGCGGGACCGGATCCCAGCCGTGTCCACCCCAGGGGTGACAGCGACCGAGACGACGGAGGGCCAACCAGGAACCCCGCACCAGACCGTGCTGCTCGAGACTGCCGAGGGCGTAGTTCGAGCAGCTCGGCTCGTACCGGCAGGGCGAGAGACGGGCGGCGAAGGCCCACTGATAGGCGCGGATGAGGCGATGGGGGAGGCGGACCGCCCACGGCAGTGCCGAAGTGGGGGCCGGGTGGTCGTGGGTGTGCGAGAGGGTCATGGCCGAGCCGCCAGACGACTGAGGCAGGCGTCGACGTCGCCGAGCAGGGTCTGACGATCCGTCCCCGCCGAGCCCGGGCGCAGCGCCACGAGGTAGGCACCGGAGGGCATGGTGCCGGCGATCTCGCGCAGATGGGCCTGGATCTGGCGGCGCAGGCGGTTGCGCTCGACCGAGGATCCGACCTTGCGGGACAGGGCGAACGCCACCCGCGGGGGTTCGGCCGGCGACCCCGGGGGAGCGGCGGCGAAGGTCACGGTCACGCACCCACGATGGGCGCGACGACCCCGACGATGGAGCTCGACGAACGAGCGGCGGTCACGGATGCGCCAGATCAGGCCGACAGGCGGGCGCGGCCCTTGAGCCGACGCGAGCGCAGGACGTTGCGACCGGCTCGGGTGGCCATGCGATGGCGGAAGCCGTGCTTCTTGGCTCGGCGACGGTTGTTGGGCTGGAACGTGCGCTTCACTTCGGGCCTCCTCGACCATCGGGCCTCCCTGCAGCCGTCGGGTCGATACTGATCGGGATGCTGATCGACTGGGGTGATTCGGGTTCACGGGCGACGCGCAGGAGCGTGCCTCGCGAACCGCTCAGGGCGGCCACGGTAGGCGCGACATCACCGATGCAGCAACATCGGCTCCGTGCTACCGTCCCGAACCCGTTCGACGCGACCACTCGGGGGACACGAACGGGACCGGGGTGCATCCGACCCCGACCGGGATCCGTGGATCGCTGGTCGGCCGGTCCACCCATGGACTAGGTTTTCCACAAGTGTGGAACGCGCTGTGGACCCCGCCGGTCGACGGCGGGTCGACGGGAGCATCGGTGCAGGCAGAACAAGCGGACCAGTTGTGGACAGCATGTGCGGGGGTGCTGCGCGAGCAGGTCTCCGAGGCCGTGTGGCTGACGACGTTCTCCGCGGTCACCGCCCTGCACCTCGACGGGAGCCAGCTGGCCATCGCCGTCCCCAACTCCCTGGTGAAGGAACGCATCGAGAACCGTTATCTCCCGCTCGTCGACGGTGTTCTGACCGATATCGGGAAGCCGGGGCTGCGGCTGGTCATCGAGGTGCGCACCGAGGACGCCCCCCTCACCGGCGACGCCTCCATCACCCTCGACCGAGATATCCCCAAGTCGATCCACAACCCTGACCCGGGCCTGTTGACAACTCCGGTCGAAACTGTGGACAACATCGGGCAGAGTGGGGAGCTCGGCCTGACCGTCTCGCCCCGCTACACCTTCGAGGCCTTCGTCACCGGCACCTCGAACCGCTTCGCCCACGCCGCCGCCATGAGCGTGGCCGAGACCCCGGCCCGGTCCTACAACCCCCTGTTCATCTACGGCGATGCCGGCCTGGGCAAGACCCATCTGCTGCAGGCCATCTCGAACTACGTGCGGGAGAACTACGCCACCTATCAGGTCCGCTACGTCTCCACCGAACAGTTCCTCAACCAGTACGTCGACGCCATCCGCCAGAACACCCTCAGCGAGTTCAAGAAGCGCTACCGCGAGGTCGAGGTCCTGCTGCTCGACGACATCCAGTTCATCGAGGGCAAGGAGGGTCTCCAGGAGGAGCTCTTCCACACCTTCGAGTCGCTGTACCAGGCCAACCGGCAGATCGTGCTGTCCTCGGACCGCCCGCCCGATGCCATCTCCACGCTCGAGGACCGGCTGCGCAGCCGGTTCAAGATGGGGCTGACCACCGAGATCAACCCTCCCGAGCTCGAGACCCGTCTCGCCATCCTCCGCAAGAAGGCCGAGGGGGAACCGGTCGCCCCCTCGCCCGAGGTGCTTGAGTTCATCGCCTCCAACATCACCAACAACATCCGTGAGCTCGAGGGCGCCCTCATCCGGGTGTGCGCCTACGCCAGCCTCACCAATCAGGTGCTCGACGTGCCCCTCGCCGAGTTCGTGCTCGATGACCTCATCTCCGACACCCAGCCCCGACCGATCACCCCGGCGCTCATCCTCGAGAAGACCTCGGAGATGTTCGCGTTCCCCATCGAGGAGATCCGGGGCCAGAGCCGCCGCCGACCCCTGGTCACCGCCCGCCAGGTCGGCATGTACGTCATGCGCGAACTGACCGACCTCAGTTACCCCGCCATCGCCCGCGAGTTCGGCGGCCGCGACCACACCACGGTCATCCATGCCGTCGAGAAGATCAGCGGACTGATGAAGGAACGGCGGCAGATCTACGACCAGGTCACCGAGCTGACCCAGCGGATCCGGAGCGGGGAATGATCCTGATCGACACCCCGGCGAGAACACGTCGACCTGGACAGCCGCAGGAACAGCTGCCCGAACACCTGCGCGGTGGAGAACCCTGTGCGCGCGCTCGGGAGATCCGGTGGATGACCGGACCGAACCGACTCCCTCATCCCCCGAACACCCGCGCGGCGGCCGCGTTCTGTGCATACCTGTGGACAACCCGCGCGGCCGGAAAGGGCCCATACGCTGGGAGAACGGTGCATCATCCACAATCCACAGCCCTTATTACTACTACTGCCTTTCATCACATCATCCTGATCACACCAGAAAGCGAGTCGATGTGAAGTTCCGATGTGAACGAGACCCGTTGCTCGATGCACTCTCGACCGCTTCCCGGGCTGTGGCCTCCCGGACGAGCGCCCATCCGGCCATGTCCGGCCTGTCGCTGGAACTGCGTGGTGACCAGCTGCAGGTCACCGGCAGTGATCAGGAGCTGAGCATCTCGACCCGGGTGGCGGTCAGCGGTGAACGCGACGGTGCCACCATCGTGCAGGCGAAGCTGCTCACCGAGATCGTCCGCAACCTCTCCTCAGGGGCGGTCACCTTCGAGATCGACGACGAGGAGGCGCGGATCAGCTCCGGACGCTCGAAGTTCGCGGTGCGCACCATCTCCGCGCATGAGTTCCTCAGTCCGCCCGCGCCGTCGGAGAACTCCGTGGTGCTCGACGCCGCCACCTTCGCCGATGCGCTGCGCCAGGTCGTGTCCGCCGCCAGCACCGATGAGTCGCGTCAGATCCTCACCGGCGTGCTCATGGCCGCCGAGGGCACTGGTCTGCGACTCGCCGCCACCGATTCGTATCGGCTCGCCGTGCGCGACCTTCCCAGCATGGAGGTCATGGCCGAGGGCCAGCAGGTGCTGGTCCCCTCGGGGGCGCTCAAGGAACTGGGTCGACTGCTCAGCACCGCCGAGACCGTCACGCTGCGTCTCGGGGAGCGGGATGTCACCTTCGACGTCGACGACACCCGACTCACCACCCGACTCATCGCCGGTGAGTTCCCGCCCAACTACCGCGCTCTCATCCCGAGCTCCCATCCCAACTGCCTGACCGTCGGTCGCGAAGCTCTGCTCGAAGCCCTGCGCCGTATGCGTCTGCTCGCCCGCGACACCAAGGAGTCCACCCCGGTCCGCCTGACCCTCCGGTCCGACAGCGTCGAACTGCTGGTGAGCAGCACCGAGGTCGGTCAGGCCAAGGAGGAGATCGACGCCCGTCACGAGGGAGAGGAACTCACCGTGGCCTTCAACCCCGACTACCTGATCGACGGCCTCGAGGTCATGCCGGGCGACGAGGTCATGCTGGAGACCGTGCATCCGCAGAAGCCGGCCCTGCTGCGCAGCACGGAGACCCCCGACTTCCTGTATCTGCTGATGCCGGTGCGGGTGCCCTGATCGGCCGGTGCATCTCCAGCGGCTCTGGCTCAGTGATTTCCGCTCCTACACGACGGCGGAGCTGACCTTCGCCCCGGGTCTCACCGCGCTGCTCGGGGCCAACGGCCAGGGCAAGACCAACATCATGGAGGCGGTGGCCTACCTGGCCACCCTGTCGAGTTTCCGGGGTGCGCCGAACGAGGCGCTGGTGCGCCGGGGCGCCGCGGGTGCGGTGCTGCGGGCCGAGGCCGAACGTGAAGGGCGGGCCCTGCTCATCGAGGCGGAGATCACGCCGTCCGGGCGGGGTCGGGTGCAGATCAACCGGCACCGCCTGGCCCGAACCCGCGACCTGCTCGGAGCCCTGCGGGTCTCGGTCTTCTCCCCCGACGATCTCGAACTCGTCAAGGGTGGACCGGCCGAGCGTCGGCGCTACCTCGACGAGACCCTGGTGGCCCGTCGGCCCGCCGCCGATGTGCTGCGCACCGATCTCGACCGCATCCTCCGGCAGCGCAACGCGCTGCTGAAACAGGCCGGTGGTCGCCTGACCCCGGAGATCGACGCCACCCTCGCGGTGTGGGATGCGAAACTGGTCGAGGTGGGCGAGGCGCTTGCGGAGGCCCGCGCCGCCCTCATCGAGGACCTGGCCCCCTCCCTGGCTGGCGCCTACGACGATGTGGCCGGTCGACCGGCTCATGTCCTGGCCACCTATGAGGCGCCCTGGCGGGCGACCGGCCTCGCCGCCGCGCTCGAGGCGGCCCGCCGCGACGAGCTGCGACGCGGCACCTCGTTGGTCGGTCCCCACCGCGACGACCTGCTCCTGACCATCGACGACCTGCCGTCACGGACCCACGCCTCCCAGGGCGAGCAGCGCTCGCTGGCCCTGGCCCTGCGTCTGGCCGCCCATCGGGTGGTCACCGAGAGCACCGGCACGCCGCCGATCCTGCTGCTCGACGATGTGTTCTCCGAACTCGATCCGGATCGCAGCTGGGCGCTGCTCACCCATCTGCCCCTGGGGCAGACCCTCCTGTCGAGCGCCACCGGTCTGCCCCCCGGCACCACCCCCGAGCAGATCTACCGGATCGAGGACGGCAGTCTCCGGCTGTCGTGACCGATCCCTACACTCCGGACATGCCCTGGGAGCCGCTGCCGGATCACTCCGAGTCCGAACCGGCACCCGTGGGTGCCGGTCTCGACCGCCTCGTGCGTCATCTCGGAGGCGCTTCGGCTCGCAGCACCGCAGCACTGTTCGAGCGCTGGACCGACCTCGTGGGCGAGACCGTGGCCGAACACGCACGACCGCTCTCGCTGCGCGCCGGCGTGCTCGCCGTGGCCGTCGACGACCCGGCCTGGGCCACCGAGATCCGCTTCCTCGAGGCCGCGCTGATCGTGCGCATCAACGCCGAACTCGATGCTGATCCCGTCACCTCGATCCAGGTCTCGGTGCGGCCGCGAACAGGCGGAAGAACCTAGGTCGGTCCCGAGTTCCGTCACCCCCCGCTGGTAGAATTCCGAAGGTCGCGATGCGGGTTCCGACCCACTGCTCCGACC
>JAGWYK010000043.1 GCA_018969405.1 Acidobacteriota bacterium
GGCGGCGGCGCGTAGACCGGTGTCGGCGGGACGGGGGGCGCAGGCGGAGGAGGGGGCGCGGCGACGGGGGGCGCGGGCGGGGCGGGAGGGGGAGGCGGGGCGGCGGGGGGGTCGTACTCCCAGGTCATGGGAACTCCTGTTCAGCGTGATGTGGTCGGCGTGCTGTCATCAGCAGTGCGTGATCGACACGGTGCCCGCAGCGGGCCTCGGGATCGATCCGACGCCCGGACCCTACGCAGGACCCGCGAAAGTCGACCGAAAGCGACGATCAGTCCGCGATGGTCGCCGCCGCCGGAGGTGGCAGTGCGGGGATCCAGATGGCGAAGGCCGATCCCTCGCCGACCACCGAGGCCAGTTTCGCCTCGCCGCCGTGGGCCTCGGCGATCTGCTGCACGATCGTCAGTCCCAGACCACTGCGCCCCTGCTCGCGGCCCTCGCGGGGATCGCCGCGCCAGAACCGCTGGAAGACCAGTTCCTGCTGCTCGGGGGCGATGCCCGGGCCCTGGTCCTCGACCGACATCCAGATCCATGCCCCCTCGCGACCGGCCCGCACCCGGATGGCACCCCCGGCCGGGGTGTAGCGCACGGCGTTGGCCAGCAGGTTGCCGAGGGCCTGTCGCAGCGCCAGACGGTCGCCGAGGATCCAGAGCCCCGGGGTCGCCTCCTCGGCGAGATGGATGCCGGCCACATCGGCGCTGACGGCGAACTCCTCGGCGGCCTCGGCCACCAGTGCGCCGACATCCACCGGATCGCGATCGATCGACAGGGTGCCCTTGCGGGCATAGACCAACAGATCGTCGACCAGTCGCGACATGCGTTCGGTGGAGCGCCCGATGACCTCCACGGTGTGGCGCAGGTCCTCGACGGTGGCCTCGGGATCGGCCAGGGTCACCTCGAGGTTGGTGCGGATCACCGCCAGCGGGTTGCGCAGTTCGTGACTGGCCTCATGGATGAACTGACGCTGCCCCTCGAAGGCCTCATCGACCCGGGCGAGCAGGTCGTCGAAGGTCCCGGCGAGGCGTCGCAGTTCGTCATCGGGTCCACCGAGGGCGATGCGGCGCGAGAGATCACTGGCCTGGATCTCGCGGACGGTCTCGGTGATCCGCCCGATGGGTCGCAGCATGCGACCGCTGACGAACCAGCCCACGATGGCGCTGAGCACGAACACCACGAGCAGTGCCACGAAGGTGTAGCGCTGGAGCGAGTCGAGGGTCTGGGCGTTCACCTGGGCCTGGATGAGCTGGGCCTGATCGGGCTTGATGAGGACCGGACCACCGGGGATCTGGACCACGAGGGCGGAGACCCGCTGGCTCTCCACCGAGTGCCGCAGGCCGAAGTAGATGACACCGATGACGAGACCGGCCAGGCCGAAGGTGAGGAACGAGGTGACGATGGTGAGTCGGAACCGGATCGACCCTGTCCACGACGGTGCGGTCATGACTCGTTGAGGCGATAGCCGCGACCGATGATGGTCTCGATGGCGGGGGGTTCATCGCCCTGCTGGAGCTTCCGACGCAGAGTGCCGACCGTGACGCGCACGGTGTTGGTGAACGGATCGGTGTTGGCGTCCCAGACGTGCTCGAGCAGGGTCTCCTGGGAGACCACCTCCCCCGGGCGACCCATGAAGAACCGCAGGAGCGCGAACTCCTTGGCGGTGAGATCGAGCGCACGCTCGCCACGTCGGGCCTGATGCCGAGCATCGTCGAGCTCGATGTCGCCCACGGTGAGCACCGAGGAGGTGACCACGGTGTCGCGGCGCAGCAGCGAGCGGACCCGGGCGAGGAGCTCGAGGTACGAGAACGGCTTGACGAGATAGTCATCGGCGCCGTCGTCGAGACCACCGACGCGATCCTCGATGCTGTCGCGGGCGGTGAGCATCAGGACCCGGGGTTGGGTGTCGAAGGGATGCTGCCGGAGGCGGCGACAGACCTCGCGACCATCCATGCCGGGCATGGTGACATCCAGGCAGATCAGGTCGTAGGAGTTCAGCAGAGCCAGTTCGACCGCCGTGATGCCATCGTTGGCGACGTCGACGGCATAGCCCTCACGACGCAGACCCCGGGCGACATCCTCGGCCAGCTGCACCTCATCATCGACGACAAGCACACGCATCACGGGCAACGTAGCCGCCGGGGACCGCTCCCGATCGTCTCCCCGTCGGCTGTCGTGATGCTCGGTGTCGCCGGTCAGGTGCGCCGCTCAGCGGCTTCTGCTCGATGACCGGGGTCCGGCGGCACGGACCGGAGCACGGGGCGCAGCACCTCCACCATCATCCAGACCGCCACCACACCCTTGGCGGTCCACAGCACCGCTCGGATCAGGTTGGCGACCATCAGCCCGTCATAGGTCTGCTGATCCCAGTGGTCGAGCAGCACGCCGTGGGCCGGGGCCGAGAACGCGGCGGTGTCGATCAGGATGAACAGCATGAGGAACGCGCTCACCAGCGCAGCGATCCGCAGCCGACGCGGATGGGCCAGCAGCAGCACGAGCACGCACAGCCCCTCGATCAACCAGGGGACGAACAGGACCTTGCCGATGCGATCGACATGGGCGTGCTCGTAGGCGTCCCAGGCGTCGGCCCCCACGAGGGGGAACAGGTCGTAGTGCACGACGTGCACCGTCCAGATCATGCCGACCATGAGGATCGTGACCACCAGCTGCACCAGAACCACCCACGGGAGGCCCAGGCGCTCGAGTCCGGGCAGCGCCGGCGACCACTCGCCGTTCGGGGTGGGCTCGGGCATGCGCATGATGGCCACGGTACCGAGGCCGGGATCAGGGGGATGGATCGGGGAGATCTCGCCCATTCTGGAGATCTTCGCCCCGATGTGAGCCCCTAGCGAGGCACTCAGGAGCAGGACTCCGCCGGAGCACTCGAACCGAACCGTGGCGAGGAACCCACCTTGGCAGATCCCATCAATGCAAGCTCCGAGGTCGAGACCCGGATCCACCCCGACGACCTCCCGATCTCCTGCCGGCGGATCTGGTCAGCATTCGTATCCTCCGATCCTCCGACGAGACCTTCGACCTCATCATCGACAACCAGTAAACGGACGCCTTTCAGATACCGGCCCGGCCCTGACGGCGGACTTCAGAAGAGTCTGAGGAGCGAAGAACTTCGGTGAGGCCTGTCGTACGAACACGAGGGCCAGCGCCTCCTACTGGTAGTGGGCGGCGTATCCCAGTGTGGAGCGGACGAACGGAGTCGGCATGTCGGGCAAGAGGTTCAAGAGTGCGATGGCAATCGTCACGGCTGCAGCGACTGTAGTTCTGACTTCGAGCCTGGCTTCAGGTCAATCGGCACACGGCGCGCCCGCAGGATCCGGGAATTCCGTCAGCAGCGCGGACTGCGAACGAATCGACAACTCAGTTCTCTGGCATTCGGCGAAAGTCACCGATCAAGCAGGCGAAGCTGTCCACGCTCCTGAGTTCACTGAATGGATCTCAGCCGGAACGGGCGCTGAGTCGATGGCCAGGATCGAACAGGCCGTCGCGTCGCTTTCGATCCAACCTGCCGGCATTGCTGCGGATCACGGCGGGAAGACCGTACGAATCTCACTCTGGCCAGAGGACCGCTCAAGATCTCAGCCGTTGTCGGAACTCGTCAGCGCGATCGATCCGCCATTTGCTGTCGATGTCCGCGAAGCGTGCATCTCGAGCTCTGAGTCGCGCGCCGCGCAGAGAGCCTTGCGCGAGCGACTGAAGTCGCTTGGCATCGATCCGTCGTTCGCAGTGTCGACTGAACCATCAACTGGCCTCGTTGAGGTCACCGTTCCAGATGCTGCCGAGCAGTCCATCACCGCCCTGGCCGCCGAATTCAACTCGTCCGCGCTATTCGTCTCTGGATCGATAACCCGGGTCGGTCGCTATGACGACGCAAATCCACACTACGGCGCAGCATCGATTTCCAACGGGTCTGTCGTATGCACATCGAACAGCGCCGTGGTGGGCTTCCTCGGAATTGTGGCGATGCCCACTGCAGGACACTGCACAATCTCACCTGCTTCGGCTTGGACATCGGGGCCCTACGCGTACGGGAATCGGATCTGGACCTCGCCGGACTATCCACTGCACGACGTTGGAATTCTCGCTGCGATTGCGGGACAGACATTCACCAACACGGTCCACGTCGAACCGTGTTGTCCATCGACGCGGATCGTGAATGGAGTCCGAAATGGGGCCATCTACGAAAGCGTCTGCATCTCGGGCCAAAGCAGCCATGCCAACTGTTCGTTCATCATGTCGACGAATGACAACAGTCAGTCGTTCACCGATGCAGCCGGAACGACGTTTGATCTCGACGCCGCCGTAGCGCCGCTCGCCACTCAAGCATGTATACCGGGGGATTCAGGCGGGATCATGTACCGACCGAAGTCCGGAGGCACCGCAGATATCGAAGGGCTCGTCGTCGCGATGAAGTTGGTACCTGAATACGGAATCAGGGTCTGCCTGTTTCATGACCCATTCGTCGTGCAATCAGTGACCTCGACTACGTACCGGCTGTTCTAGCCACCGCAGCCAGGGGAAGAACTTCGTGCGTCAGATCAAAACTTGGACAGTTGGGCTCGTCAGCATCACCGCCATTTCGGTCGTCACTCTGCTGACTCCTCGAATGGCGGCCAACCCCTCGCACTCGATTCCCACTGCGACGACCCTCGATGTCACCGCCACAACCCCTGCGGTGGATCCTTCGAATCTCAGTTGTACCGATCGGATCGAACGCGCCGAGGTCGAGGTCCTCGCCAAGCAGTGGGCAACCCAGCCGATTCCCTCCGTGCTCCTCTCTCCAGGCGGAATTCATGTCTCAACGCAGGAGATCTCCGTGGACGCACCCTTCGTCGACCCCGGAGCGTGCCAACTTCTTGTCATCGTCGGCGCACATCTCTCCGACGATGACAAGGCGAGACTCATTGCGATCGATCCGACACTCATTGAAGTCACGTATGGAGAAGGTGGTCGACTGCCACTTATGCACCAGTAACCGGACCGCTGAACATGCGGCACTAACGTTCACTGATGTCGCAGAATGCGGAGCGGTCACGAATGCGGAATTCGACACAACGAACGGCCCCTTCAAGTCCACAGGAAGTTCGCGAACGGGAATTCGAATCCTTCGTCCGGGCTACGGAGCCATCATTGAAAGCCGTCCTTCATGCGAGGCTGGGGCAGGACCGTGGCCAACTCGCCGTCGCCGAGGCACTTGCTTGGGCCTGGGTGAACTGGAAGAAGCTCCCATCCATCGATCACCCGATCCAATACCTCGCGAAAGTCGGTACGAGTCGTACGAGGCTCCGACGCCTGGATCCGAAGGTCGAGGCGCGTCCACCAATCGAACAAGGGGACTACGAGCCGAAACTCGACGATGCCCTGAAGGCACTCTCACGTCAACAACGCGTCTGCGTCTTCCTCATCGCTGCACTCGGGTTCACCTATTCCGAGGCCGCGGGCCATCTCGGTTTGTCGAAATCAACGGTTCAACGACACTACGAACGGGGTATCGAGAAGCTCCGAAGTTCGATCGATCCGCCTACCGATGAGAGCGACTCGCCATGAACCCACATTCCCCGTTTGAAGATCGCCTCGGAGCCCACCTTCGTGAGTCGTTGGCGAAATCGCCGGACATTGCGATCTCCGAGGTCATCGCGCTCTCCGCGTCACGCCAACGCCGCGTGCGCCGCCACAAGGCTCTCGCCATCTGTCTGATCACAATATTGACCACCGGAGCCCTCGTCTCGATCTACGGATCGAGACAGCGTCAGGGTCACACCCAGTTCACCAATCGGGTGTCCGGTTGCGACCTCAGTTCATCGGCACTGATCCCAAGCTCGAATGGCTCGAATTCCAATTCCGATGCGAACGATCAGCCGTCGACCCTGATGTTCGCCTCGATCAGAGATCGACTCGACCAGTTCCCAAATGCGTCCACTGCCATCATCGTTGATCGCGCTGATGACGTACCCCCCGACTCAGACCCACAAGCAATCGTCGTGATCAGATGCCTCCCGTCGCCAGACCTCCGTGATGTTGCTTCGAGACTCGAATCCGCGCGGAATGTCATGGCTGGTCCGGACGGTGGTCGAGTCCTCTCTCCGGATTACCCCCAGGTCACGGTCGAAGTGGACGCGACTCGCGGCGTCGTCATCGTGTCCGGGCCCCGTGTTGACGCCGAAGATCTGGTACGACGCAGTCAGGTGAGCGACGACGGTGTGGAACTGGACTCGCCCTAGGTCGATCGTCGAACCGAGGGCCCCGGCGGCAGTGGGCATCGGCCTTTATGGTGATCTTCGGTGCGGTGTGGTCCACTGCTCTCCATGACCGCCTCCCACAACGCATTCACCGGCCCCTCCCACGCACAGGAGACCACGATGTCCGAACCGACCATGACTCCGCCCCCGGCTCGCACCGAGGAGGCGGCCCTGCTCGAGACGGCGCTGTTCGAGATGAAGAAGGTCATCGTCGGCCAGGACCGTGCCATCGAGCGCCTGTTCGTGGGGCTGCTCGCCCGGGGCCATGTCCTGCTCGAGGGTGTACCCGGTCTGGCCAAGACCCTCGCCGTCGAGACCCTCGCCACCGTGATCGGCGGCTCCTTCAACCGGCTCCAGTTCACCCCCGATCTGCTCCCGGCCGATCTGGTGGGCACCCGCATCTTCCGATCCTCCGACGAGACCTTCGCCATCGAATGGGGTCCGGTGTTCGCCAACATCGTGCTGGCCGACGAGATCAACCGCGCCCCGGCCAAGGTGCAGTCGGCCCTGCTCGAGGTCATGGCCGAGCATCAGGTGTCGATCGCCGGAACCACCCGACGCGTACCCGAGCCGTTCCTCGTGCTCGCCACCCAGAACCCCATCGAGAGCGAGGGCGTGTACCCCCTGCCCGAGGCCCAGCGCGACCGGTTCCTCATGAAGGTGGTGGTGGGCTACCCCACCGCCGCCGAGGAGGCGCAGATCGTCGCCCGCATGGGCGTGAACCCGCCCCGGGCCCAGCAGGTGCTGACGCTCGAGGATCTCGCCTCGCTGCAGCGATCGGCCGATGGGGTGCATGTGGCCCCGGCCGTGGCCGACTACGCCGTGCGGCTCGTGCTGGCCACCCGCGATCCGGCGGCCAACGGACTGCCCGAACTGGTCGAGCTCATCCAGTGGGGCGCCAGTCCCCGGGCCACGCTCGGCCTCGTCGCCGCCGGTCGGGCCCTCGCCCTCATGCGCGGGCGCACCTATGTGCTGCCCCAGGACATCTTCGATGTGGCCCCCGACGTCCTGCGCCACCGTGTCGTCCCCTCCTACGAGGCCCTCGCCCAGGGTCTCGCCGTCGAGCAGCTCCTGGCCCGGCTGCTCTCCACCGTCCACGCCCCGGTCGTGGCCCCCTCGCAGGATCCCACCGCGGTCGCGAGCCGGTGACCACCCGCATCCCCACCGCGCCGAGCATCTCCGGCACGCCGGCGGCCGAGGTGCTGCGACGCCTCGAGCTGAGCGTGACCCGGCGCCTCGACGGGCTGCTGCAGGGCGACCACCGCGGCCTCACCCCGGGTCACGGATCGGAACCGGGCGACATCCGCGGGTACCAACCCGGTGACGATGTTCGTCGGATCGACTGGAACGTCACCGCCCGACTGCGCGACCCCCATGTGCGCGACACCATCGCCGATCGCGAGCTGGAGACCTGGATCCTCGTCGACACCTCGCCCACGATGGCCTTCGGCACCGCGTCCTGCGAGAAGCGCGACCTCGCCCTCGCTGCGGTCGCCGCCACCGGATTCCTCACCAGCCGGACCGGCAACCGGGTCGGCGCCATGACGATCGGCGCGAACGGCCCCTCATCACCGATCCCGGCACGTTCGGGTCGGGTGCATATGCAGGCGCTCACCCGTCAGGTGCTCGATGCCCTCACCCCCGTCACCGATGGTCGGGCCGATCTGGCCCTCGGCCTGCGGCGCCTCGACGGCACCGCCCGGCGTCGCGGCCTCGTCGTGGTGATCTCGGACTTCCTCGGTCCCGGCGACTGGTCCCGGCCACTGCGATCACTGGCGCTGCGTCACGACGTGCTGTGCGTCGAGGTGATCGATCCGCTCGAACTCGCGCTCCCCGATGTCGGCATGCTCACCATCCGTGATGTGGCCACCGGGACCGAGCTCGATGTCCCCACCGGAAACGAACGGCTCCGGAACGACTACGCCCGCGCCGCCGCACTGCAGCGCGCCACCATCGCCGCCGGCATCGGCGGAGCCGGCGCCGATCACCTGCAGCTGCGCACCGATCGCGACTGGCTGCTCGACCTCGCCGCATTCGTCTCCGGTCGACGCGATCGCGTCGACGCTCGCACCCGGGTGGCCGCCCATGCCGGTGCCGGACGTCCCCTTCCCACTCCCTCCCCCCGAGGAGTCCGTCGATGAACGGTTTCACCTTCCTGTCCCCCTGGCGTCTGCTGGCCCTGCTCGGCGTGGTGGCCCTCGCCGTCGCCTACGTGGTGCTCCAACGGCGTCGCTCGAGCTACGCCGTGCGCCTCACCACTGCCGATCTGCTGTCCTCGGTCATGCCGAGGCGACCCGGCTGGCGCCGTCATCTGACCGCCGGGGTGCAGCTGCTCGCCCTCGGCACCCTCGTGCTGGCCTTCGCCCAGCCCGCCCACGATGTGAAGGTGCCCCGCGAGCGGGCCACGGTCATGCTGGCCATCGACGTCTCGTTGTCGATGGAGGCCACCGATGTGAAGCCCAGTCGGATCGAGGCCGCCAAGGCGGCCGCCACCTCCTTCCTCGACGACGTTCCCGAGCGGGTCAACGTGGGTCTGGTGAGCTTCGCCGGCACCGCCCATCTCAACGTGGCCCCCACCACCGATCGTCAGGCGGTGGCCCGGGCCATCGCCGGACTCCAGCTCGACGACGGCACCGCCATCGGCAACGCCATCGACATGAGCCTCGATGCCATCGCCAGCATGCCGCCGGCCCCCGATGGCGCCGAGGTGCCCGCCGCCATCGTGCTGATGTCCGACGGCACCACCACCATGGGCATCCCCAACCAGGCCGCCGCTCGTCGGGCGGTGCAGGCCAAGGTGCCGGTGTCCACCATCGCCTTCGGCACCGAGAACGGCACCGTCACCATCCCCGACACCGGCGAGATCGTGTCGGTGCCGGTCGATGCGCCCTCACTGGCACAGATCGCCAGGACCACCGGTGGAAAGGCCTATGAGGCGGCCACCCAGGGACAGCTGACCGATGTGTACTCGAAGATCGGCTCCTCGATCGGCTACGACACCGCGGTGTCCTCGCTCACCCAGTGGTTCATCGCCGCAGCGCTGGTCGGGTTCGCAGCGGCCGGTGGGTCGGCGCTGGCCTGGTCGAACCGGCTGCCCTGAGACTCAGGCCGAGGAGCTGACCTTCTCGCTGACCACCTTGGACGACCCGCCCGGCTGCATCGAGACGCCGTAGAGGCAGTCGGCCGCCTCCATGGTGCGCTTCTGGTGACTCACGATCACCAGCTGCGCCTCGTTGCGGAACTCGGCGACGAGGCCGAGGAACCGGTGGAGGTTGACATCGTCGAGCGCTGCCTCGACCTCGTCCATCACGTAGAACGGCGACGGCCGGCTGCGGAACACGGCGAACAGATAGGCCAGCGCGGTGAGTGAGCGCTCGCCGCCCGAGAGCAGCGACAGCTTGCGCACGTTCTTGCCCGAGGGCTTCGCCTCGACCTCGATGCCGGTGCCGAGCAGGTCATCGGGATCGGTGAGTCGGAGCCGGCCCTCACCTCCCGGGAACAGCGTGGCGAACAGCGCCTGGAAGTTGGTGGCCACATCGGCGAAGGCGGCGGCGAACACGTTGACGATCTCGCCGTCGATGGCTCGGATCACCTTGGCCAGCTCGCGACGGCTCTCCTTGACGTCGTCGAGCTGCTGCTCGAGGAAGGTGTGACGCTCCTGGAGCGCCTCGAACTCCTCGAGGGCCAGTGGATTGATGGGGCCCATGAGGCGGAGATCGCGTTCGAGCTCCCGGATGCGGGCCGCTGCGGTGACGCCCTCGGCCAGCGGCGGACAATCGGCGGCGAGAGCGGCCTCGGGCTCGCAGTCGAGATCGCGGCGCAGCGCCTCGACCGCCGCCTCGATGCGCAGTTCGGTCTCGGCCTGTTCGATCTCGGCCCGCTGCAGGCGTTCACGGGATTCCCCGAGGGCTCGCTCCTCATCGGCCCGACGACGACGCAGGGTGTCGAGGGTGGACGCCACCTGGCGGGCGGCCTCGCTCTGACGACGCCGACGCTCCCGGAAATCGGCGAGACGGGTCTCGATGACACCGAGACGATCGGCGACCAGTGCACTGAGGCGATCGAGGGCGCTCTGGGTGCGATCGAGTTCGAGGCGACGCGACTCGGCCGCGGCGCGTTCGGCCGCCGCTCCCTCGAGCCGGGACTCGACCTCGCGCAGTCGTCCGGCGAGGAACTGACGGCGCTCGGTGACCGCCACGGTGCGCACCTCGAGATCGCTGCGCCGTGATCCGACATCTGCGGCCTGTGCCTCGAGCCGGGAACGCGCCTCGGACATGCGTCGGGCCGAGGCGGCCAGCTCGCTCTCGGCCTCCTCGAGGGCCGGCAGCTGGGTCTCCAGCTCGGCGATGCGCGCCGCCTCCCGCTCGACCCGCTCGGTGAGCTCGGCGAGATGACCCTGCAGGGCCTCGATCTCGGTGCCGGCATCGCGACGGTCGGTCTCGACCCGTTGCAGCCGATCGGCCGCGGCGGTGAGGCGGGCGTCGTTGTCATCGAGCTGGCGGGCGAGGGAGGTCTCCGCCTGGCGGGCTTCGGCCAGTTCGACCCGAGCGGCGATGAGGGTGATCTCGGTGCGGCCGGCCGCGACGGCGGCGGCCTCGGCCCGCTGCTCGGCCTCGGCCAGCGCAGCGCCGGTGGCACCGGAGCCCGATGCCCCGACTCGCCAGCCGGTGACGCCGAACCGATCGCCGGTGGCGGTGACCACGACGGCATCGGGATGGGCGATCGAGACATCGATGGCTTCGACCCAACCGCCGCCGACCACCACCGCGGATCCCACCAGGGCATCGAGCAGCGGTTCGACATCGGCGCGCCGGGCCCGCACATGGGGTCGGACGGGGTCACCGTTCGGGGGCGGGGCGGGCACCGAGCGGTTCGCCCCCAGCGCCAGCACCGCACCGGTGAGGCTCTCGCCGTGCAGCGCCTCGACGGCCCGACGGGCGGCGTCGACACCGTCGACCACCACGGCACCGAGGGCCTCACCGGCGGCGGCCTCGAAGGCGGATTCCCAGCCGGGATCGACATCGACGAGGTCGAGCAGCGTGCCGAGCACGCCGCGCACACCGGCGAGTCGTTCCGTGCCGGCGGCCGATCGGGCCTCATCGAGGGCCAGCGCCAGCGCCTCGACCCGGGCCTGCCAGGCGTGCTGCTCGCTCTCGGCCCCCCGATGGGCGGCCTCGGCGGCATCGAGGGCCGCCTGCGCAGCGGCCACCCGCTGCTCGGCCTGCTCCATGGCGGCGACCAACGGCTCCTCGGCCGCCTCGGCCTCGGAGAGCTCCGCTCGCAGCCGAGTGGCCTCGACGGCGCGCTCCTCCGCCTTGCTCGCCAGCGCGGCGGCCCGAGCGGCGACGCGTTCGCGCTCCTCGCGTCCACGATCGGCCGCGGCGCGCAGCGCACCGAGTTCGCCGCGCATCTCGGCGGCCGCACCGGTGGGCGCGGTGACACCGGCCGACCACTCGGCCTCGAACGCCAGCCGTTCGGCGGCCAGCGCCGATTCGGCCTCGGCGAGTTCACGGGCCATGG
This sequence comes from Acidobacteriota bacterium, assembly GCA_018969405.1. Taxonomy (GTDB): domain Bacteria; phylum Actinomycetota; class Acidimicrobiia; order Acidimicrobiales; family Acidimicrobilacustridaceae; genus Acidimicrobilacustris. Next base: position 11,766 of record JAGWYK010000043.1, read on the forward strand.
GTTCGAACTGCGCCGCCTCGGCCTCGACCTCGGCGAGTTCGGTGGTGAGACGGGCCGCCTCCGATTCGAGCGAGGCCACGACCCCCTGGTCGACCGACGCACCACGGGCGCGGTCGACACCACGACGCCGTTCGGCGAGCACGGCGGTGAGACCGCGGGCCTGCTGGAAGAGCGACTCGTAGGTGGCGAGTCCGTCGCCGACGTCGTCACCACCCATGGCGGTGAGCTGGGCCTCGGTGGCCATGACCTGGGTGTCGAGCTCCGCCAGGGCGCGGCGCAGGCGCTCGTCGGTGGCGACCAGTTCGGCCCGGGTGCGGGCCCCCTGATCGAGGCGCGTGCGCAGCGTGTGCAGCTCGCGGCCGGCGGTGAACACCCGGAGTGCGGTGAGCTCCGCCACGACGGCGCCATGGCGCCGGGCGGCATCGGCCTGCCGTTCCAACGGACGCAGCTGGCGCCGGACCTCGCGCAGCAGATCCTGCAGACGGGTGAGGCTGGTCTCGGTGGCGGCCAGTCGACGCTCGGACTTCTCCTTGCGTCGGCGGTACTTGAGGATGCCGGCGGCCTCCTCGATCACCGCCCGGCGATCCTCGGGTCGGGCGTTGAGCACGGCGTCGATCTGACCCTGCGAGATGATGACGTGCTGCTGTCGTCCGACACCGGAGTCGGACAGGAGATCCTGGATGTCGAGCAGACGACAGGGTGCCCCGTTGATGGCGTACTCGCTGTCGCCGTTGCGGAACAACGTGCGGGTGATGGTGACCTCGGTGAACTCGATCGGGAGCATGCCGGAGGTGTTGTCGATGGTGAGGCTGACCTCGGCACGACCGAGCGCAGTGCGCTTCGATGTGCCGGCGAAGATGACGTCGTCCATCTTCTGCGAGCGCACCGCCGAGGGCGCCTGCGCACCCAGCACCCAGGCGATGGCATCGACCACGTTGGACTTGCCCGATCCGTTCGGACCCACCACGACGGTGACACCGGACTCGAGATCGAGAGAGGTTGCATCGGCGAAGGACTTGAAGCCCTTCATCGACAGGCGTTTGAGATACATCAGACCTGGCAGACCTCGCAGTAGAAGGTGGACCGAGTGGCGAACTTCGCCTTCTGGATGTCACCGCGGCGACACCGACGACAGGGCTGCTTGTCGCGGTCGTACACCTGATGGTGCTCCTGATAGCTGCCCGCCTTGCCGAAGATGTCGACGTACTGGGCGTCGGAGAGGGTGGACCCGTTGTACTTGCAGGCCTCGTGGAGGATCTCGACCACCGAGCGGTACAGGCGGCGGATCTCCTGGGTGGTGAGCGAGGAGGTCTCGCGGTCGTAGCGCAGGCCGGCGTCGAAGAGGATCTCGTCGGAGTAGATGTTGCCGATGCCGGCGATCATCGACTGGTCGGTGAGGAACGCCTTGAGCTTCATGTTCCTCGACCGCAGCAGGTGGCCGAAGTCCACCCAGGACATGGGGCTGTCCACCGGATCGACGCCGAGCGTCGAGAGCTCCTCGATCTCGGAGGTGATCTCGTCAGGGGTGGCGAGGAACATCTCACCGAAGGTGCGAGGATCGACGAAGCGCAGCTGCCCGCCCTGGGTGAAGTCGATCACGACATGGGTGTGCTTGGCCTTGGGGTCCTTGGCCGCGGCTCGGAGCAGCTGTCCCGACATGCGCAGATGCACCACCAGCACCGAACCGTTGTCGAGGGGCATGAGCAGGTACTTGCCCCGCCGCTGCGAGGCGGTGATCTTGGCGCCCACCAGACCCGCTTTGAACTCCGCGGGCTTCTGGCGCCGCACGGTGCGCCGACCGGTGACCTCGACGCCGCGGATCTTGCGGCCCACGACCTCCTTCTCGAGCTCACGGCGGATGGTTTCGACCTCGGGGAGTTCAGGCATCTCGCTGCTCCTGCTGGTGATGGTCATCGCCGGGAACGGTCACGGGGACGAGTCGGATGAAGGCGGCCTGGGCTGCGGCCTGTTCGGCGAGCTTCTTGGAGCGACCCTGACCCTCGCCGATGACGGTGCCGTCGACCGCCACCCGGGCGAAGAACCGCTTGTCGTGATCAGGTCCCTCATCGCTGAGCTCGTACACCGGCGCGCCCTCGCCGCGCCGGGCGAGGATCTCCTGCAGCTGCGACTTGAAATCGGCCGAGCCGGGACCGACCGCCTCGATGCTGATGCGATCGCCGAGCAGGTCGAGCACCACCGCCCGGGCGGCATCGAGTCCGCCGTCGACGTACACCGCACCGATGATCGCCTCCATGGCGTCGGAGAGGATGGATGCCTTCTCGCGCCCACCGCTGCCCGCCTCCCCCTTGCCGAGGCGCAGACAGGCACCGACACCGAGCTCCGCAGCGACCGCGGCGAGCGTCGGTTCGCTCACGACCGCGGCGCGCAGCTTGGCCAGCGATCCCTCGGGCATCTCGGGATGGGCCGTGAAGATGTGATCGGTGACGACCAGGCCGAGCACGGCGTCGCCGAGGAACTCGAGTCGCTCGTTGGACCGACTGCCGGCGTTCTCGGCGCACCAGGAGCGGTGCGTGAGCGCGAGGAGCAGCGGCGCGGGGTCGGTGAAGGGATGACCCAGCTGATCGAGCAGCGCGGAGAGCGGATCGGGGGTCAGGAAGTCAGCCCAGCTTGGCGACGACGTACTCGACGGCGTCGCGGACGGTCTTGAGATCCTCGAGGTCCTCGTCCTCGATGCGGAAGCCCACGGTGCGCTCACCGATGTCCTCCTCGAGCGCCTCGACCAGTTCGATCAGGGCGAGGCTGTCGGCGCCGAGATCATCGGCGAAGGAATCGCCCTCATGGACCTGGGCGGGGTCGATCTCGAGGATGTCGGCGAGACGGTCCTGGATGAGGGCCAGCACGGCGGCTCGGTCCATCGGGGACTGCTCGACGTGGGTCTCTGCGGGCACGGGTGATCTCCTCGGTGAGGCGCCCGATGGCGCGGGACGGCGACGGGCCGGATCGTAGCGGCCACTGAGGTTGTGCGCTTGTGAATCGGGCGGGGATCGGCGGCCCCGACCGACGGACCCGTCGAGGTCCGCCGCCGGATCAGTCCTCGGCCGGACGCACGGCGACGCGGAGGTGCTCGACGACCTCGCCGACCACCATGTCGCGGGCGACCCGGATGGCGTTGACCATGGCGACCGAGGAGGAGGATCCATGGCTGATGATGCAGACGCCGTCGACGCCGAGCAGCATCGCCCCGCCGGTGTTCTCCGGGTCGAGCTGGGCGTAGAGCGGACCGAGGGCCGGCCACAGCACCGCCGAGGCCGCCCGGGTCTCCTCGGAGGCGTCGAAGGCGCCGAGGAGGTTGGCGACGATGGTGCGCAGGGCCCCCTCGAGGGTCTTGAGCGCCACGTTGCCGGTGAAGCCGTCGGTGACGACCACATCGGCCTCGTCGGTCATGAGGTCGCGACCCTCGACGTTGCCGATGAACCGCGCACCGGTGCCGCCGGTCCAGGCCGTCTCCGCCAGCAGCTTGTGGGTCTCCTTCACCAACGGGTTGCCCTTGCTCGACTCCTCACCGATGGACAGCAGCGCCACCTTCGGTGCCTCGATGCCGTAGCGGCTGCGGGCGAACACTGCGCCCATCTGGGCGAACTGCACGAGCCATTCAGGGCTGCACTCGGCGTTGGCGCCGGCGTCGAGCAGCACCGTGGGCGTGCCGCCGGGCACCGGGATGGGTGTGGCGATGGCGGGGCGCTGCACGCCCTTGATCCGGCCCATGCGCAGCAGGGCACTGGCCATGGTGGCTCCGGTGTTGCCGGCGCTGACCATGGCCGAGGCGCGACCGTCACGCACCGCCTCGGCGGCGCGCACGAGCGAGGAATCCTTCATGGTGCGGACACTCGATGCGGGATCGGCGTCCATGGCGATCACCTCGGAGGCCTCGAGCACCTCGAGCCCACCGGTGTCGCCGAGCTCGTCCGGGCGACCGACGAGCAGGACCGGGACCTCGAGCTCCTGGGAGGCACGGATCGCACCGGCCACGATCTCCGCCGGAGCCTTGTCGCCGCCCATGGCGTCGACGGCGATGGGCAGGATCGTCATGGGATTCGACGCGGATCGCTGAGCGATCAGTCGACGTCGATGGCCTGACGGCCGTTGTACCAACCGCAGTTGCCGCACACCACATGCGGACGCTTGACGGCGCCGCAGCGCGAGCAGGTGCTGCGCGCCGGGGTGGTGATGCGCCAGGCCGAGGCCCGACGGCTGCGGCTCTTCGCCTTGGAGGTCTTCTTCTTGGGGACGGCCATGTGCGTTCCTGGATCTGTGGGGGCACCATGGCCCGGATGGAGCGGGAGGACCCGGGGCCCTCGGACAGCCGTCGGACCTTAGTCCTCGACGGCGTCGGAATCGAAGTCGAGTTCGGCCAGCGCCGCCCAGCGGGGGTCGGGCCGAGGTGCACCGCCGCCGTCCCCCGCACCCTCGCCGGCCTCGCCGGAGTGCTCGGCGGGGCCGGTTGGGAACATGTCGGGAGCGGGACCGAGGCAGTCGGGCCCGCACAGCGGTGCGAGCGGCAGGGCCAGCAGCACGGCGTCGCGCACCATGGGCTCGAGGTCGACGAGGTCCTCACCCAGCGGGTAGGTCTCCCCCTCCACCGGATGGGGATCGAAGATCTCGCGGATCTCGACGATGGTCTCCGCCCGGACCGCACCGAGACAGCGTCGGCACTCCCCCACCCACGGCACCGTGATGGTGCCGGTGGCGACGAGGCCCGGCAGCATGGTCTCCAGCTCGAGATCGACACCGATCTCGGCCCCCTCGGGGACCGATGCGGTGGTGATGCCGAGACCGCCGAGCACGACCTCGCGCTCGACATGACGACGCGAGCCGGGACGACGACGCAGATCGGCGATGCCGATGACCAGCGGCCGGGCCGTCATGGCCTACGCCTGGTCTTGGTCGAAGAAGGTGGCTGCCGCGTCGCGGATCGTGGAGGGACCGGGATCGTCCGGGGGTGGCGGCAGATCGTCGTACGGCCCACGCACGACGGTGAGGTGGCCGGTGGTGGAACCGCGCTCGCCGAAGGGGTCGTCGTCGTCGAAGGGCAGCGAACCGTCGGGGTGCTCGACCTCGAGCGCAGCGGGACTGAGCTGGGCGTACTCCTCCGGCACCGACGAGGGCCCATCGGACCACTCGGTGTCGGCCTCGAACCCGGCGGAGGTCGGATCCTCCACCAGAGCCTGCTCGGCGGCGGCCGCGGCGGCGGCCTCGGCCAGCAGGTTGGTGCCCTGCAGCTTGGCCCGACCGGCCGACACCAGTCGCTGGGTGCGCTCGAGCACGATCTCGAAACTGGCCAGCTTCTGGTCGCAGAAGTCCTCGACCTCATGACGCAGCCGCCGGGCGTCGGTCTGGGCGGTGTCGACGATCTCGTAGGCCCGCTGCTCGGCGGCGGCCACGACCTCGGTGCGCTGCACCATGCGTTCGGCCCGGGCCCGGGCCTGGGCCACGATGTCGTCGGCCTCGCGGCGGAACTTGGCGATGTAGTCGACCCGCTCCTTGAGCAGCCAGCGAGCGGCTCGCAGTTCCTCGGGCAGACGGTCGAGTGCCTCATCGATGAGATTGAGCACCTCATCCTTGGAGATCATCGACGAGGCCGACAGCGGCACCGGCCGGGCATTGGCGATGACCTCGCGCAGCTCCAGCAGCACGTTCTCGGTCTCCGCCGGGTGGTACTGATCGCCGACGGCCGGTGGCGTGAGATCGAGCTCGCCCTCGTCGCCGTCCTGATCGTAGAAGTCGCTCATGGTCGATACTTCTCCTGCAGTCGCCGGGCCACGGGAGCGGGGACCATCGGACTGACATCGCTGCCGAACCGGGCCAGTTCGCGCAGGAGTTTCGACGCCAGGAACGAGTTGCCCGAGGCCGAGGGGATGAACAGCGTGTCGACACCCGACACCCGCTTGTTCATCTGGGCCATCTGCAGCTCGCTCTCGAAATCGGAGACGGCCCGGAGACCCTTGACGATGAAGTCGGCCTCGAGGTCGCGGGCCAGGTCGACCACCAGCGAGGCGAACATGGTGACGGTGACGTTGCCCAGCGGGGCGACCGACTCCTCGAGCATCTCGCGGCGCTCGTCGAGGGTGAACAGCGGCTCGCCCTTCTGCGGGTTGCGCATGGCCGCCACGACGACCTCGTCGAACAGACGCGAGGCGGTCTCGATGATCTCGAGGTGTCCGTTGTGGATCGGGTCGAACGATCCGGGGTAGAGCACTCGGGTCACGTGGGCTCCGCTGATCTGTCGGGGGCCGGACGGCTCGGGGTCGAGGGCCGGAGGATGACGAGGAGCGTACCCCCGTACCACTTCTCCCTCACGACATCCCAGCGATCGTCCACGGCGATCTCGCGATCGGATTCGATGACGACATGGGCGATGTCGGACCGTGACGACAGCGCCTCCAGCAGCGCGCGCCAGGCATCGTCATCGGAGCCGTACGGTGGGTCGAGCAGCACGAGGGAGAAGCTGCGACCCTGCTCACCCGATCCGGTCGGGCCGGAGCGGACGAGGAAGTCCTCGGCCCGCATCGACACCACGGTGGCCCGATCGGCCAGACCGGTGCTGGCCAGGTTGGTCTCGATGGCCCGCCGGGCGGCGCGGTCGCGGTCGACGAAGGTGGCGTGGGCGGCGCCCCGTGACAGCGCCTCGATCCCGAGGGCACCCGAACCGGCGAACAGGTCGAGCACCTCGACCCCCTCGATGGCCCCGAGACTGGCCAGTGCGTTGAACATCGCCTCCCGCACCCGGTCGAGGGTGGGTCGGGTGCCGTCACCCGCAGGGGCGATCAGACGTCGCCCTCGGGCGTCACCGGCCACGACTCTCACGCCTCCGACCGTACCCTGTCCCCATGGAGACCTCCCATGGACGCTGAACTCGGAATGACCTGCGTGGACTGCGGGGGCACCCTGCATCCGCTGTCGTACCCGCCGGAGGACGGCTGGGAGCCGGGCGATGTGGTGGCCTACCGCTGCCCGGACTGCAACGAGCGCTTCGACATCGTCATGCCCGATCCCGACGAGCAGGGCTCCGGCGACTGGGCCGGCCAATGACGACCCGCCGGGAGGGTCCCCGGGACGATCCGCCGTCGGCCGCGCTCACCCCTTGAGCAGGAAGTCGGTGTCGTCCTCGCCGAGGAGCAG
>JAGWYK010000115.1 GCA_018969405.1 Acidobacteriota bacterium
TTCGGCAGGGTGTAGTGGAGCAGGTTGTAGGTGCCGCCGTAGAGCGCGGCGGAGGCCACCACATGGCTGCCCTGCTCGGCGAGGTTCATGATGGCCATGGTCTCGGCGGCCTGCCCCGAGGCCACGGCGAGCGCACCGGGGATGCCCACCGCGGTGGCGGTGGCACCCTCGAGCGAGGCGATGCGAGCCTCGAACACACCCTGGGTGGGGTTCATGATCCGGGTGTAGATGTTGCCCATCTCGGCCAGCGCGAACAGATCGGCGGCGTGCTTGGTGTCGCGGAACTGGTACGAGGTGGTCTGGTAGATCGGCACCGCCCGCGACCCGGTGGTGGGGTCGGGCTCCTGGCCGGCATGGATCTGGCGGGTGTCGAAGCCCCACTGCTCGCTCATCGGTTCTCCTCGGATGCGATCGTCTGCCGCCGACATCGATCGTCGGCGGCCCCGCACCCTAGGACGCTAATCCCGACCAATCAAGTCGGATTTAGCGGAGAGGGTTTCAGTCCTGGGCGCCGCGCAGGAGGCGGCACCGCAGAATCTCAGTCCTGGGCGCCGCGCAGGAGGCGGCACCGCAGAATCTCAGTCCTGAGCGCCGCCGGACGTCTCGGCCACGCTCTTCCGACCGGCGGAGATCCACGGCATCATCGAGCGGAGCTCCTTGCCGGTCTTCTCGATCGGATGGTCGGCGCCGGCCTTGCGCAGGGCGTTGAAGCGGGCACGGCCGGACTCGCTCTCGGCGATCCACTCCTCGGCGAACTGGCCGGAGGTGATCTCGTCGAGGATCTTCTTCATCTCGGCCTTGGTGGCCGGAGTGATGACGCGCGGGCCCCGGGTGACATCGCCGTACTCCGCCGTGTCGGAGATCGAGTAGCGCATGCCGGCGATCCCCTCCTCGTACATGAGATCGACGATGAGCTTCACCTCGTGCAAACACTCGAAGTAGGCCATCTCGGGCTGGTAGCCGGCCTCGGTGAGGGTCTCGAACCCGGCCTGCACCAGCGCCGCGACACCGCCGCACAGCACTGCCTGCTCGCCGAACAGATCGGTCTCGGTCTCCTCGGTGAAGGTGGTCTCGATGACACCGGCCCGGGTGCCGCCGATGGCGTCGGCGTAGGCCAGCGCGACATCGCGAGCATGGCCGGTGGCGTCCTGCTCCACGGCGATGAGGCAGGGCACGCCGCCACCCTCGGTGTAGGTGCGACGGACGAGATGGCCCGGGCCCTTGGGAGCGGCCATCACGACATCGACGCCGGCGGGCGGCACGATGCGGTTGAAGCGGATGTTGAACCCGTGGGCGAAGAAGATGGCGTCGCCGTCGGAGAGGTTCGGGGCGATCTCCGCCTCGTACACCGCCTTCTGCTCGGTGTCGGGCAGCAGGATCATGATGGCGTCGGCCCAGGCCGAGGCCTCGGCGATGGACATGACCCGCAGACCCTCGGCCTCGGCCTTGGCCTTGGAGGACGAGCCCTCGCGCAGACCCACGACCACATCGACGCCGGAGTCCTTGAGGTTGAGTGCATGGGCATGGCCCTGGGAGCCGTAGCCGATGACGGCGACCTTGCGGCCGGCGATGAAGGAACGATCGGCATCTGCTTCGTAGTACACGGTTGCCATGGCGGCACTCCTGTCTGAGATGTTGAGGGTGGAAGGTTAGGACACCGTCGGTGGAACGGTGAAACGGCGGGTCTCAGCCGAGTCGGGGCAGGGCGACCCGGCCGGTGCGCTCGATGGCCACCAGATGATGGCTGCCGAGGAGGGCGGCGAAGACGTCGAGCCGCTCAGGGGTGTCCTCCAGCGACACGATGAAGCTGCCCGCACTCTCGTCGAGCACCTTGGCGGCGAAGGTGTCGAGGGAGTCGCGGAAGGAGGCGTGGGCGTGGGCGGGCACCTCGACCGTGGCGATCATGAGTTCGCGCTGCACGGCGTCGGCCGGGGCCAGCTCCTCGATGACCAGCACGTTGATGAGCTTGTCGAGCTGCTTGGTGATCTGCTCGAGCGGCGCGGACTCCACATCGACCACGATGCTGATGCGGCTGACGGAGGGATCGTTGGTGGGGGCCACGGCGAGTGAGTAGATGTTGAAGGCGCGACGGGCGAACAGCCCCGAGACGCGGGCGAGCACGCCGGGCTTGTTCTCGACCAGCACCGACAGGATGTGATGACGGACCTCCGCGGGATTGGTGTTCATCACATCGCCTCCGGCCCGACGACGATGTCGGAGTTGGAACGACCGGCCGGCACCATCGGGAAGACCTTCTCGCGTGCATCGGTGCGGAAGTCGATGACCACGGGACGATCGTCGACCTCGTTGGCCCGCTGGATGGCCGGCAGCACGTCCTCGGGGGATTCGACGCGCATGCCGACACAGCCCATCGCCTCGGCCCACATCTTGTAGTCGGGGAGATCGGGCGAGAGGTACACCTCGCTGTAGCGCTCCTCGTAGAACATCTCCTGCCACTGACGCACCATGCCGAGGTACGCGTTGTTGAGGATGGCGATCTTCACCGGGATGCGCTCGCTGGCCGCGGTGACGAGCTCCTGCGCCGTCATCTGGAAGCAGCCGTCGCCATCGACGGCCCACACCATCCGATCGGGTCGGCCGACCTTGGCGCCGATGGCCGCCGGGACCGAGAAGCCCATGGTGCCGAGACCACCGGAGTTGATCCAGGTGTAGGGATGGTTGAACTTCCAGTACTGCGCCGTCCACATCTGATGCTGACCCACGCCCGAGGCGACGATGCAGTCCTCGGGGGTGTTGTCGCGCAGCTGCTCGAGCACGTACTGCGGCTTGAGCAGTTCACCGACCTCGGACTGCTCGTAGGTCAGCGGGAACTTCTCCTGCCAGCCGCTCAGCGTGGAACGCCAGGCGGTTCGATCGGGCTGGGTGTCGACCCCGAGGGTGCGCAGGGCGCCGATGAGCTCCTCGATCACGAGACGGCAGTCGCCGGTGATGCCGACATCGGGACGACGCACCTTGCCGAGCTCGGCGGGGTCGATGTCGACGTGGATGATGCGGGCATGGGGGGCGAACTCCGCGACCTTGCCGGTGACCCGATCGTCGAAGCGCGAACCCAGGGCGATGAGCAG
>JAGWYK010000116.1 GCA_018969405.1 Acidobacteriota bacterium
GCCGTGGGTCTCCACCGCGTCGATCCTGTGGATCATCCTCATCGCCGTGCTCGCCGTGGTCGCCCGTCCGGCCATCAAGGCGTTCCGAGACGGTGACGCCTCGGCCCGCGGGCGGATCATGATGTCCACCGGCATCGGCCACCTCATCCTCGTGGTGATGCTGTTCCTCATGATCTTCCAACCCGGCAACTGACCGACCTCACTGCGGACCGGCCGTCGCACCGGAGTCGGTCGCTAGGGTGCCGGTGATGCACCCGATCGAACGCCTCCGTTTCGTGGCTCGGGCCACCGGCTATCCGGCCGAGGTCGTGGTGACCGAGGCGGCCCGGGCGCTGGCCTCCTTCGCCGACGATCCCCACGGGCTGGTCACCGCCTGCCGACGTCTGGTGTCGCGCCAGCCCGGCTCGGCGCCGGTTCTGTGGTTGTGCGCCCGCGTGCTGTGCGCCGGTGAACCACGGGCCGAGATCCGTCGGGTGCTGACCGAGCTCGACGCCGACACGACGGTGTCCGCCCTCGGCCACGCCCTGCCCGCCGACGCGACTGTGGTCGTGCTGGGCTGGCCCGAGCTGGCCGCCGAGGCCCTGCCCCGACGGGGCGATATCGAGGTGCTGGTGGTCGATGTGCTGGGGGAGGGGACAGGACTGGTCAGCCGACTGCTCTCGGCCGATGTCGATGTCGTCGACGTGCCCCTCGCCGGGCTCGGTGCCGCAGTGGCCGAGGCCGACCTCGTGCTGCTCGAGGCCGCCGCGGTCGCTCCCTCCGAGGCCATGGCCGTGGCCGGTTCCCGCGCCGCGGCCGCTGTGGCCCGTCATCGCGAGGTGCCGGTGTGGCTGGTGGCCGGGGTGGGTCGCCTGCTGCCCCAGCGCATGTGGGAGCCGATGCGGGCGACGGTGTTCGCCGATGACCCCTGGGATCTCGATGAGGAGATCCTGCCGCTCGATCTCGTCGACGCCATCGTCGGACCCGACGGTCCCCAGCCGGTGGCCGAGGCGCTGCGTCGCACGGACTGTCCGGTGGCACCGGAGCTGTTCAAGGGCAACGTGCTGTGATCATCGACCGCTATCTGGAGCTCGGTCTGCGACTCGGTCGGCATGTCGACGGGTTCGTCGACGCCTACTACGGCCCCCCGGCGGTGGCTGCGCGCGTCGCCGCCGAGGCCATCACCGCCCCCTCGGTGCTGGTCGCCGATGCCGCCCGTCTGCTCGCCGATCTCGATGCCGGGGCCGACGCCGACCTCCTCGACGCCGGTCGTCGTCGGTGGCTGCGGGCCCAGACCCTCGGCCTGCACACCAGTGCCCGCAAGCTCGCCGGTGAACAGCTCGCGTACGCCGACGAGGTCGAGTGGTGCTACGGCGTGCGGCCCCGGTGGCGCGACACCGACGAGTTCGCCGCGGCCCATCGCCGCCTCGACGCCGTGCTGCCCGGCGACGGACCCCTGCGCGACCGCATCATCGCCTGGCGCGAGTCCCAGGCCATCCCGGTGCCCCGCCTCGAGGGACTGCTGCGCGACATCGCCGATGACTTCCGGGCCCGCACCGAGACCATGTTCGGTCTGCCCGCCGGCGAGCACATCGACTGGGAGCTCGCCACCGACCAGCCCTGGTCGGGGTTCAACTACTACCTGGGCGATCTGCGCAGCCGGGTCGCCATCAACACCGATCTGCCGGTGCTGGCCCCCTCCATCGGTCATCTGGTCGCCCACGAGGCCTATCCGGGACATCACACCGAGCACTCCCGCAAGGAGGCCGGGCTGGTGCGCCAGCGCGACTGGGTCGAGGAGACCCTGTTCTGCGTGGGCACCCCGCAGTGCCTCATCGCCGAGGGCCTCGCCGATCTCGCCCTCACCGTCATCGCCGGCGACACCCCCGAGACCGTCATGGTCGAGCATCTGGCGCCGCTCGGCATCGGCTACGACCCCGAGGTGGCCGCGGCGGTCCGGATCGCCTCCGAATCGCTCGATGCCGTGCGGGCGGATGCGGCCTGGATGCTGCACGCCGAGGCCCGTCCCGTCGACGAGGTGATCGCCTTCCTCGAACGGTGGGCACTGCTGCCCCACCAGCGGGCCACCAAGGCGGTCGAGTTCCTCACCTCACCCACCTGGCGCGCCTACATCTCCTGCTACGTCGAGGGACTCCCGCTGTGTCGCGACTTCGTCGCCGGCGACCCCGCCCGCTTCGCCGAGCTCATCACCGAACAGCGCATCCCCGCCGATCTGGTGGTCGCATGACCCATCGGGTCACGCTGCGCGGCGAGCGGTTCACCTTCGCCGACCTGCGGGAGCTGTTCGGCCGGGCCAATGAGGAGAAGTCCGGCGATCAGCTCGCCGGGGTGGCGGCCCGATCGGAGCGCGAACGGGTGGCGGCCAAGATGGCGCTGGCCGAGGTCACCCTGGCCGAGATCGCGGCGTACGAGTTCCTCGACGACGACGTCAGTGCCCTCATCGCCGCCGATCACGACGCCGGCGCGTTCGCCGCCATCGCCCCCCTCACCGTCGGCGAGTTCCGCGAGTTCATCCTCGATCCCGCCACGTCGCCCCGACTGCACTCCGAGCTGCGTCGGGCCATCACCCCGGAGATGGCGGCGGCGGTGGCGCGACTCATGGGGGCGCGCGATCTCATGGTCGCCGCGTCGCGGCTGCGGGTGGTGACGCGCTGTCGCAACACCATGGGCGAACCAGGGGTGTTCGGCGTACGCATCCAACCCAACCATCCCACCGACGATCCCGCTGGCGTGACGCTGTCGATCATCGACGGTCTCCTGCTGGGCTGCGGCGATGCGGTCATCGGTCTCAACCCCGTGAACGACTCGGTGACCTCGGTGGCCGCCCTCGAGCACACCATCGCCCGCATCATCGAGCAGGTCGGGGCTCCCACCCAGAGCTGTGTGCTGGCCCATGTGACCACGCAGCTGGCGGCCCTCGAGGCCGGCGCCCCCATCGATCTGCTGTTCCAGAGCATCGGGGGCACCGAGGGCACCAACCGCAGTTTCGGGGTGTCGCTGGCCCTGCTGGCCGAGGGCCGCGAGGCGGTGCTGGCCCACCACCGCACTCGACCGGGTTTCATCGGCGAGC
>JAGWYK010000117.1 GCA_018969405.1 Acidobacteriota bacterium
GACTGCTCACGATGCTGACCTCCGTCCGCCCACGGCTGGAACTGTACAGCCCGTACAACGGCGCGACGAACGAGGTCCGGGACCTCAGCCGGTGAAGGTCGGCGGCACAGTCGTGCGTCGATCCCCGGGCGCCACCGGTGCGCGGATGTCGTGATAGCCGACGAAGGAGCACGATACCGGCAGCCATCCGTTCACCACACCAGGACGAGCCACTGAACATCTTCCTGTCGAGGCGATCGGGGGAACACCAGCGGTCTTCGTCGTCCTCGACGGCGAGAGGGTTCAGATCAATCTGGAACCACGCCAGATCAAGCGGGTCGGAAACCGCCGAGGCGGGTTCCGCATCTACCGGAACTGGCGGATCCCCGACCGGCCCGAGGTGCCGCGTCGTCTCCGTGGCGCGACCACCCGCATCCGACACAACTCGACCTCCGAGGAGATCGCCAGCAAACGCCGCCGTACCCGTGCGCTTCGACCCATCCCGCCCGGTACCGAGGCCTTCGATCTTCTCTTCGGAATCCGCGAAGACTCCGAGTCCACGAACAACCACCTGAAATCACTGCTGGTCAATCGGCGCGCTCGCAGCACAGGACTGCTCCGCCAGTCCATCAACCTCCGCGCCTACCAGATCCTCACGAACATCAAAGCGCTCATCGCTCACATGATCGCCACCGGCGAGTCACTCCCCCAGTTCTTCGGGAACTGGCGACCACCCAGCAGAACCTGACCCCCTGAGCCACCCGGAAGTCCGCGCCGGGTGGCTTCGGCGCGCCCGAGGACAGGCCTGCGGCACAGATGAATCCAGACGGGGACTTCAGGGCCGGACAGCCTCCGAACTAGCCTCCGCGGACGGCATCCGGCCCGTTGCGCACCAGTTTCGCGCCACGTTCCGCGCCATCCCCGCCCTCGTAGCTCAGGGGATAGAGCATTGGTTTCCTAAACCATGTGCGGAGGTTCGAGTCCTCCCGGGGGCACCAACAGTGGCGTGAACGAACTGAAGGTTCCTGACCGTCATCGACCTCAGCGATCGAGAGTCCGAATGATCTCCGGCAGGAGATCGAAGTGGACGGTCACCACCGGCGTGTCATCGGTGACGTGCTCGCCGACCCCGGTCCAGAAGGCGAGATGGCTGGCCCGGAAGTCGGCGGCGTCGAGGTCTCCCTCGGCCTCCGCTACTGCGAACTCATCGGGGACATCCGCGAACCGAAGCACCTCGACGCGGGTCACCTCAAGAGTCCCGACATGTCGTCCCCGGTTGTCGACCATGGCGAGGAGTTCGCCCTCATGCTCGACGGGCTCTCCCTCTCGTTCATACTCCGAGAGCAGCCCGGCGGTCGCCCGCTTGCCTCCGTGCAGCACCAGACCGACCAGGTGCTCCCGAGATGCTCCGGGAGTGCCGAACTCGATCGAGCGCAGACCGTCGACTCGTGGGAACACGCGCTGAGGCTAGACCGGGGTGATCCTCAGATGGAGGCTGTCGAAGCGACGGATCATCAGACTCCGGACCCGCTGCGGCCGACGCTCGGGGTCGAGTTCGAGCCACCCGGTGCGCTCCAGCAGACCGGCGAGCACCGCATGAGCCTCGAGCCTGGCCAGTGGCGCGCCGACACAGAAGTGGAGGCCTCGACCGAAACCGAGATGGTGCCGGGGCGCCGAGCGGTCGAGGACCACGTCATCGGGCCGGTCGAACTCGGCCGGATCCCGATTGGCCGCCGCCCACAGCAGCAGCACCGTGGAGCCGGCCGGGATGTCCACACCGCCCAGCTGCGTCGCCCGCGGCGCATGACGGAGATGATGACGGAAGGGCGACTCGAGGCGAAGTGTCTCCTCGATGAACGGCTCGAGAAGGTCGGGCTCGCGACGGACGGAACGCTGGAGATCAGGTCGGGTGGCCAGCAGATGCACGGCGTTGCCGAGCAGGCTCGTGGTCGACTCACCTCCAGCGCTGAGCAGCGTGTGCATCATGACCAGACCGGCATCACGTTCGATGGTGCCGTCGACCACCGCGGCGGCCACGACCGAAAGGATGCCATCGGCCTCCCCGGTGGTCACCGCCGTGTCGAGCTGCTCACCGATCCACCCGAAGATCTCGCCGGTGCGCGCCATGCACGCCATGAGCTGATCGAGCGGCTCCGTCCCCGCCAGCATCGCCGTCGAGTCGAACGCTGCGGCCAGCAGCATCTCCGGATCCTCGTCGGCGAAACCGATGAGTCGACTGATGACCCTGATGGGGACGGCGTCGCCGACTGCGCCCATGAACTCGGGATGCTCCTCGTCGAGCAGAAGTCCGAGCCGCTCCTCAGCGAGCTGTTCGATGGCGGGGCGGAGCTCAGCCATCCGACGGGCCACCAGTTCGGGGAACACTGCTCGCCGATGCGCGGTGTGGATCGGCGGGTCAGCGGTGGCCAGGACGTCGAGACTCGCATCGCCGAACGGAACGGTGGACGGACAGCCGGCCTCGTCGCGGAAGAGGATGGAGCGGATGTTCGAGGAGAAGTCCTCAGGACGACGGAGCGCCTCATCGACGGCGGCGAACGAACTCACCACGACGACGCTGGTTCCGGGAACCCTCCAGACCGGTGCCGAGGCGACCAGACTGCGGTACAGCGTTGCCGGCTCATCGATCTGAGCCGGATCGAGCAGGGAAGCGGCCGTCAGGTCCTCGATCGCCGACGCAGTCCGCCGGGTGTCGGTCACAGGTGGTCCTCCCGAGGGCTGCACAGACCTATCCGAAGTGGTTCGTGTTCACACAGGCCGAAGGGGGCGGTGGCGTGAACGCCGGCAGCTCGACGGCGTCCCTCCGGGTGGAGAAGTCGAGTGCGTCGGCGAGGTTCTTCGCCTGAGCGTCCCGGATCGTCATCGGCTCGAGATCCCACCGCCACTCGATCATCCGCAGCACCGAGGTGTGCTCGTAGGGACCTGCCGTCTCGACCTTCTGCGGAGCGAACGGGCTCACCACCATCGCCGGCACCCGGAACCCGAGGTTCTTGAGGTTCGGGAAGGGCCCG
>JAGWYK010000044.1 GCA_018969405.1 Acidobacteriota bacterium
CTCGGACACCTACATCGAGAAGGACTCGTCGGTGAACGACGAGATCGATCGGCTCCGTCATGCGGCCACCTCGGCGCTGCTCACCCGCCGGGACACGATCGTCGTGGCCTCGGTTTCGTGCATCTACGGCCTCGGCTCGCCCCTGGAGTATCAGGACCAGCTGCTGGTGGTCCGCCCCGGTGAGTCGCATGATCAGCGACAGATCCTCAAGCGGCTCGTCGACATGCAGTACGAGCGCAACGACATGAACCTCGTCCGAGGGAAGTTCCGCGTGCGCGGCGACACCATCGAGGTCCACCCCGCCTACGACGAGACCCTCGTGCGCATCGAACTGTTCGGCGACGAGGTCGAACGGGTGCTGGTGGTCGATCCCATCACGGGGGAGAAGGTCACCGAGCTCGAGGAGCTCATCATCTTCCCGGCCACCCACTACGTGGCCGGCGAGGAACGCCTGCGGGCCGCCATGGCCCGCATCCAGGACGAGCTCCAGCAGCAGCTGGCCCGGTTCGAGAAGGAGGGCAAGCTGCTGGAGGCGCAGCGGCTGCGGATGCGGACGCAGTACGACCTCGAGATGATGGAGGAGCTGGGGTTCTGCAACGGCATCGAGAACTACTCGGCGCCCATCGACGGCCGGTCCCCGGGTGAGCCGCCCTACACGCTGCTGGACTACTTCCCCGAGGACTTCCTCGTGGTGCTCGACGAGAGCCATCAGGCCATCCCGCAGCTTCATGGGCAGTATGCCGGTGATCGTTCCCGCAAGGAGACCCTCATCGAGCACGGGTTCCGGCTCCCCTCGGCCGCCGACAATCGACCCCTGCGCTTCGAGGAGATCATGGAGCGACTCCGGCAGGTGGTGTTCCTCTCGGCCACCCCGGGACCCTTCGAGCTGGAGAACTCGGCGACCATCGTGGAGCAGGTCGTGCGGCCGACCGGTCTGGTCGATCCCGAGGTCATCGTCAAGCCCACCAAGGGACAGATCGACGATCTCATCGAGCAGATCAACCAGCGCATCGTGAAGGGCGATCGGGTGCTGGTCACCACCCTCACGAAGAAGATGGCCGAGGACCTCACCGACTACCTGCTCGAACTGGGCATCAAGGTGCGCTACCTCCACAGCGAGGTCGACACGATCGAACGCATCGAGATCCTCCGCGATCTCCGGCTCGGCGAGTTCGACGTCCTCATCGGCATCAACCTGCTCCGCGAGGGTCTCGACCTCCCTGAGGTGTCACTGGTGGCCATCCTCGACGCCGACAAGGAGGGCTTCCTGCGATCGGTCACCTCGCTGGTGCAGACCATCGGGCGAGCCGCCCGCAACGTTGACGGCCAGGTGATCATGTATGCCGACACCGTCACCGACTCGATGCAGCGGGCGATCTCCGAGACGAATCGCCGCCGGGGTCTGCAGCAGCAGTACAACCTGGAGCACGGCATCAACCCGCAGACCATCCGCAAGGCGGTCACCGACATCCTCGCCAGCCTGCGGCCCTCGGAGACCGCGCCGGTGCCCGGCTCCGATCGCCGGTCGACCCGCCGCGACAAGGTCCGCAGCGAGCTCGCCGATCTGCCCTCCGATGAACTGGCCCGGCTGGTGCTCACGCTCGAGGAGGAGATGAAGGAGGCGGCCGCCGATCTCCGCTTCGAGTACGCCGCCCGCCTCCGTGACGAGATCAAGGAACTCCGTCGGGAACTGCGCGAGGTCGGCTGAGGGCTCCGGCCGGGCTGAGAGCCCCCCGGACACGACCGGTAGGGTGACTGCGTGGATCAACTGGTCATCCGGGGTGCACGAGAGCACAACCTCCGGAACATCTCCATCGAGCTCCCCCGCGACCGGCTGATCGTGTTCACCGGCCTGTCGGGATCGGGCAAGTCCTCCTTGGCCTTCGACACCATCTACGCCGAGGGTCAGCGCCGCTACGTGGAATCGCTGTCGGCCTACGCCCGCCAGTTCCTCGGTCAGATGGACAAGCCCGATGTCGATTTCATCGAGGGGCTCTCCCCGGCCATCTCGATCGATCAGAAGTCGGCCTCGCGCAACCCCCGCTCCACGGTCGGGACCATCACCGAGGTCTATGACTACCTCCGCCTCCTGTACGCCCGCATCGGCGTGCCCCACTGCCCCAACGACGGTGCGGTCATCAAGCGGCAGACCCCGCAGCAGATCGTCGATCGGGTGCTGGAACTCCCCGAGGGCACCCGGTTCCAGGTGCTGGCGCCGGTGGTGCGGGGCCGCAAGGGCACCTACGACACGCTCCTCGCCGATCTGGCCTCACAGGGGTTCGCCCGGGCCATCATCGACGGTGAGCTCCACGAACTCACCGACACCGTGGAACTCGCCCGGTACGAGCAGCACACCATCCAGGTCGTCGTCGACCGACTGGTCCGCAAGGACGGCATCGAGCGGCGGCTCACCGATTCGCTCGAGACGGCGCTGCGCATCGCCGAGGGGGTGGCCGAGGTGCAGATCGTGGGTCGCCATGACGACTCCGGACTCGACGACGAGGTCCTCACCTTCAGCCAGCACCTGGGCTGTCCCGACTGCGGACTCAGCTTCGAGGAGCTGGCGCCGCGGAACTTCTCGTTCAACTCCCCCTACGGCGCCTGTGAGCACTGCGACGGACTGGGCACCCGGTTCGAGGTCGATCCCGAGCTGGTCGTCCCCAACCCCGATCTCACCATCGCCGAGGGGGCGCTGGCGCCCTGGGCGACGGCGCGGACCCAGTACTTCGGTCGTCTGCTCGAGTCGGTCTGCGAGATCAACGAGATCGACCGCGACACCCCGTTCGCCAAGCTGCCGAAGAAGGCTCAGAAACTGCTGCTGCACGGCACCGGGTCCACCGGTCGTGTCCAGGTCCGCTACCGCAACCGCTACGGCCGTCAGCGTTCCTATGACGCCCGGTACGAGGGCATCATCCCGTGGTTGCAGCGCCGGCACTCCGATGCCGAGAGCGACAGCGCCCGCGAGCAGGTCGAGAGTTACATGCGCGAGGTGCCCTGTCCGGTCTGCGAGGGCTCGCGCCTGCGGCCCTTCAGTCTCGGAGTCACCATCGACGGTCACTCCATCGCCGACATCTCGTCGATGTCCATCTCCGATGCGGCCCGCACGCTCCGTGATCTCGAGCTGTCGGAACGAGATCGCATGATCGCCGAGCGGGTGGTCAAGGAGATCAACGCCCGCATGGGGTTCCTGCTCGATGTGGGCCTGGACTACCTGAGTCTCGGTCGGTCGGCGGCCACCCTCGCCGGCGGTGAGGCCCAGCGCATCCGCCTCGCCTCCCAGATCGGCTCCGGACTCGTCGGTGTGCTCTACGTGCTGGATGAACCCTCCATCGGACTCCACCAGCGCGACAACCGTCGGCTCATCGACACGCTGCTCCGCCTGCGCGATCTCGGCAACACCGTCCTGGTGGTGGAGCATGATGAGGACACCATCAAGGTGGCCGACCATGTCGTGGACATCGGCCCCGGCGCCGGTGAGCACGGCGGTGCCGTCGTCTACTCCGGGCCGGTCAAGGGGCTGCTGAAGTCCAAGGACTCCATCACCGGTCAGTACGTGTCGGGCCGTCGCACCATCCCGGTGCCCGAGCTGCGTCGACCGGTGGGGACCGAGCGGCTCGTGGTGCGCGGCGCCCGCGAGCACAACCTCAAGAACATCGATGTGGAGTTCCCGCTGCGGGTCCTCACCGCGGTGACCGGGGTGTCGGGGTCGGGCAAGTCGACCCTGGTCAACGACATCCTCCACCGATCGCTCATGCAGCACGTCTACGGCGCCAAGGTGGCTCCCGGCCTGCACCGTCGGGTGGAGGGGCTCGAGCACATCGACAAGGTCATCAACATCGACCAGTCACCCATCGGACGCACGCCGCGTTCGAACCCCGCCACCTACACCGGTGTGTTCGACCACATCCGCAAGCTCTTCGCCCAGACCCATGAGGCCAAGGTGCGCGGGTACCTGCCCGGTCGATTCTCGTTCAACGTGGCCGGCGGTCGGTGCGAGGCCTGCTCGGGCGACGGCACCATCAAGATCGAGATGCACTTCCTCCCCGATGTCTATGTCCCCTGTGAGGTCTGCAAGGGGGCGCGGTACAACCGCGACACCCTGGACGTGACCTTCAAGGACCACAACATCTCCGACATCCTCAACATGAGCTGTGCCGAGGGTGTCGAGTTCTTCGCCAACCAGCCCGCCATCGCCCGCCATCTGCAGACCATCGTGGATGTGGGCCTCGGGTACGTCCGCCTCGGGCAGCCGGCCACCACGCTGTCGGGCGGGGAGGCCCAGCGGGTGAAGCTGGCCTCCGAACTGGCCAAGCGGTCCACCGGCCACACCATGTACATCCTCGACGAGCCCACCACGGGCCTCCATTTCGAGGACATCCGCCGCCTGCTCACGGTGCTGTCGCGGCTGGTGGATCAGGGCAACACCGTGGTCGTGATCGAGCACAACCTCGACGTCATCAAGACCGCCGACTGGATCATCGATCTCGGTCCCGAGGGTGGCAGTGGGGGTGGCACGCTCGTGGTGGAGGGCACGCCCGAGGTGGTGGCCGCAACCGCCGGGAGCCACACCGGCCAGTTCCTGGCTCCGCTGCTGCCCGGGGCGTAGAGCGCCGCAGTCGCTCGCCGGGTCAGGTGATGGCGAGCATGCGGTCGAGCGCCACCTTCGCCCAGGCGGTGGTCTCCGGATCGACCGTGATGCGGTTGACCACCCGACCCTCGACCAGGTTCTCGAGCACCCAGCACAGGTGCATGGCGTCGATCCGGAACATGGTCGAGCAGGGGCACACCAGCGGATCGAGGGAGACGACCCGCTTGTCGGGGGTCTCGGCGTCGAGGCGGTTGACGAGGTGGATCTCCGTGCCGACGCCGATGACCGAACCGGCGGGGGCGTCCTCGACGGCGCGGATGATGAAATCGGTGGAACCCACCTGATCGGCGAGTTCACAGACCTCGTGCGCGCACTCGGGGTGCGTGATGACGATGCCGTCGGGATGGTCGATCCGGAACTGGGCGATGTGTTCGGGGCGGAACCGCTGGTGGACCGAGCAGTGGCCCTTCCAGAGCAGGAAGGTGGACTCCTTGATGTCGGCCTCGGTGAGACCACCCCGGTCGAGACGAGGATTCCAGATGCGCATGTCGGAGGCGTCGAAGCCGAGATCGAATCCCGTGTTGCGGCCCAGATGCTGATCGGGGAAGAACAGCACCTGTCGGCCACCGGCACCGTCGGCGGCGCGGTCGTCGAGCGACAGCGCCCAGCGCAGCACCGCGGCCGCGTTGGAGGAGGTGCACACCGCTCCGCCGTGCTCACCCACGAAGGCCTTCAGCGCCGCCGAGGAGTTCATGTAGGTGATGGGGATGACCCGACTGATGTCGGTGGTGCGCGCCAGGGTCTCCCAGGCCTCCTCGACCTCGTCGAGATCGGCCATGTCGGCCATGGAACAGCCGGCGTTGAGGTCGGGCAGGATCACCGACTGGTGATCGCCGGTGAGGATGTCGGCCGATTCGGCCATGAAATGCACACCGCAGAACACGATGTACTCGGCCTCGGGACGCTCCTGGGCCAGCACCGAGAGCCGGAAGGAGTCGCCGCGGGCGTCGGCCCACCGCATGACCTCGTCGCGCTGGTAGTGATGACCGAGGATGACCACCCGATCGCCCAGTTCGGCCCGGGCCGCGCCGATGCGCGTCTCGAGCTCCGTGGGGGAGGCGTCGGTGTACCGCTCGGGGAGGGGGAGTTGGAGCCGCATCTGGCTCTCCAGACTTCTCGGTTGCGTGATCTTCGGTGCTGCTGATCGGCTGCTGATCGGATGGTGATCGGACTGCGGGGGTGCTGCATCTCCCGATGTGACCGGTGGGGGCAGCCTGGTCGCCACGCCACGGGGATGTCGGTCTCGGAAGGATTCGTTGCTGCCGGATACCAGGCCGGCCCCCGCAGTGTAGGGCGCCCCGGTCGTGTCGCGCTCGTCCGGTCCTACGATGCGGCGATGGTGCAACGACCGCCGGCCGGCTCGATCCCCGACGCCCCCGGTTCGTATCAGTTCCGCGACGCCCACGGGCGGGTCATCTATGTGGGCAAGGCAAAGAGTCTGCGTCAGCGCCTGGCGAACTACTTCCAGAGTCCGGCTCAGCTGCCGACCCGCACCGCCCAGATGGTCGAGACCGCCGAGTCGGTCGAATGGATCGTGGTGCGCAACGAGCTCGAGGCCCTCATGCTCGAGTACAGCCTCATCAAGGAGCACGCCCCCCGCTTCAACATCGACCTCAAGGACGACAAGTCCTATCCGTTCCTCGCCATCACCACCACCGACGAGTGGCCCCGGGCCACCGTCATGCGCGGGGATCGCCGCCGGGGCACCCGGTACTTCGGCCCGTACTCGGCGGCCTGGGCCATCCGTGAGGCGCTCGATCTGCTCGTGCGCACCTTCCCGGTCCGCACCTGCTCCGACACCAAGCTCAACCGCCACGCCCGGATGGGTCGCCCGTGTCTGCTGTTCCACATCGAGAAATGCGCCGGTCCGTGCGTCGGCGAGGTCACCAAGGACGACTACGACCGGATGGTGCGCGAGCTCATCGCCTTCCTGGAGGGCGACACCGACGAGGTGCTGGGTCGTCTCGAGGCCCAGATGCGGGCGGCGAGCGAGGAGCTCGAGTTCGAACGGGCGGCGCGCATCCGGGATCGTCTGGGCGCGCTGCACAAGGTGCTCGAACGTCAACAGATGGTCCTGGCCCGGGAGGACGACATCGATCTGGTGGCACTGGCGGGTGACGAGCTGGAGACCTCGGTGCAGGTGTTCCACGTCCGACGCGGGCGCGTGGTGGGGCGCAAGGGCTTCATCCTCGACCGGGCCGAGGACCTCGACGACAGCGGCGTGATCGATCGGGTGCTGGAGGGTCTCTACGGGGAGGAACCGGCGCTGGGCATCCCCTCCGAGGTGCTCGTCTCCGCCGAGTCGGCCGAGCGGGAACTGTTCGAGGAGTGGCTCAGCACCCGTCGCGGCACCCGGGTCACCATCCGCGTGCCCCAGCGCGGGGACAAGCGGGCGCTGATGGCGACCGTGGGGGAGAACGCCGGGGCGGAGTTCTCCCGGCACCGACTCCGTCGGGCGACCGATCACAACAGTCGGGCCCGGGCGCTCAACGATCTGCAGCAGCAGCTCGGACTGCCCGAGGCCCCGCTGCGCATCGAGTGCTACGACATGAGCCACATCCAGGGCACCGACTACGTCGGGTCGATGGTGGTGCTCGAGGACGGCATCCCGAAGAAGAGCGAGTACCGACGCTTCAAGATCCGCGGCGATCAGGGCAACGACGACTTCGCCGCCATGGAGGAGGTCCTGACCCGGAGGTTCACGGCCTACCTCGAGGAGCGGGCGCGGCCGGTGGCCGAGCGCAGCGGCCGCTTCTCCTACCCGCCGCAGCTGCTGCTGGTCGACGGCGGCAAGGGCCAGCTCGGGGTGGCGGTCTCGGTGCTCGAGTCACTCGGTCTCGAGGAGGAGATCCCGGTGGCCTCGCTCGCCAAGCGGTTCGAGGAGGTCTATGTGCCCGGCCGGTCCGAACCGATCCTGCTGCCCCGCAACAGCGAGGCGCTGTTCCTGCTGCAGCGGATCCGGGACGAGGCCCACCGGTTCGCCATCTCGTTCCACCGCGAACTGCGGGGCAAACGGATGACGACCTCGGTGCTCGACGGCATCCCCGGTCTGGGGGAGGCGCGCCGCACCCGCCTCCTGAAGGAACTCGGTGGGGTGACGGCGGTGAAGCGCGCCACGCTCGAGGAGCTGCTCGCCCTGCCCTGGCTGCCCGACACGGTGGGCCGGGCGGTCTTCGCCCGGATCCATTCGCCCGGGTCCCCGTCCTGATCCTCGGCCCCGGCCCCGTCTCCGATCACCCCCGACCTGTTTCCGATCACGCCCGACCCGTTTCCGATCACGCCCGACCCGTTTCCGATCACCCTCGACCCCCGACCCCGGCAGGGAGCCCTCGATGACCGAACCCGACATCAACGCCGACCTCTGGGAGGCCCACGCCGAGTGGTGGCAGCGCGAGTTCACCGATGGAGCCGACCCCGAGTACACCGAGCAGATCATCCCGCTCATCCTCGACTGGACCGCCGGCTTCGATCGCATCCTGGAGGTCGGCACCGGTGAGGGTCAGGTGGCCCGGGCCATGGCGGCGGTGCACGGGGCGACGGTGGTCGGTGTCGACCCGACCGCCAACCAGATCGCCGAGGCCCTGCGGCGCGGGGGAGGGGTCGAGTACCACCGCGCCGGAGCCGAGGACCTGCCCTTCGAGGAGGCTTCGTTCGACGCCGTGGTGTGCTGCCTGGTGTTCGAGCACATCGACGCCGTCGATGCGGCCCTGGCGGAGGTGGCCCGGGTCCTGCGCCCGGGCGGTCGCTTCGTGTTCTGTCTGAACCACCCCCTGCTGCAGACACCCGGCTCGGGCTGGATCGACGACCAGATGATCGATCCGCCCGAGCAGTACTGGCGCATCGGCCCGTACCTGCTCGAGCAGGCCGTGGTCGAGGAGGTGGAGAAGGGGGTGCACATCCGCTTCGTGCACCGGCCGCTGAGTCGCTACCTCAACGCCATGGCCGATGTCGGACTCATGCTCGAGCGGATGATCGAGCCGGCTCCCCCGCAGGGGTTCATCGACCGCGCCCCCGAGTACACCGAGGTCACCACCATCCCGCGTCTGCTCACCCTCGTGGCCCGTCGACGCGACTGACTCCGCTCAGGGTCGACGCCCCATGGCATCGAGCAGAAGGGTCTGCATCGGTGCGTCCTCGGGGACCGTGCCGCTGGGGCCCTCGCCGAACACCCCGACGGCGCCGATCATCGGCAGCATCGGCTGGATGGTGGTCCAGACCACCTCGACGACCCGAGGGTCGAGCGACTCGTCGCCCCCGATGGCCCGGGCGAGATCCCAGGCGTGCACGGTGTGATCGCCCACCCGGAAACCCGCCAGCTGTGCTCCGGGCATGTCCATCGCCGGATGGTGCACGATCCGCTCCAGCGCACCCGGCTCGGCGAAGGCGGCGGCCTGCTCGGCGACGGCGGTCCGGTACTGGGCGAGGAGGTCGTCCTCGAGGGTGGTGGCGTCCAGCAGTTCGATGGCCTCCTCACGGGACGCCCCGCGCAGCACCGCGGCGGTCATGGTCGTGCCGGCCATGACATGACGGAGCAGATCGCGCACCGTCCACCCCTCACAGGGGGTCGGGGTGTCGAGATCGGTCGGCTGCACCGAGGCGAGGCGTCGCTCGAGCTCGGCAGTGGCGATGGGGAGGGCTTCGAGGTTGTCCATGGGCCCAGCGTAGGCACCGCTAGCGTTGGGGCGTGAGTGACTTCGTGGTGATCACCGGACTGTCGGGCGCCGGGCGCTCGCAGGCGGCCGACATCCTCGAGGATCTCGGGTGGTTCGTGATCGACAACCTGCCCCCGGCCCTCATCCCGAAGGTGGCCGAACTGGCCCAGGCTCCCGGTACGAGCATCTCGCGCATCGTGCTGGTGGTCGGCACCGGGCCGTACCACTCCGATGCTCTTCCCGCCCTCGACGAGCTGCGCGCCCAGGGGTTCCGGCTCCGCATCGTGTATCTCGAAGCCAGCACCGATGTGCTGGTGCGCCGGTACGAGAGCACGCGGCGCCGTCATCCGCTGGCCGGTGTCGACAGCACGCTGGCCGAGGCCATCGAGACCGAGCGGTCCGAGCTGGCGGCGGTCCGAGCCGAGGCCCATGTGGTCATCGACACGACCGATCTCAACGTCCATCAGCTGCGTGACCGCATGCTCGACCTGTTCGCCGCCGATGCGCCGGCGGGAGGCATGCAGACCACCGTCACCTCCTTCGGGTACAAGCACGGCCTGCCGGTGGACACCGACCTCGTCATCGACTGCCGCTTCCTGCCGAACCCCCACTGGATCGAGGAGCTGCGCCCCCACACCGGCCTCGATGCCGACGTGCGCGACTACGTCCTCGGGCAGCCGTTGAGCCGCGCCTTCCTGGAGCAGCTCGACACCATGCTCGAACTGCTCCTGCCCGCCTATGTGGCTGAGGGCAAGTCCTATCTGACCATCGCCTTCGGCTGCACCGGAGGTCGGCATCGGTCGGTGGCCATCGCCGAGGCGGTGGCGAGGGGCCTGCGGGACCGGGGGTTCGATCTCCGCGTCACCCACCGGGACATCGACCGCTAGCGGGTCACGACCGGTTCCGTCGGTCGCCTAAGGTCACGGGGTCACCACGAGCCGCTCCCAGGAGGCAGCACCCCCATGACGATCCGCGTCGGAATCAATGGCTTCGGCCGCATCGGCCGCAACTTCTACCGGGCGGTGAGGCAGTCGGGTGCCGACATCGAGATCGTCGCCGCCAACGATCTCGGCTCCATCCCGGCCATGGCGCATCTGCTCAAGTACGACACCGTGATGGGTCGCCTCGACGCCGAGGTGTCCGCCGCCGAGGACGGCATCGTCGTCGACGGACGCAAGATGCAGATCACCGCAATCCGTGAACCCAAGGATCTGCCGTGGGCCGATCTCGGCGTCGACATCGTCGTCGAGTCCACCGGCTTCTTCACCGATCGCTCGAAGGCCGCCGCCCACCTCGATGCCGGCGCCCCGTTCGTCATCATCTCCGCCCCGGCCACCGAGGCCGACGCCACCTTCGTGGTGGGCGTGAACGACGACACCTTCGATCCGGCGGTGCACAAGGTCGTGTCCAACGCCTCCTGCACCACCAACTGCTTCGTCCCGATGATCAAGGTCCTCGACGACGCCTTCGGGGTCGAGAAGGGCCTCATGACCACCGTGCACGCCTACACCGGCGACCAGAACCTCGTCGACGGACCCCACTCGGACCTGCGCCGGGCCCGGGCCTCGGCCGCCAACATCACCCCGTCCTCCACCGGCGCCGCCCGCGCCACCGGCCTGGTGCTCGAGGCCATGAAGGGCCGTCTCGACGGCACGGCGCTGCGCGTCCCGGTCCCCGACGGTTCCATCACCGACTTCGTGGGCATCCTGAAGCGCGATGTCACCGTCGACGAGATCAACGAGGCCTTCCGGGCCGCGGCCTCCTCCGGCCCGCTCTCCAAGGTGCTCGTCTACACCGATGAGCCCATCGTGTCCTCCGACATCGTCGGTTCCCCGGCCTCCTGCACCTTCGACTCGAAGCTCACCATGGCCATGGGCAACCTCGTGAAGATCCTCGGCTGGTACGACAACGAGTGGGGCTACTCGAACCGTCTGGTCGATCTCGTCACGGTCATGACCTCCAAGTAGTCCCCGACCGATGAGTGTCCCGACCCTCGAGGATCTCGGTGACGTCGCCGGTCGCCGGGTCCTGCTGCGCGCCGACTTCAACGTCCCCATCGCCGATGGCGAGATCGTCGACGACTTCCGCATCCGCGCCGCCCTGCCCACGATCGAGTGGCTCACCGGTCGGGGGGCCACCGTCACGGCCTGCACCCATCTGGGTCGCCCCAAGGGCGCGCCCGATCCGAAGTACTCCGTCGAACCGGTCCGTCGCCGTCTGGCGGAACTGGCCCCGGGCGTCGAACTGCTCGACAACCTGCGCTTCGATCCGGGTGAGACCGCTGATGACCCTGCCTTCGTGCAGACCCTGATCGCCGGGCAGGACCTCTATGTCAACGATGCCTTCGGGGCATCCCACCGGGCCCACGCCTCCATCGTGGGTCCGCCGCGGTTCCTGCCCTCGGCGGCCGGACGCCTGCTCGAGCGCGAGGTCGAGGTCCTGCTGCCCCTGCGTTCCGAACCGGCACGACCCTTCGTGGTGATCCTCGGGGGCTCCAAGGTCTCCGACAAGTTGGGCGTCATCGAGGCCCTCTCCCGGGTGGCCGACGCGCTCATCATCGGTGGGGGCATGTGCTTCACCTTCCTCGCCGCCCGTGGGCACCAGATCGGCGACTCGCTGGTCGAGGTGGACCAGATCGACACCTGTCGTCGGCTGCTGGAGTCCGATGTGACCATCCACATCCCCCACGACGTCACCGCACTCGGCCCGGGCGGCCAGATCGGTGACCCGTCCGCCGGGGGAGAGGTCCGCCAGCTCGGTGCCGACATCCCCGAGGGGTGGAAGGGGCTCGACATCGGTCCCGGGACGGCCGCGGAGTTCGGCGACATCATCGCCGAGGCCCGCACCATCTTCTGGAACGGGCCCATGGGGGTGTTCGAGGATCCCCGCTTCGCCGCCGGCACCCGCCACATCGCCCAGTCCATGGCCGAGGCCCGTGGCTTCACGGTGGTGGGCGGCGGCGACTCGGCCGCCTCACTGGACGCCTTCGGTCTCGCCGGCGAGATCGACCATGTCTCCACCGGGGGCGGTGCCTCGCTCGAGCTGCTCGAGAACGGCGATCTCCCCGGTCTGTCCGCCCTGCGAGGAGCCCCCAATGCCCGGTCGTAAGCCACTCATCTCCGGCAACTGGAAGATGAACCTCAACCACTTCGAGGCCACGGCGACACTCGACAAGCTGCGGTACCTCCTGACCAAGGAGGACCACGAGGCGGTCGACGTCTCGGTGCATGCGCCCTTCACCGACATCCGCACGGTCCAGACCTTCCTCGAGAGCGAGAAGGTGAACATCGCCATCGGTGCACAGAACTGTCACTGGGAGACCAACGGAGCGTTCACCGGAGAGATCGCTCCGGGGATGCTCGCCAAACTCAATGTCCGCTACGTGATCCTCGGGCACAGCGAGCGGCGCGAACTGTTCGGCGAGACCGATGAACAGATCGCCCGCAAGGTCATCGCCGTGTTCGCCAACGGCATGATCCCCATCCTCTGCTGTGGCGAGACCCTCGAGGAGCGCGAGGCGGAGGCCACCCGGGGCAAGGTCACCGGACAGGTCCGGGCCGGGATCGACACGCTGAGCGCGGAGCAGGTGTCCCAGATGGTCATCGCCTACGAACCGATCTGGGCCATCGGCACGGGGCGCACCGCCAGTGCGGAGGACGCCCAGCAGGTCTGTGCCTGGATCCGGGCCGAGGTGGCCGGGCTCAAGGGGGCGGAGGCCGCCGCTGCCGTCCGCATCCAGTACGGGGGTTCGGTGAAGGCCGCCAACGCCGCGGAGCTCATGGCCCAGCCCGACATCGACGGGGCTCTGGTCGGCGGTGCGGCCCTCGACGCCGACGAGTTCGCCCGGATCGTGCAGTTCCGTCTGGCCTGATACCCTCCACCACCGTGTTGATCGCCGTCCTCATCATCCACGTCATCGTGTCGTTGACCCTCATCTTCCTCGTGCTGCTCCACAGCGGCCGTGGCGGTGGTCTCTCCGACATGTTCGGCGGTGGGCTCGGTGCCTCGGCGGCGGGCTCCACCGTGGTCGAGAAGAACCTCGATCGGC
The DNA here is from genome assembly GCA_018969405.1 of Acidobacteriota bacterium. Lineage (GTDB taxonomy): Bacteria > Actinomycetota > Acidimicrobiia > Acidimicrobiales > Acidimicrobilacustridaceae > Acidimicrobilacustris. The sequence continues at coordinate 13,349 of JAGWYK010000044.1, forward strand.
TCACCGTGGTGGCGGCCGTGATCTTCACGTTCACCTCCATCGCCCTCGCCCTGCTGATCCACGCCTAGCCGCGTGGCGGTCACGGCCGTCGATCCCGTCCCGGGTGCACCGGCCCTCGAACTGCTCGGGGTCGGGCTCCGACGCGAGGGTGTCGACATCCTCCGCGCCATCGACTGGACCGTCGAGCCCGGTCAGCGCTGGGTGGTGCTCGGGCGCAACGGATCGGGGAAATCCTCGCTGGTGCGCATCGGCTCGCTGTATCTGCACCCCTCATGCGGAACGGTCCGTCTCCTCGGGCACGAACTCGGACGCATCGATGTGCGGGGGCTGCGTCGCCGTATCGGTCTGGCCAGCAACGGCATGGCCGACATGCTGCGCGCCGACCTCACGCCGACCGATGTGGTGATGACCGCCAAGAACGCCGCCCTCGAGCCCTGGTGGCACACCTATGAGGAGGCCGATCGCGCCCGGGCCGTGGACTGCCTCTCCACCATGGGTGTCGGAGGGCTGGCGACGCGGAGCTTCGCGTCCCTCTCCACCGGTGAGCGTCAGCGCGTGCTGCTGGCCCGCACCCTCATGCCCGAGCCCGGCATCGTGTTCCTCGACGAGCCCACCGCCGGTCTCGATCTCGCCGGTCGGGAGGATCTCGTGGCCGCCCTCGGCGATCTCGCCGCCGATCCGTCGACACCGGCCACGGTGCTGGTCACGCACCACGTCGAGGAGATCCCCGAGGGCTTCACCCATGTGCTGATGATCGGCGACGGCACGGTGCTCCGGTCGGGTCCCCTCCCTGAGGTGCTGACGGCCGCGAACCTGTCGGAATGCTTCGGCGCGGAGCTCGAACTCGAGCATCGGCACGGTCGGTGGTGGGCCTGGTCCCGCCGCGATGGTCGACAGACCCCCAAGTAGGCTCCCGCCATCGACACCGCGTTCGGTCTCCTCGCAGTCGTGCTGCTGATCATCGGGAACGGATTCTTCGTCGCGGTCGAGTTCGCCCTCGTCGCCGTCGATCCCAATCGCATCGAGTTCGCGGCCCGTGAGGGTCGTCGGGGGGCCCGCTCGGCCCGATCGATGCTGCCCCGGCTCTCGTTCCACCTGTCGGGCACGCAGCTGGGCATCACCGTCACCTCGCTGCTCATCGGCGTCGTGGCCGAACCGGCGGTGGCCGATCTGCTGCGACCGGCGCTCGAACCGGCGCTCGGGTCGACAGCCTCCCGAGGTGTGTCGCTCACCCTCGCGGTGCTCATCGCCACGGTGGTGCAGATGATCGTGGGGGAGTTGGTGCCCAAGGGTCTCGCCATCGCTCGGCCCGAGACCACCACCCTGCTGCTCGCTCCGATCGCTGCGATCTACGGGCTGATCTTCGGTCCGCTCATCCGACTCCTCGACGGAGCCGCCAACGGGACCGTGCGGCTGCTCGGGATCGAACCGGCCGAGGAGCTGTCGCGGGTGCGCACCCTCCCCGAGCTGAAGGCTCTGGTCGAGTCCTCCCGGGAGGAGGGGACGCTCGATGTCGCGGCGAGCGAGCTGCTCACCCGTTCGATCCGCTTCGAGGGGAAGGTCGCCGAGGACGCCCTGATCGCCCGCACCGCGGTGGCGGCCCTGCCCCGCGACGCCAGCGTCGCCGACCTCGCTCGCCTCGCCGTCGACACCGGACACTCGCGCTTCCCGGTCTTCGGTGAGGACCTCGACGAGATCCTCGGTGTGGTGCATGTCCGACGGGTGCACGCCGTGCCGGCGGGGGAGCGGGCCAGCACCCCGGTGCTCCCACTGGTCGAGCCGATGTTCGCGGTGCCCGAGAGCCGTGATCTCACCGACGTCCTGCTCGATCTGCGCCGGGAGGACACCCACCTCGCCGTCGTCGTCGACGAGTACGGCGGCACGGCCGGCATCATCACCCTCGAGGACATCCTGGAGGAGATCGTCGGCGACATCGCCGATGAGCACGATCCCCATCCGCCGTCACCCACCGGCGCCATCGGCGACGGCGTCTGGATCCTCGCCGGCACGCTCCATCCCGATGAACTGGCCGATGCGACCGGACTGGTGATCCCCGATGGCCAGTACGAGACCCTCGCCGGGTTCCTGCTCGATCGCCTCGGGCACCTTCCCGAGCCGGGCGAGGTCATCTCCTTCGAGGGCTGGAGGCTGCGGGTCGAGCGCATGGACCGCCGCCGCATCGCCGAGATCCGGGTGCAGTCACCCACCTCCACCGGTGGCCCGGTCCTGCCTCCGGCGGCCCGTCGACATCCGTCGCAGCGCAGAGGGTCCTGAGATGTGGCCCTTCGTCGTGATCATCGTGCTGCTGGCGGTCAACGGCTTCTTCGTGGCGCTCGAGTTCGCGCTGGTCGGCTCGCGCAGCAGTCGGCTCGAACCGCTGGCCGACAGCGGCGACCGGTCGGCCCGACGGGCGCTCGGTGCCATGCGCGATCTCAACATGAACCTCACCGGTGCACAGCTGGGCATCACCGTGGCCTCGCTCATCCTCGGCATCGTGGGCGAGCCCGCCGTGGCCCATCTGCTCGCCACCCCGGTCGGCTGGCTGCCGCGCCTTCCCGAGTCATGGGTGCATCCCGTCGCCGGGGTCGTGGCGCTCCTCATCGTGGTGTTCGCCCACATGGTGTTCGGCGAGATGGTGCCGAAGGGCATCACCCTCGGTCGACCGGAATCCACCCTCCGGGTGCTGTCGGGACCCAACCGTCCCTATCTCGCGCTCGTGCGGCCGATCGCCGCAGTGCTCAACCACATCGCCAACGCCGGTGTCCGGCTGTTCGGCGTCGAACCCCGTGATGAGCTCGTCAGCGCCCACACCCCGCAGGAACTGGCCGCGTTGGTGGCGGCGTCGAAGGAGGAGGGGGTCATCCCCGACAGAGCTGCGGCGATCCTCACCGGGGTGCTCGACTTCGGTGGACGGGCGGTGCGCTCCCGGATGGTCCACCTCGACGGGATCCGGTCGGTGCCCGCCGCCTCCAGTGTCCTCGACGCCGAGCGCACCATGGCCGAGGCCACCCACACGCGCCTCATCGTGCTCGGCGCCGGCGGCGCGTCGGATGTGCGCGGGTTCCTCCACTCGAAGGATCTGCTCACGATCGACCGCGAGGCCATGGCCACCACGCCGATCGAACGGATCACACGTCCTCTGCCGATGGTGTCGGCCGATTCCACCGTGGAGCCGGTGCTGTTCGACATGCGGGCCACCGGTGTGCACATCGCCGGAGTCGTCGATCCCGTCGACGGTCACCTCGTCGGCATGATCACCCTCGACGATCTGCTCGGCGGACTGCTCGAGGAGCTCACCGGGCCGCAGGGGGACACGGCCACCGACGCCGACGATGGGATCGCGATGTCCGACACCGAGGCGACCGACACCGAGGGGTTCGGAAGTGGGGAGTCCGTCGGCGAGGGCTGATGGAAGGACCGGCGGGCGCCGGCCGGGGATGGCGCGGAGCCTCAGGCGCCGGTGGCGTGGTAGCCGCCGTCGACGTGGATGACCTCGCCGGTGGTCTGCGGGAACCAGTCCGACAGCAGCGCCACACAGGCCCGAGCGACACCCGGTGCATCACGGACATCCCATCCGAGGGGCGCTCGTTCGTCCCAGACGTCCTCGAACTTCGAGAAGCCCGGGATCGAGCGGGCCGCGATGGTGCGGATCGGTCCGGCGGCGACGAGATTCACCCGGATGCCCTGCGGGCCGAGGTACCGGGCGAGATATCGGGAGGTGGACTCGAAGGCCGACTTGGCCACGCCCATCCAGTCGTAGGAGGGCCAGGACACGGTGTTGTCGAAGTCGAGCCCGACGATGGAGCCGCCGTCGACCATGAGCGGGGCCACCACATCGGCGAGGGCCTTGAGCGAGTAGGCGGAGATGTTGACCGCCACGGAGACGTCCTCCCAGGTGGCCTCCATGAAGGTGCCGCCGAGGCACACCGGGGGAGCGAAGCCGATGGCGTGCAGCGCGCCGTCGAGGGTGCCCCAGCGCTGCTGGAGCTCCGCGCGCAGACGGGGGACATGGTCGGGGTCGGCGGCGTCGAACTCCAGCACGGCGGGTTCGGAGGGGAGACGGCGGGCGCTCTTCTGCGTGTGCTTCAGGCCGTTGCCGGCGCCGGTGAGGATGATCTCGGCCCCTTCCTGCTGGGCGAGAGCGGCCACCCCGAAGCCGATCGAGGCCTCGGTGAGCACGCCGGTGATCAGGAGTCGCTTGCCGTCGAGAAGTCCCATGGTCCCTCCAGTGCTGGTGGACCGAACCCTAGGCGGGTCAGCACGGAACGGCAGCGACGGCGTCCCCGGACCATCGATCGGGCAACGATGGGCCGGGATGCGGCTACGGTCACCGCCGTGAAGATCGGAATCCTCGGAGCGACCGGCCCCGCCGGCAGCGGGCTCGGCGTGCGTCTCGCCGTCGCCGGCCATGACGTCATCCTCGGCTCTCGTTCGGCCGAGCGCGCCGCCGAGGTGGTCGACTCCCTGCGGGCCCGCTGGCCCGATCATGATCTGGCCATCACCGCCGCCGACAACGAGGGCGCCGCCAGCGCCGATCTCATCGTCATCGCCACCCCCTGGGATGCCGCCTGGACCACCGCCAAGGCGGTCGGCGACCAGCTCCACGGCAAGGTCGTGATGTCGATGGCCAATGCGCTGGTGCGTGTCGGCCATGAGTTCCAGCCCCTGGTGCCACCCCGCGGGTCGGTGGCGGCCAGTGTGCAGGCCGCCGTGCCCGACTGTCAGGTCGTCGCCGCGCTCCACCATGTGCCGGCCAAGGAACTCGGTGATCTCGCCCACCCGGTCGAGAGTGATGTGCTGGTCTGTTCCGATCACGCCGGGGCCAAGCGCATCTGCATGGATCTCATCGCCCAGATCCCGGCCATGCGCGTCCTCGATGCCGGCGACCTCACCCAGTCGGCCCCGATCGAGGCGTTCACCGCGGTGCTGCTGGAGCTCAACCTGCGCTACAAGACCCGGGTCGCGATCAAGTTCACCGGCGCCAACCTCCCTGCGTGATCCCCCGTCGTCCCCGCTGCTCGCCGGTAGCCTGCCAAGGTCCTGCACACGG
>JAGWYK010000118.1 GCA_018969405.1 Acidobacteriota bacterium
GACGTCGCGGTCGAGCATGGCGTGGAAGAACGCGGCGTACATCGACTCATCGGTGGTGCAGGCCGTCTCGTAGTCCACCGGTGCCTCGGGCCCGAAGAAGAGCCCGACCAGCGTGGCGACACGGGGCACCTGCGCGACCACACCGGCAGCGGCGAAGGCGTTGGCCAGTGCGCCGGCGAGACAGTCGGCCCGTGACTCGATGAGGGCATAGGCCTCCTCGTCGAGCAGCTCGAGCGCGGCCAGACCGGCGGCGGTGGCGAGTGGGTTCCCCGAGAGGGTGCCGGCCTGGTACACCGGTCCGAGGGGCGCCAGGTTGTCCATCAGCTCGGCCCGGCCACCGAAGGCTCCGACCGGCAGTCCGCCACCGATGATCTTGCCGAAGGCGGTGAGATCGGGGCGCACACCGAACAGCGCCTGGGCACCGCCCCGGGCCACCCGGAATCCGGTGATGACCTCGTCGAAGATGAGCAGGGCGCCGACACGATCGCATTCGGCCCGCAGGCCCTCGAGGAACCCGGGCACCGGGGGGACGAGGCCCATGTTGGCGGCGCAGGGCTCGACGATGACGGCGGCGAAGGACTCATCCAGGGTGGGGACCACGTTGTAGGGGGCCACCACCGTGTCGGCGATGGCACTGGCGGTGACACCGGCCGAGGCCGGGATGCCGAGCGAGGCCATGGCCGTGCCGCCCGAGACCAGCAGACCGTCGCTGTGACCGTGGTAGTTGCCGGCGAACTTGAGCAGCTTCGACCGGCCGGTGGCGCCGCGGGCGACACGGATGACGCTCATGGTCGCCTCGGTGCCGCTGTTGACCATCCGCACCTTCTCGCAGGAGGGCACCCGCTCGGCGATGGCCTCGGCGAGCAGGACCTCGCGCGGCGTCGGCGCCCCGAAGGAGGTTCCGTCACCGACGGCGGCCCGGATGGCCTCGACGATGCGCGGATGGGCGTGTCCGGCGATGATCGCCCCGTAGCTCTGCACCAGATCGATGAAGGTGCGCCCCTCGACGTCGGTGACGCGGGCCCCCGAGCCGCGGACCACGAAGTACGGGGTGCCGCCGACCGAGCGGAAGGCGCGCACCGGAGAGTTCACCCCGCCGGGGATGACCCGCTGACCGCGGGCGAACATCGCCGCGTTCGTCATGCTCGGCTCGGTCATTGCAGCAGTGTCGCGATGTCGCGGGCGAAGTAGGTGAGGATCATGTCGGCACCGGCCCGGCGGATGGCGGTGAGGTGCTCGAGCGCCACGGCATCGCCGTCGATCCAGCCCCGCTCGGCCGCTGCCCTCACCATCGCGTACTCACCGGAGACGTGGTACGCCGCCATCGGGATGTCGACCTCGGCACGGGCCCGGGTGATGATGTCGAGATAGGCCAGTGCGGGCTTCACCATCACGATGTCGGCGCCCTCGCTGATGTCGAGACGGATCTCCTCGAGCGCCTCGCGGGCATTGGCGATGTCCTGCTGATACCCCTTTCGATCGCCGCCGCCGGCGATGGAGACATCGACCGCATCGCGGAACGGGCCGTAGAGCGCCGAGGCGTACTTGGCGGCGTAGGCCATGATCGCCACCTGATCGAAGTCCTCCTCGTCGAGCGCATCACGGATGGCCATGACGGCGCCGTCCATCATCCCCGAAGGGGCGAGGATGTCTGCACCTGCGGCGGCCTGGGCCAGCGCGACCTCGCCGTAGAGCTCGAGGGTGGCGTCGTTGTCGACGGCCCCGTCGGCGTCGAGGAGCCCACAGTGACCATGACTGGTGTACTCGTCGAGACACAGGTCGGTGATGATCACGATGCTGTCGCCGAACTGCTCGCGCAGTTCGCGCACCGCCAGCTGCACGATGCCATCGGGATCCCAGGCGCCCGAGCCGCGGTCGTCCTTGGTGGCGGGGACACCGAACAGGATCAGTCCCGGTACACCGAGCGAGACCAGCTGCTGCGCCTCGGCGCGCAACGAGGCGAGGGTGTGCTGCACCACACCGGGGATGGAGGCGATCGGCTGCGGGGAATCGATGCCCTCGCGCACGAACAGCGGCGCAATGAGATCGTCGACCGAGAGTCGGGTCTCGGCCACCATGCGGCGCAGCGCCGGGGTGCGCCGGAGGCGACGGAGACGTCGTTGGGGGAAGGTCATCGTCGCCAGCCTAGGCACGGCCCCTGCGGCGGCCAATGCGTGAGCGGCGGATGGAGGGAGGTCGGCGACCGGAACCGCTCGGCGAGGACGCACCGTTCACGTGATCGATCAGCGCATCGACGAGTCCGTCGACGGTGTGGACCTCGGCGACGACCGAGATGCGCATGCCGTGGCGACGCGCCACATCGGCGGTGACCGGACCGATGCAGGCCACGGTGGCGGGGAGCAGGTCGAGTCCCAGGGCCGCCATCCACTGATCGACGGTGGAGCCCGAGGTGAAGGTGACGACGTCGGCCGAGCCGATCGCGGCGCGATCCGATGGAGAGACGGCGGCCGGCACCGTTCGATAGGCGATCACGACATCGACCTCCCACCCGAGGTCGCGCAGTCCCTGCGGAAGCACATCGCGGGTGACCTCGGCCGAGGGGAACAGCACACGGGCGGCGCGCCCAGCGTCACCGGAGCCCGGGAGCGGGAAGACCTCGAGCAGCGACTCGGCGATGAAACGCTCGGGAACCAGATCGGCGATCAGTTCGTGCCGCTGCAGCTCGGCGACGGTGGCGGTGCCGATGGCGGCGATGCGCACCGCGGCGAGATCGCGCGGATCACGCAGCAGCCCGCAGAACCGCGCCACCGCGTTCGCCGAGGTGAACACGACCCAGCTGTAGGACTCGAGGTCGCCGACCGCCCGGGCCAGCGCCTCACCCTCATCGAGGGGATCGACGATCTCGATGGTGGGCACCGAGATGGCATCGGCCCCCTCCGCCCGGAGACGGTCGAGCAGGGCCGACCGCTGATGACGGGGCCGGGTGACCACCACCCG
>JAGWYK010000119.1 GCA_018969405.1 Acidobacteriota bacterium
CCGCGGCGATGTCGAGGAGTTCATCGAACGGTGCCGCATCGCCCCCGGCTCGCTCGAGCATCTCTATCCCGATGCGGTGGTGCGTCAGGGTCGCAGCGACGCCCCCGGCACCACCACCTCATCGATGGCATCGATCGACACCTGAACAAGCGTGCCGTCGCCGCGGCGCACCGCGGCCACATCGGCACCCACCGAGCGCAGCTCGCCCACCACGACCACCGCACCGCATCGGATGGTCATGTCGAGCTCGACGCACCGATCGAGCATCGCCGCCAGACCCGTGGTGCGGATCGGGGAGGCCGCGACGATCGCTGCTGGGCCGCCGGCGCCCTCGATGGTGGCGATGTGTGCGGTGCGCAGCAGCACCAGCTCGGCCCGGGCCGTGTGCAGAGCCACCCAGGTGGTGGCCACCTCGACCACCGTCCCCCGGTGGTGAGATCCGGCGATGGTGGTCACCAGCACCCTCGCCCCCCGCTCGGCGAGATCGCCCAGCACCCCGGCGAGAGTGGCATCGGCGGCACCATGCTCGGCGAGCGCGGCGCGGCGACGTCGACCATCGGCGGCCTCGTCGGTGCGGAGGCCGGCGGTCCACAGCTCCGGCTCGAGGGCCGGGGACAGGGCCGGGGACGGGGTCGGGGGGACGGACAGGTGTGAGGTCGGGTCCATGGGTGAGCTCCGGGTGATGGTGCAGCGGTCGATGCGGTCGATGCGGTCGATGGTGCCCGCCCCCGGTGCTGAGGGGGAGGGCCGTCCGGCCCGCCTCTAGGCTGGGGCCCACATGTCGAACACCACTGTCACCGTCCATGTCCCCGGCAACCATCTCATGCCCGGTCTGCTGGGATCCCGCGACGAACTGCTGCGCCTGGTCGAGGACTCCTTCCCCGAGGTCGACGTGCATGTGCGGGGCAACGAGATCACCGCCTCGGGGGCCGATGCCGACCGGGTGGGCCGCCTGTTCGAGGAGCTGGTGGTGCTGCTCCAGCAGGGCCAGGTGCTCGAGCCGGTGGCGGTGCGGCGCAGCATCGACATGGTCAAGGCCGACGAACGACCCTCCGAGGTGCTCACCACCGATGTGGTGCGCAGCGCCCGGGGCCGCATGGTGCGCCCCAAGACCAGCGGCCAGAAGCGCTACGTGGACGCCATCCGTCGCAACATCATCACCTTCGGGGTCGGCCCCGCCGGCACCGGCAAGAGCTGGCTGGCGGTGGCCACCGCCGTGCAGGCCCTGCAGAACAAAGAGGTGGACCGCATCATCCTCACCCGACCGGCGGTGGAGGCCGGTGAGCGCCTCGGCTTCCTGCCCGGTGACCTGATGGCCAAGGTCGATCCGTACCTGCGACCGCTGTACGACGCGCTGCACGACATGCTCGATGCCGAAGGGGCCCAGCGCATGCTCGAGCGCGGCACCATCGAGGTCGCCCCGCTGGCGTTCATGCGCGGTCGCACGCTCAACAACTCCTTCATCATCCTCGACGAGGCGCAGAACACCACGCCGGAGCAGATGAAGATGTTCCTCACCCGCATCGGGTTCGGCTCCAAGGTCGTCGTCACCGGCGACACCACCCAGATCGACCTCCAGGGCGGCCGCAGCGGACTGCTCGGTCTCGAACCGGTGCTCAGCCACATCGACGGGCTGGCCTGGGTGCATCTCGGAGCTGCCGATGTGGTGCGCCATCGCATCGTGGCCGACATCGTGTCGGCCTATGAGGCGGCGGCGGAACCGTCGTGACCGAACCGCCGCGCCCTGCGCGCCTGCGTCGCCGCGGTCCCGCCGACGGTGAGGTCACCGTGTTCACCTCCGACGAGCAGACCGCCGTGGCCGTCGATCTCGACCGCTGGCAGCGCCTGGCGCTGGCCGTGCTGGCCGACGAGGGCGTGGAGGGCGAGTGCGAACTGTCGGTGCTGTTCGTCGACGAGGCCACCATCGCCGATCTCAACGGACGGTTCATGGAGTCGGCGGGACCCACCGATGTGCTGTCGTTCCCCATCGACGGCGAACCCGATCCCGCCGGGCGCTGGCCCGACGCCGGTGGCCCCGGACCCGATCGCGACGAGGACCTCGACGAGGATCTGCCGCTGCTGCTCGGCGATGTCGTCATCTGCCCGGCGGTGGCCGACCGCAACGCCCCGAACCATGCCGGGTCGCTCGAGGACGAACTGGCGCTGCTGGTGGTGCACGGCATCCTGCACCTGCTCGGCATGGACCATGCCGAGGAACCCGGTCGGGTGGCGATGCAGTCGCGCGAACGTGCACTGCTGGCCGCCCATCACGGGCCGCTGGCCGCCGATCCCTGGCTGGCGCTGGAGCGCGACGCCGCTGGCGAGGCCTGATCGACATGGATCCCATCGTGTCGTTCTTCGGCAGTTCCGAGTTCCTCGTCGCCCTCGTCGTCCTCGCCCTCATCGCCGTCTCGGCCTTCCTGTCCATCGCCGAGACGGCGCTGCTGCGCATGACGCGCTCGCGGGCCCAGTCGATGATCGACGACGGCAAGTGGGGCAGTCGCGACCTGCTGCAGCTCACCTCGCATCCCGATCGGTTCATGAACCCGCTGAAGCTGCTGGTGCTGAGCTGTCTGCTGGTCGAGGCGGCGATCATCGGCGCGGTGTTCGAACGCCACCACGGTCTGCAGGGTCTGCTCATCGCCTCGGCGGTCAACGTGCTGGTGGTGTACGTGCTCGCGGACGCCGCACCCCGGCTGTGGGCGCTGGAGCATCTCGAGCGCGCCGCCCAGCTCACCGCCACCCCGACCTATCTGCTGGTGCGGCTGTGGCCGGTTCGACTGGTGGCCGCAGGACTGATCGGTGTGGCCAACCTGCTACTGCCCGGTCGGGCGTCGACCGAGAGCCAGTACGTCTCCGAGGACGAGATCCTGGCGTTGGCCGACGCCGCGGTCGAGGAGGACGTCATCCAGGCCGAGGA
>JAGWYK010000120.1 GCA_018969405.1 Acidobacteriota bacterium
CCCCGGACGGTGCGCGAGGTCCGGAAGACCCGCCCGACCGCCGGGATCGGCAGCAGCTCCTCGGCCCCGTTCGGCCGGCTGGAGGACGGATCCGCGGTGCTCACCGGCGAGACGCTACCGGGCCGGGCTCGGACCCCCGGTGCCCGGCCCGGGCCGGGATCAGGGCCGGGATCAGGGCCGGGATCAGGGCCGGGATCCGGCTCGGTTCGGGGGCCCGAGGGAAATGCAGTTGACACCGGACGGGGCGGCATGGTTCCGTGGAGGCCATGTTCACGTCCTTCTGCGCCGCCTCCGTGGTGACCCGTCCGGGCTCCGTCGCGTCGCGCATCACCACCGACGTGACCACCACCGGCACCTGGTACGTGCCGACCGGCGCCGGTTCCAACGGTTTCGGTCACAAGCACGCCTCCCGGCGAACTCCGAGCTGACGCACCCCACTGCGAGACGCTCCACGAGGCCGCCGGGATCCCACCGGCGGCCCTTCTCGTCATGGGCCCGCACTGCCCGTCCGAACCGACCACCGCACCACCCGATCCGACCCCCGGCACACCAGATCCGACCCCGCCCAGCCGAACCACCGCAGTTCCCCCGAACGAAAGGACAGACCGATGCTCGCCGAGACGATCGACGACATCTCACCGGCCGTCAGGGCCGACGCCGCCTGCAACGACCTCCAGGGGTCGCTGACCGGCATCTTCTTCTCCGACGAGCTCCAGGACATCGCCACCGCCAAGGGCATCTGCGCCACCTGTCCGGTGATGATCGAATGCCTCGAGGGCGCGGTGGCGCGCCATGAGCCCTGGGGCGTGTGGGGCGGGCAGATGTTCATCAACGGCCGCATCCTGGCCAGCAAGCGTCGGGTCGGTCGTCCGCCGAAGGTGGCCCGGCCCGAGGATCAGCTCCCGGACCTTCCCGTACCGGTCCACCTCCGGGACCTGGTCCGCTCGGCCTGATCCCCGGGCCGATGGTCGTCCCGATCATCGGCCGACCCTGATCCCCCATGGTCACCCCGGGGGGAACCGCTGCGCACCGCGCCGGTTCCCCCTGCCGGGTGGCCGATGATGGCGACACCGACGCATGTGCGGCGGTGATTGGGAGCGGCGTGGCCGCGGGGGTACCGTCGCATCGCCCGACGGGCCCGCGATCCATGGAAACCACGCCGCTCCCCCCCGAACCCAGCTCGGATCGATCGCCGGCCCAGCGGCCATCGGTCTCCCGCACCACCATCGCCCTGGTGGCGGTGGTGTCGGTGCTGCTGGCCGTCGGCATCGTGCTCACCTTCCGCAGCGGGTCCGACTCCGCCTCCGATGTCATCAAGCTCGACCCCGACGCCACCGAACCGTTCAACGGACTCACCGGCGGACCGGATGTCGTCGGTCAGTCGGTCCACGGCGTCACCTACCCGACCTTCGAGGGTCAGCAGGCCCCGTTGCACCCCGGCGACCTGCCGGTGCTGATCAACTTCTGGTCCTCGACCTGTGCGCCCTGCATCACCGAGATGCCAGCTCTCGAGGCCGTGCATCAGGCCCACGCCGGCGAGATCACCATCATCGGCATCGATCATCTCGAGGTGCCCGAACTGGGCCTCGCCATGATCGAACGCACCGGCGTGACCTACCCGGTCGGACGCGACCCGAAGGGCATCCTGCTCCGCTCGCTCGGGGGCAACGCCCTGCCCTTCAGCGTGCTGGTCGGATCCGACGGCACCATCCTGGCCACCCACGCCGGTCAGCTCGACGCCGCCGGCATCGAGGCGTTCATCGCCCCGGCGCTGGTTGACTAGGGCCATGAACGGTTCGCTGGCCTACGCCTTCGGGGTCGGCATGGTCGCCACCTTCAACCCCTGCGGTTTCGCCATGCTGCCGGCGTACCTCTCCTACTTCCTCGGGCTCGAGGGCGATCAGGACGAGGCCGCCGATGCCAGCATCCTGCGCGCCCTCGCCGTGGGGGCGTCGATGACCGCCGGCTTCCTGGTGGTGTTCGGTCTGCTCGGACTGGTGCTCGATCCGGTGCTGTCCACGGTCAACCGACGACTGCCGTGGGTCACGATCCTGCTCGGGGCGGTGCTGCTGGCGCTCGGGGTGGCGATGCTCGCCGGCCGCACCATCTCCATCCGACTCCCGCGCACCGGGCGCGGCCCGGAGTCGCGCGAACTCTCCTCGGTGTTCCTCTTCGGCATCTCCTACGCACTTGTGTCGCTGAGCTGCACGCTGTCACTGTTCACCGCCGCCATCTCCACCACGATCCAGGACGAGAACCTCCTCGTCGGCCTCGCCGCGTTCCTCGCCTACGGGCTGGGCATGGGACTGGTGCTCATGGTCATCACCCTCGCCATCGCCCTGGCGCGTCAGTCACTGGTGAAGAACCTGCGGCGCGTGCTTCCGTACATCAACCGCATCTCCGGGGCGCTGCTCGTGCTCGCGGGCGCCTATGTCATCTACTACGGCTGGTACGAGCTGCGGGTGTTCGACGGTCGGGTGGACGGTGGTGGCGTCGCCCGATGGGCGTTCGACGTCAACTCCTCGATCAGCCGCTGGATCAACGAGATCGGTCCCACCCGACTCGGACTCATCCTCGGACTCGTGATCGCGCTGGCGGTGCTCGCCGCGCTGGCCGTCCGACGCCGCGCCACCGACCGATAGCCTCGCCCCATGGATCTGCGCATCTTCGTCGAACCCCAGCAAGGGGCCTCCTACCGTCAGCAGCTCGATGTGGCCCAGGCCGCCGAACACCTGGGCTTCGACGGCTTCTTCCGCTCCGATCACTACCTGCGCATGGGTCCCGGCGACGCCCTCCCGGGCCCGACCGACTCCTGGGTGACCCTCGGCGCCATCGCCCGTGAGACCAACCGCATCCG
>JAGWYK010000045.1 GCA_018969405.1 Acidobacteriota bacterium
GGGTAGTTGATGGCCGCCTCGACATGGTTGGCGGTCATGTCGGCCAGACGATCGGCCTGGTTCCAGGTGCCGGGGCGGAAGTCCTCGTAGACCGCCGGCACGTTGCGCTGCTGGTCGCGGGGCACACCGGCGGGCGCATGCAGGAATCCGGTGGGCACCGCGAGGTCGTCGAACAACCAGACATCGCACCACTGACCGTCCTCGACGTTGCGCTCGAAGCCGTAATGACCGCCCTTGAACACCAGCCGGCACTTCTCGCGCACCGTGCGGGGTCCGCGGTCGCGCAACGACGGGGGGAGTTCGCGCTGCCAGAGCTCGCGGGGCTCCATCACATGGTCGTCGACCGAGATCATCAGGGGCAGTTCATGCTCCTCGGGGGTGACGTCGGTGGGGGTGACGTCGGTGCGACCACTGCTGCGAGCGGTGCCGGGGTCGCTCATCGTTGTGCGCATCGAGTCGCTCATGGAGCTGGTCATGGGGCCTCCTTCCGGTCCACCTTCAGGTCTGCCCATAGTACCTTTCATGAAAGATACTTTGTCAAGCGCTACCCGGCGTCGGCGTCGGCGTCGGCAGGTCGCAGGCCGCCTTCAGCCCCAGCCTCCGGGAGATGCGCTGACGGTTCCGAGCCACGAGGGCGTAGACCACCCCGGCCACGAGGTGCAGCCCGGGCAGTCGCAGCAGCGCCCCGGCGAGCCGCCCGGCCGGTCCGCAGCGCCCCAGCACCGCCGCCACCCCGTCGACCCCCGAGGCGGCACCCTGCGCACCGGTGACGATGATGGCCACCTCCGACAGGCGGGCCAGCACGGGATCGTCGAGCAGACGCGCCGGCTGGTACCGCACCGACGCATCGGAGATCCGGGCCAACAGGCGCACACAGGCGCTGCAGAACCCGCAGTCGTCGTCGAAGTGCACCACGAGGTCGCCGGTGGGCAGCGGGGCGGCGCGCACCGGACGGGGCGCACCCACCCGCACCGAGACGGTGCCGCCCACATGGACGATGGGATCGCCGTGCACGGGCAGACCCGCTGCGGTGGCGACAGCGGTGTCGACCGAGACCAGCTCGCCGTGCACCAACGACCACGGTTCATGATGCACCGGAGCGGTGAGCACCACACCCCCGCGGGTGCGGGCGTAGAGGCGCCAGCGGGCGGTGAGGAACACCGCCAGCGGATCGTCGGCGACGGGGACGCCCGTGGACCGAACGACCAGTTCACCGGTGCAGCGCTCGGGCCACTGGCGCTGCACGTACCAGCCGACACGATCCTCGGTGTCGAGCACGCCGACAGTGCCCTTGTCGTAGGGCAGGGCGAACCCGGTCCTCGCCACGAGCACCGGCAACCAATGGGGCACGTCGAGCGAGCAGAACCACACACCGGGACCGTCGGGCCCCATGACATAGGTGCGCACGTTGAACTCGGGGAACCGCGAGGTGGTGGGGATGGGTGGAAGGCCGGTGAGACGCAACGAGTCCATGGTGAACCCCACCAACGAGACCCAGGCCCGACCATCGTGGAGGTCGGGTTCGAGTCCCGGGGGCAGCACCGCTCGCACCGCCGCCGGGTCGACCGGCCAATGGGCGAAGGTGACATCGCACCAGCGCTGGGTCATGACCGCCCGATCGATGGTGAAGGGACACACATCGGAGGCCATGGCCCGACCCTATCGGGGTGCTCACCGACTAGAACAGCCGTATGGAACCCATCGAACAGCTCCGCCTCGAGGGCGAGGCCCTGCTCACCGCCGCCCGCACCGCCGGTCCCGACGCTCCCATCGAGCATTGCCCCGGTTGGAGCATGGCGAGACTCGTCGGGCACACCGCCAAGGTGTTCGAACGGACCGCCGTGGTGGTCGCCGAGGGACTCATGGCACCACCGGCCAACGATCGGTTCACGCAGTTCGCCAAGGACGCCTCGGTGTTCGACCAGTTCGCCCGGGTGCTCGAGGAACTGGTCGAGGCCCTCACCACCGCTGTGCCGAACGCACCCTGCTGGAACTTCACCGGCGAGGACCTCACCAGTGCGTTCTGGTTCCGCCGCATGTGCAACGAGGCGGCGATCCATCGCTGGGACGCCCAGCACGCCATCGGTGCCACCTCGGGGTTCGGTCCCGACCTCGCCGTCGACATCATCGACGAGCTGCTGTTCGTGCTCATGCCGGTGCTGTCGGCCACCAAGAACCCGACGCTGTCAGCCAGTTTCCACCTGCACTGCACCGATGCGCCCGGCGAGTGGCTCACCACCTTCACCGACGGCTCCCCCGTCACCGTGCGCGAGCACGCCAAGGGCTCCCTCGCCGTGCGTGGACCCGCCGATGCGCTCTGCCTGTGGGCCTGGAACCGTCTGCCCATCACCGATGGAGGCCTCGAGGCCATCGGCGACATCGACCTGCTCGCCGAGTGGGCGACGGTGGTGCCGTAGTCCCGGGGGCGCTCAGCGCAGCAGCCACCACCAGAGACTGGCTCCCACCGTCACGGTGCTCAGCAGCAGCCCCCCGATGAGGATCGGTCGGGAGATCTCACCACGATCGTTCTCCGGGATCCGGCTGCGCACGTTGTGCAGGAGCCGTCGGGCGAACGGAACATCTCGCGACAGGATGGCCAGACCAGCGGCGAGCACCACCATGCCCGGGCCGGGGAACACGATGAGGAACACCCCGGCGGCGCAGACCGCCAGGCCGAGGGCGATGCGCACGGCCCGGAACAGCACATGCCGCTTGGCCTCCTCGCGGGTCTCCTCCTGACGACCGACCTCGAGCTCGGTCTCGATGAGCGCATCGGCGAACTCGTCGACGGCCTCGCGGCGGGAATCGTGATCGTTCATGGTCATCGCCGTCCCGCCAGGTTCCGATCGACGGCCTTGCGGATCTCCTCGGTGACCACCACCAACGATGCGATCCCGGCACAGAGGAGGATCTGGACGATGCTCAGATCCACGGTTCGGAAGATGCCCTGGAGGAACCCGAGCTGCACCACGGCGATCTGCAGGAGGAACAGGCCGCCCACCACCAGGGTGAGCGCCCGGTTGGGCACCCGGCGGCGCAGGATGGATTCGTTCTCGGTGCGGGCGTTGAACACGTTGAACAGCTGTTGGAACACGAAGGTGGTGAACATCATGGTGAGCACCAGACGGGCCGACGCCGAGTAGGAGTCGTAGTCGTCGACGAAGGAACTGGCCGAGAGGCCGTAGTGCCGCAGGGAGAAGGCGAACAGCAGCAGCAGGCTGGCCGCCATGACTGCACCGGTGAAGCCGATGCGCAGGATGCGACCACCCGACAGGATGGCCGAACCCGGTCGCACCGGCGGGCGCTGCATCACCCGATCATCGGGGGTGTCGGTGCCCAGGGTGATGGCGGGCGGTCCGTCGGCGATGAGGTTGACCCACAGGATCTGCAGCGGGGTGAACGGCACCGGCCAGCTGACCAGTGAGGCCCCGACGATGGTGAGGATGGCCGAGATGTTGGTGGAGAGCTGGAAGCGCACGAACTTGATGATGTTGTCGTAGATGGCCCGACCACCCTTGACCGCCTCGACGATGGTGGCGAAGTCGTCGTCGACCAGCACCATGTCGCTGGCCTCCTTGGTGACCTCGGTGCCGGTGATGCCCATGGCCACACCGATGTCGGCATGACGCAGCGCAGCGGCGTCGTTCACCCCGTCGCCGGTCATGGCCACGATCTCACCGTTGGCCTGCAGTGCGGTGACCACCCGAACCTTGTGCTCGGGGGAGACGCGGGCGAACACCCCGATCGAACCGACGCGCTCGGCGAGTTCGGTGTCGTCCATGGCGTCGAGCTGCGCCCCGGTGATGACCCCGCCGGTGATGCCGAGCTCGCCGGCGATGGCGCCGGCGGTGACGGCATGGTCGCCGGTGATCATCTTCACGCCGATGCCGGCGACATGGCAGGCGGCGATGGCGTCGCGGGCCTCGGCCCGGGGTGGATCGATGATGCCCACCAGGGCCTCGAGCCGGAGGTCTGCGATCCAGGCATCGGGATCGAACACCGAACCCTCGGCATCGAGGATCTCGGCGGCGGGCACCAGCCGGGTGGCCACGGCCAGCACCCGCATGCCCCGGCCGGCGAGGCGTTCGTTGGCGGCATGCACCGACCCGCGGGTGGACTCGTCGAGGGAGCGGGCGTCACCGGTGCCGTCGATCAGCGTCGAGGCCCGCTCCAGCAGCACATCGGGGGCTCCCTTCACACACACCAGCACATCGCCGGCAGGGTCGGGCCGATGGAAGGTGGCCATGAACTTGGTGGCCGAGTCGAAGGGCACCTCGCCCAGACGGGGATGCGCGGCCCGGGCCTCGACCACCGGAACCCCGAGCTTCTCGGCGGCGACCACGAGGGCGCCCTCGGTGGGATCACCGACGATGGTCGGCTCGCCCGACTCGTCGAAGATGCCGGCCACCGCATCGGAGCAGAGGGCCATGACCAGTGCCGGCTGCTGCGTGTGCGCCGTGCCGACCACGACACCATCGGCGTCGGTGACCGAGCCGTCGATCGAGTACCCCTCACCCGAGAGGTGCCAGACGGCGTCACCGCGAAGGATCTCGCGGGCCGTCATCTGGTTCAGGGTGAGCGTGCCGGTCTTGTCCGAGCAGATCACCGAGGTGGCGCCGAGGGTCTCGACCGAGTGGAGTCGCTTGACGATGGCGTTGCGCTTGGCCATGCGGGCCACACCGAGCGCCAGGGTGACGGTGACGACCGCCGGGAGTCCCTCGGGGATGGCGGCCACGGCGAGGGCGATGGAGTCGAGCAGTGCCACACCGACTCGGGTGCCCCGCACCAGCTGCAGCGCCAGCACTGCGACCGCCGCCGCACCGGCCAGCATCGCCAGCCGACGTCCGAGGGTGTCGAGCTGACGCTCGAGCGGGGTCCGCGTGGCCTCGGCCGAGGTGAGCAGATCGGCGACACGGCCCATCTCGGTGCGCATGCCCGTGGCCGTGATGACCGCCTCGACCCGACCGCGCACCACGGTGGTGTTCATGAAGACCATGCCGAGACGATCACCGAGAGGTGCACCGGCGTCGGCGAGATGATCGGCCCGTTTGTCCACGGGCACCGACTCGCCGGTGAGCGAGGCCTCGTCGATCGAGGCGTTGGCGGCGAGGATGATGCGGCCATCGGCGGGGACACGGTCACCGGCCTCGAGCAGCACGATGTCGCCGGGCACGAGTTCCTCGGCCGGGACCTCCTGCACCCGTCCGTCGCGACGCACGCGCACGATGGTGATGAGCATCCGTTCGAGTGCAGCGAGTGCACCTGAGGCCCGACCCTCCTGGACGTACCCGAACACGGCGTTGACCAGCAGCACCACGAGGATGACGAGGGTGTCCTTCACATGCCCGACGAGGCCGGCGATGACGGCGGCGGCGGCGAGGATGGCGACGATGCTGCTGCGGAACTGGTCGAGGAACATCGCCAGGCGCGAGCGCTGCTCGGGCTCAGCGAGGCGGTTGGCGCCGAACTCGACGGTGCGGGCCGACACCTCTGCGGTGCTCAGCCCCGTGTCCGCCTCGACCCGCTGGAGCGCGAGCACGGCGGAGCCGTCGAGCGCACAGACGTCGACGGCGTCGTCGGCGGGGTTCACGGGGACGGTGATCGCATCGGGGGACATGGGTGCTCCGGTCGGGTCGTGCAGCGACGAGGCCGGGACACGGTTGTGCCCCGACGACCGGAGGTCTCTCCCACCCACAGCCGTGGGCCGACGGAACCGGGAATCGTGATCGCCGTTCGAGCGGTGATCACGACGCCGTGATGACGACGCCGTCGTGTCGGGATACTCCCCTCACTGCCGACAGTATGGCCGATGGAGGAGCCGATGCGGCGGGTCGGGGACCGAACTCCGCCGATGGGGCACCGATCGGTGGTTCAGCCCACCAGGACGGCCCGGATGGCGTCCTCGGAGTCGGAGGTGGCCAGCATCAGGACCTCGTCGCCGGCCCCCAGCACGGTGTCGCCCCGGGGCACCACCAGATGGCCATCGCGCAGGACCGCCACGATGGTCGACTCGCGGGGCAGTTCGAGGGACTTGATCTCCTTGCCGATGGCCGGCGAGGAGTCGGCCAGGGTGATCTCCGAGAGGCGGGCCCGGTCGTTCTCGAACGACAGGATGCGCACCAGCGAGCCCACGGTGACGGCCTCCTCGACCAGTGCCGTGAGCAGATGGGGCGTGGAGACCGAGACGTCGACACCCCAACTGGCGTTGAACATCCATTCGTTGTTGGGGTTGTTCACGCGGGCGACCACTCGGGGGACGCCGAACTCCTGCTTGGCCAGCAGCGAGATGACGAGGTTGTCCTCGTCATCGCCGGTGACCGCCACCACGACATCGGCGCGGTTCGGCTCGGCCTTGGCGAACTCGGAGACCTCGCAGCCGTCGACGTTCATCCAGGTGACCCCGGGGGTCTCATCGGAGGAGATGGCGCGGGCGTAGCGAGCCGGATCGACCTCGATGATGAGGACCTCGTGGCCGACCTTCTGCAGTTCGGTGGCGATGTAGGTGCCGACGTTGCCGCCACCTGCGATGACGACGCGCATCAGTGATGACCTCCGGGTGCGGTGCCGAGACGTTGATCGAGGGCATCGATGCGATCTCCGGCGACGGCGAGCCACACGACATCGCCCTCCTGGGCGAGCGTGGCGCTCGAGACGAGCTGGGCGACTCCGAGGCGGGTGAGCGCCACGATGCGGATCTCGCCGTCGACCTCGAGTCCTGCGAGGGCGTGACCGGCCCAGGCCGCCGGCATGATCCTCTCGACGAGACAGACCTTGGCGCTGGGATCCACCCATTCGATGCCGGCGTCGTCGGGCTTGATGCGACGCATGACGCGTTCGATGGCCCACCCCACCGTGGCGACGGTGGAGATGCCGAGACGCTCGTAGATGGCGGCGCGACGCTGGTCGTAGATGCGGGCCACGACCCGGTCGATCTTGAAGAACTCGCGGGCGGTCCGGGCGATGAGGATGTTGGAGTTGTCGCCGTTGGTGACCGCGGCGAGGGCGTCGGCCCGTTCGATGCCGGCGGCGATCAGGGTGTTGCGGTCGAAGCCGACGCCGACGATGGTCTGGCCCGAGAAGTCCTCGGGGAGACGGCGGAAGGCCGACTTCTTGCGGTCGATGACCGCCACCGTGTGTCCCTGACCCACCAGGGTGGCGGCCAGACCGGATCCGACCCGGCCGCATCCGACGACGACGACATGCACGTTCCCAACACCTCCAACGCCCGACACCGGGCACGGCGACCGAGCATACGACCGCCGTCGCGCAGTGCCAATACGGCACGGGTCCGGGGTCAGAGACCGTTCAGCCATCGGACCGGGACCTGACGCACTGAGTAGGTTGAGCGGATCCGTCGTCCCCGGAGGGGCCCGCATGCCGCTGTCATCCGAACCCCAGGACAAGCCCCGCTCCGATCTGCTGGTGATGTTCGGCGCCTCGGGTGATCTCGCCCGTAAGAAGCTCTTCCCCGCCATCTATCGACTCGAGTGCCGCCACCGCCTGGGGATCCCCGTCATCGGCGTGGCCCGTGAGGACTGGTCGGACGCCGATCTGCACGAGCACTGCCGCTCCTCGATCGCCGACGCGGGCGAGGACTGGGACCAGGCCGCCTTCGACCGCCTCATCGCCCGCATGACCTACGTCGGGGGTGACTACAACGACCCCACCACCTTCGAACGCCTCCGTGGGGCAGCCGGCCTCACCCGGCACCCGATCTTCCACTTCGCCATCCCGCCGTCGATGTTCGCCACGGTGGCCGATGGCATCCATGCCGGCGGGCTGGCCGAAGGGGCGCGCCTCATCATCGAGAAGCCCTTCGGCCGCGATCACGCCTCTGCGGTGGCGCTCAACACGACACTGCACGAGAAGTTCCCCGAATCAGCGATCTTCCGCATCGATCATTTCGTCGGCAAGGAGGCTCTGCGCAGTCTGCTGGTCACCCGCTTCGCCAACGCCATCGCCGAGCCGCTGTGGAACCGCACCTATGTGTCCTCGGTGAAGATCACGATGGCGGAGGCCTTCGGGGTGGAGGACCGCGGCAGCTTCTACGACTCGGTCGGGGCGCTGCGCGATGTGGTGCAGAACCATCTGCTGCAGATGGTGGCCCTGCTCGGCATGGAGCAGCCGGTCAACGAGCACTCCAAGGCCCTGCGCGACGAGAAGGCCAAGGTGCTGGAGGCGTGTCGGGTGGTCGAACCGGAACATTTCGTGCGCGGCCAGTACGCCGGCTACCTCGATGTGGCCGGGGTGCGACCCGACTCCGACACCGAGACCTACGCAGCGTTCCGGCTCGACATCGATTCGCCGCGCTGGAGCGGTGTGCCGTTCTTCCTGCGGGCCGGCAAGGCCCTGGCCGAGACTGTCACCGAGATGACCATCGAGTTCAAGAGTCCGCCGCGCCCGCTGTGGCTGCGCGACCACTCGCATCTGCCCCACAACTCGATCCGCATCGAGGCCAAGCCGGAGAACTTCGCCGCCATCACCTGGCTGCACAAGGAACCGGGCGAGACGATGATGCCCGATGTCATCACCCTCGCCCCCCCGCCGGAGGAGCGTCTCGACACCGGTCCCGAGCCCTACGAGCTGCTCATCGAGGAGGCCATGAAGGGCGACCCCACCCTGTTCGCCCGCGAGGACTCGGTGCTCGAGTCGTGGCGCATCGTCGAGCGGATCCTCACCGATCACGAACCTGTCGAGCGCTACGCCCAGGGGTCCTGGGGGCCGAGCTCGGCCCGTCGACTCACCCAGCACCATGGTCGCTGGCCCGGTGAACCGCCCGCCCCTCCCGGACCGATGCCATGAGCGCGACCCGCAACCGACTGTTCGTGATCCGCCACGGGGCCACCGAGTGGAGTCGCACCGGACAGCACACCGGTCACACCGACATCCCGCTGCTGCCCGAGGGCGAGGAGCAGGCCCGGGCCACCGGCGCCCTGCTCGCCCATGAACGCTTCGCCCTCGTGCTGACCAGTCCGCTGCAACGGGCGCGGCGCACCTGTGAACTGGTTGGTCTCGGTGCGCAGGCCGAGGTCGAACCGAACCTCATCGAATGGGAGTACGGCGAGTACGAGGGCATCACCAGCGCCGAGATCCACCGGACGGTGCCGGGCTGGACGGTGTGGACCGGTGCCATCCCCGGCGGCGAGACCATCGAGCAGGTCGCCGCGCGGGCCGATGCCGTGATCGAGCGGGTGCTGGCCGCCGAGGGCGACTGCATCGTGTTCGCCCATGGCCACATCCTGCGCACCCTCACCGCCCGCTGGTGCGAGCTCGACCCCTGCGAGGGGCGTCGGTTCGTGCTCGACCCCGCCACCCTGTGCATCCTCGGCTGGGAGCACGACTCCCGGGCGATCCTGCAGTGGAACAGCCGCTGACCGGGGCCTTACCAGCGTGGCCCGACGGGGTCTGATCAGGAGCTGATCGGGCCTGACCGGGGCCTGGCCAGCGGCTCCCGGCGGTCACATAGCGTCCAGCGCCCGCGGCTGCGAGACTGACGGTCTTCGCCCCCCCCGGGCCCCGATCCCCTAGGAGTGTCCCCCATGACCGACGCAGTCATCGTCGACGTCGTCCGCACCGCCGGCGGCAAGCGCAACGGTTCCCTCTCCGGCTGGCATCCCGCCGATCTCGCCGGCGAACTGCTCTCGACGCTCGTCCAGCGCAACGATCTCGACCCTGCACTGGTCGACGACGTGATGATGGGGTGCGTCAGCCAGGTCGGTGCCCAGGCGCTCAACGTCGCCCGCAACGCAGCACTGGCCGCCGGCTTCCCCGAGAGCGTCCCCGGCACCACCATCGACCGTCAGTGCGGTTCCTCGCAGCAGGCCGCCGCCTTCGCCGCCCAGTCGGTCATGGCCGGGGTGAACGACATCGTGATCGCCGCCGGCGTGGAGGTCATGAGCCTCGTGCCCATGGGCGCATCCTTCGGTCAGGGCGTCGGCTTCCCGTTCGGCACCCGGGTCGAGGCCCGCTACGCCGAGGCCGGCGGGCTCATCCCGCAGGGTCTGTCGGCCGAGCTCATCGCCGAGCAGTGGAACATCACCCGTGAGGAGCTCGACGCCTACTCGGTCGAGTCGCAGCAGCGTGCCGCCCGTGCCCGCGACGAGGGTCGCTTCGATCAGGAGATCATCCCGGTGGCGCTGCGGCGTCGCGACAAGGACAGCGGCGAGATCATCACCGACGACGGTCTGGTGCGGGCCGATGAGGGCATCCGCGACACCACCTCGATGGAATCACTCGCCGGGCTCAAGCCCGCCTTCCGCCCCGACGGTCGCGTCACCGCCGGCAACTCCTCCCAGATCACCGACGGTGCCTCGGCGGCCCTGATCATGAGCGAGGCCGCGGCGGCCAAGCTCGGACTCACGCCCCGGGCCCGGTTCCATTCGTTCTCCCTCGCCGGCGTCGATCCCCGCCTCATGCTCACCGGCCCCATCCCCGCCACCCACAAGGTGCTCGAGCGGGCCGGCCTCAGCCTCGACGACATCGACCTCATCGAGATCAACGAGGCCTTCGCCTCGGTCGTGCTGGCCTGGGAGCGCGAGCTGCACCCCGACATGAGCCGGGTCAACGTGAACGGCGGCGCCATCGCCCTCGGCCATCCCCTCGGCGCCTCGGGCACCAAGCTGCTGGGCACGCTGCTGTGCGAACTCGAGCGCACCGGTGGTCGCTACGGCCTGCAGACCATGTGTGAGGGCGGTGGCCTCGCCAACGCCACCATCATCGAGCGTCTGGGCTGAGCCATGATCCGCAACCATCGGGTCATCGCCGCGGTCGTCGCCACCGGCGCGATCGCGGCGATGCTCGCCGGGTTCGGTGTCATCAAGTCACTGGTCGCCGCGGTGGCCTGCTGGCTCATCCTGCGCATCGGGGTGCTCATGCTGGGCGGCCTGGCCCGACCGGTGCCGGCTCCCCCACCCACCGGTGAGATGCGCCGGGTGAAACTCACCTATCGCTGTGAGATCTGCGGCACCGAGGTCCGCATGACCGCCGCCCCCGAGCAGGACCCGGAACCACCCCGCCACTGTCAGGAGGACATGGTGATGGTGACCCCGGTGGACGACCTCTGATCGACCGCTGAGGTTCTCCCCAATCTGTGGAAAACCTTGGGGAGGGTTACAGCGATGTAACCCACCGTTCACTCGGCGGCTGCCGACGATCGCCCGCCGGGACCGGTCTCCATCGGGGGTGATCGGTCAGCGGTGACCGTTCAGCAGTGATCGGTCAGCGGTACTGGGTGGCGGAGATGATGCCGCCGAGGATGAGGCCGAGACCGACCAGCAGCCACCAGTTGCTGAGCGCACCCGGCAGCAGCAGATCGACGTAATGCAGGAAGATCACCAGGAACCCGAGCACGAATCCGGCGATCATGGTCACCGGAACCCAGCGCGGGGTGGGGCCGTGATGCTGCACGGTGGGCGGGGTGTAGCGGGTGGAGGCCTGGGCGGCGTGGACGCTGGTGGTCACCTTGTGGGTCTTCACCGGTCCGCCCTTGGGCGTGACGCGACCGCCGGCGCTGCGACCATCGGCGCGTCCCCCTCGACGGGATGAACCATTCTTGGAAGCCATGGGCGCACCCTAGCGGCCGATGGGAATCTCTGTTCACCGTGGCGGGGGCGGGCGGTAGGGTCGAGCCCGATGACGCCCCGGATCCTCGTGCTCGACAACTACGACTCGTTCGTGTTCAACCTCGTGCAGTACCTGGGCGAGCTGGGGGCCGAGCCGCTGGTGCACCGCTGCGATTCGCTCACCCTCGAGCAGATCGATGCCCTCTCCCCCGACGGGGTGCTCATCAGTCCCGGACCGGGTCGACCCGAGGATGCCGGACTGTCCAACGAGGTCATACGGCACTTCGCCGGTCGCATCCCGGTGTTCGGGGTGTGCCTGGGCCACCAGTGCATCGGACAGATCTACGGCGGCGACGTCGTGCGCGCCCCCGAGATCATGCACGGCAAGACCTCGCTCATCGAGCACACCGGGGTCGGGGTGTTCGCCGGGCTGCCCAACCCGTTCGAGGCCACCCGCTACCACTCATTGGTCGTGGCCCGCGACAGCGTGCCCGAGGTGCTCGAGATCACCGCCCAGACCAGCGACGGCCTGGTGATGGGACTGCGTCATCGCGAGTTCGACGTCGAGGGCGTGCAGTTCCACCCCGAGTCGATCCTCACCGCCGGTGGTCACCAGCTGGTGGGGAACTTCCTGGACCGCTGTCGCTGACTAGGGCTTGGTGGTGCTCGTCGTCGAGGACGAGCTGCTGGTGGGCGACGGGCCGCTGGAGACCACGAGGGTGACGCTGGAGCCCTTGGCCGCCTCGGTGCCCGCCGGCGGGGTGGTGCTGATGACCGAGTTGGCCGGCACCGTGGCCGAGGCCTGCGTGGTGGTGGTGACCTTGAAGCCCAGCTGACCCAGCTGGTTCGAGGCCGTGGTGGCGGGCAGTCCGGTCACATCCGGGATGGCGACCTTGGCGGCACCGCTCGAGACGTTGATCTGCACCACGGAGTTCTTGTTGGCAGTGGTGCCGCCGGCCGGACTCTGGGAGATGACCTGACCCGAGGGCACGGTGTCGCTGGGGGTGGGGATGGCCTCGGGGATGAAGCCGCTGGTCTTGAGCAGCGACTCGGCCGCCGCCTGGGTGCGACCCACCACATCGGGCACCTTGGCATCGCCGACCCCGCCGCTGACGACGATCTCGACGGTGGAACCCTGATCGGCCTTGGTGTTGCCCTTCGGGGTCTGCTGGAACACCTCGTTCTGCGGCACGGTGTCGTTGGCCTGGTTCTTGACCGTGACCTTGAACCCGGCGTTGCGCAGCGTGTTGGTGGCGTCGACCACGTTGGTGCCGGTGACATCGGGGACGTCGACCTGCGGCGTGGACTTGCCGAGATTGTTGGCCAGGAAGAACAGCGCGATGCCGGCGATGGCCAGCACGGCCACGAGCACACCGACGTAGAGACCGGTGCGCTTCTTCTCCGGCGGCTGGGCGTAGGGCAGCGCCGTGGTCGGCGGACCACCGAAGCCGGCGCCGCCGGCACCCACGGTGGGCACCGCGGTGGTGGCATCGGCGGCGGCGAAGCCCCCGGCGGCGACCGCACCGGCACCGGCCACGGCCCCGGCGGCGGCCACGGGGCGACCGTCGAGGAACCGACGCAGATCGGTGCGGAGATCCTCGGCCGACGCGTAGCGCAGGAAGGGATCCTTGTTGAGCAGGGTCATGTCGATGGCCTCGAGCGGCATCGGCACGGTGGGGTTGATCTGGCTCGGCGGGATGGGCTGTTCCTGCACATGCTTGTAGGCCACCGCCACCGGCGAGTCACCGCTGAAGGGCGGACGCGCCGTCAGCATCTCGTAGAGCACGCAGCCGAGCGAGTAGAGATCGGAACGCGGATCCACGGCACGGCCTTGGGCCTGCTCGGGCGAGAAGTAGGTGGCGGTGCCCATGACAGCGCCGGCCTGCGTGAGATTGGCCGAGGCGTCGGTGGTGGTGGCCTGGGCGATGCCGAAGTCGGCGACCTTCACGTGTCCGGTCGGGGTGATGAGGATGTTGCCGGGCTTGACGTCGCGATGCACCACACCGTTGCGATGTGCGAAGGCGAGCGCCGCGGCGACGTCCGCGGTGATCTCAGCGGCGCGGTTGGGATGCAATGGACCCTCGGTGTGGACGATCTCGGAGAGCGGCCGACCGTCGATGTACTCCATGACGATGAAGTAGGTGCCGAACTGCTGGCCCCAGTCGTAGACGGCGACGATGTTGGGGTGGTTGAGGTTGGCCGCCGCCTGCGCCTCGCGGCGGAACCGCTCGACGAACAGCTCGTCGCGGGCGTGCTCGGCGAAGAGCACCTTCACCGCCACCGGTCGATCGAGCAGGAGATCACGGGCCAGATACACATCGGCCATGCCGCCACGGGCCAACTTGCGGTGCAGCTCGTAGCGGTCGTTGAACACTGTGGGTTCGGAGGGCGTGTCGCTCATCGGGGGCAACACTACCGATGTTCAGGCCAGGCCCTGCGCCTGCAGCGCCGCCAGCAGGACGGCCCGGGCGATGGGGGCGGCGACCCGGCCGCCGGTGGCCTCGCTGGCGCCGGACTGGTCGAGGACGACCACCGCGACGGCCACCGTCGGGGGCTGTCCCGGGGGGCCGGCGAACCCGATGATCCAGGTGTGGCTGCGGGGCGGTTCGGTGCCCAGCTGGGCGGTCCCGGTCTTGCCCCCCACCTCGAAGCCGGGGATGGCCATGGCCGTGGCCGTGCCACTGGTGACCACGCCGATCATGTCCTGGCGCAGCTCATCGGCGAAGCCGGCGGCCAGCGGACGCAGCCACGGGGTCGGCGTGTAGGACTTCACCACCGCACCCTGGGCGTTGCGGACCTCGTTCAGCACATGTGGCTTCATGATCGTGCCGCCGTTGGCGACACCGGCGGCCACCAGCGCCATCTGCAGCGGCGAGGCCTGCACGTCGTTCTGGCCGATGGAGGACTGGGCGAGCTTGGCCGGGTTGTTGCCCACATCGGTCGGGAACACCGAGCGCACCGCACCCGGCAGATCGATCGGGGGCGAGGAGTTGAACCCCCAGCGGGCCACACCGGAGACCATGTCGTCGGGTCCGATCGTCTCGGTGCCCATCTCGGCGAAGGCCGAGTTGCAGGAGGTCCGGAGGATCTCCGGCAGGGTGCCACCACAGGCCTCACCACCGAAGTTCCGGATGGGCAGCGTGGTGTTCTTCGCGATGTAGCCCGTGCTGACCGGATAGGAGGGATCCACATCGGTGACCCTGCCGCTCTGCAGACCGATGCCGGCGGTGACGACCTTGAACGTCGAGCCCGGGAAGTAGCGGTCCTGGAACTGATGGGCGCGCAGCGGATTGCCCGGCGTGGTGGTGAGGCGCTTCCAGTTCTCGTTGGCGGCCTTCGAATCGATGGTGCTGATCTCGTTCGGGTCGAAGGAGGGCGAGCTCCAGAAGGCGAGGATGTCCCCGCTGCGGGGATCGAGGGCCACCACCGAGCCGGACCGGTCACCGAGCTGCTCGCGGGCCACCTGTTGCACGTCCCGGCGCACCGTGAGCAGCACATCACCGACGTTCTCCCGGGCGACGAACAGATCCGAGAAGCCGCGCACCTGCTGGTCGAAGGTGGTGCCGGCCAACTCGTCGTTGTACTCGCGCTCCACCGCCGAGGAGCCGAAGGTGAACGAGAAGTACCCGGTGACCTGCCCGAACAGCTCGCCCTCTGGGTACACGCGCAGCCGGGTGAACTCGGAGCTGCGATCGGGGTTGGCGATGCTCTGGGCCAGCAGCACACCATCGGCGGAACTGATGGTGCCACGGGGACGGTTGAAGTCGCGTCGGACCTGGGCGGTGTTGAGCGGGTTGTTGTCCAGGCTCTCCTTCTGCACGACCTGGATCCAGTTGAGCTTGACGAACAGCACCAGATAGAGACCGATGATGACGGCACCGAGGCGACGGATATTTCGATTCATGCCACTGCCGCCGTCGTCGGCACCGGCTGCTTCGACCGTTCGCTGCGATCACTGATGCGCAGCAGCAGCGCCAGCAGCACGTAGTTCACCACCAACGACGAACCGCCGTAGGAGACGAACGGCAGGGTGACACCGGTGAGCGGCAGCACTCGCAGCACCCCGGCCACGATGATGAACGCCTGCAGGCCCAGCAGCAGGGTGAGGCCGGTGGCCAGCAGCTTGTCGAAGGCCTGCTCGGCGCGAGTGGCGATGCGCAGTCCGGACCCGACCATGAGCAGATAGGCGATGAGCACCAGCGCCCCGCCGGCGAGTCCGAGCTCCTCGGCGATCACGGCGAAGATGAAGTCGTTCTCACTGGCCGGGATTCGCACGCCCCCGCCCAGCCCGAGCCCGGTGCCGGTGATGCCTCCGAAGGCCATGGCGAACAGGCCCTGGATGATCTGGTAGCCGTCACCGGCCGGGTTCCTCCAGGGGTCGAGCCAGATGCTCACCCGGGTCTGCACATGGCTGAACGATCGCCAGGCGAAGAAGGCGCCGGCGCTGAACAGGCTGAACCCGATCACGAGGAACGAGGTGCGCTGGGTGGCGACCCAGAGCATCACGATGAACAGGGCGAAGAACAGCAGCGAGGAGCCGAGGTCCTTCTGGTACACCATCACCAGCAGCGTGACCGCCCAGGCCACGAGCACCGGACCGAGGTACTTCGGATCGGGCAGTCGGAACGGACCGACCTTCCACACACTGGTGGCGATGAGTTCGCGCTGATCGGCGAGGTAGGCGGCGAAGAAGATGGCCAGCACCACCTTGGCGATCTCGCCGGGCTGGAAGCTGATGGGACCCAGCGCCACCCAGATGCGACTGCCGTTCACCGTGCGGCCGATCACCGGGAACATCGGCAGCAGCAGCAGCAGGATGCCCCCGAGGGCGAAGGTGTAGCGATAGCGCTCGAGGCTGCGCGGACGCTTGACCACCACCAGGGTGAGCACGAAGGCCACGATGCCCACCGCGGTCCAGGTGGCCTGGGCGGCGGCGAGCTTCTGGTCGAGGCCGGCGATGACCACGTACCCGATGCCGTTGAGCAGCGCTGCGGTGGGCAGCAGGATCGGATCGGACTCGGGGGCGAGACGCCGCACGGCCACATGGGCTCCGAGCAGCAGACCGAGCACCAGCACCAGGAAGGGCACGATGTCGGGCGGGATGCGCGACTCCGAGCCGAGGCTGGCCAGCACATAGGCGCCGGCGGTGATGATCACGACCAGCAGCATCAGGCCCAGTTCGGTGTTGCGCCGCCGGGTCATGGGTTCACCCGGTGGTGGTGGTCGTCGTGGAGGGCCGGGTCTGGTCGATCTGCTCGCGCAGGTTGCGCACATAGGTGCGCGCCGCCGAGAGCGAGGGCTCCTGCACGCCGTCGGTCACCTCGGTGCGCCGTGCTCCGGGCACCTCGTCGAGCCGGACATCGGTGGACTCCACCTGCTCCGGTTCGATCCACAGCAGCCCACCGGGTCGTCCGCGGTAGATGACGACCTGCTCGCCGTCGGTGCCCACGTAGTAGGTGCGGTTGCCGGTCCACCACACGAACCCCAGTACGAACAGCGCCAGCACGACCATGGACCCGATGAACAGACCGACCCGCCAGGTCATGGTGGAGCCGAGTGAGCTGCGGAGACGGTCGGCCACCGGGGGACGCTCCGTGCTGGCGGGCGCCGTCGCGGTCGGGCGGATGCCGCCGTCGGGTTCGGACCCGGCGAGATGGCTGGTGATGCGGGAGTCACCGATGGGTGAGGGATCGCGACCGGTGTCGTCGAGGACGTCGACCACCACACAGGTGATGTTGTCGCGACCTCCGGCCTCGTTGGCGAGCCGCACCAGTTCACGCGCCGCCTCGGTCGGGTCGGCGAGGCGGCGGAGCACCGCGGCGATGCGACTGTCGTCGACCTCGTTGAACAGGCCGTCACTGCACAGCAGGTAGCGGTCGCCGACGACGGGAGTGATCTCCCAGGAGTCCACGAGGACCTGGCCGTCGATGCCGAGGGC
>JAGWYK010000121.1 GCA_018969405.1 Acidobacteriota bacterium
CCGGCCCGCGGCGAGGTGGCCGAACCGTTCTGGACACCGGCGGTGGCGCCCTCAGCGCCCTGCCCGCCGAACCCGCCGGTTCCGCCCCGGGCGATGAGATCACCGAAGGCGGAGGCACCACCGTTGCCGCCCTGGCCGCCGACGGTGCTGCCCGGCGCCGAGGATCCGGCGTTCCCGCCGCTGCCGCCCCGGCCGACGGTCACCGACAACGTATCGTTATCTGCGTCAAACGCCGGTGCACCGCTGAGGCCAGGGCCGTTCCAGATGAACGTTTCGTCGCCGCTGCTGGGATCTCTCGGTGTGTAGGTGAAGGATCCGTCAGGGTTGACGGAGACATCGGCACCCAGCACCTCGCCACCTGCACCGCCGGCCCCGGCGCCGGAGTCGGGCTCCGCACCGGAGGCCTTGAGGGTGTCCTCCCAGCCGCTGCCGGCACCGCCACCGCCACCGCCGCCGACCACGAGGGTCTGCATCGGGTAGGTCATGCGGGTGGTGATGCGGAACTCGCCGTCGCTGGTGAAGCGGTGCACCACCACACAGTGGGCGTCGGTCTCCAGGGCGTGCACCTCACCGCCGGAGGCCCGGGCGAGGCGATCGAGGTTGGCATCGGTGCAGTCGATGGGGCCGGTGCCGCCCACACCGCCGTTACCACCGGTGCCCCCGACACCGCCGTTCCCGCCGAGACCGGGCGGCCTGCCGCCGGCACCGCCGTTGCCGCCGTTACCGACCGCGCCGGCGGGGGCGAATCCCAGGGCGAGGCCGCTGGTCAGCGCCACCACCGAGACGATGGCGAGGGGACGAGCGGCGGGTCTGGACATGGGGGCTCCTGTCGGATCAGCCGCTGCCGGAGGTCTGGTCCGACGAAGCCGGTGATCGACGCCGGCAGCAGGCGAGATTCACTCTAGTGAGGGAGGTCGGCCCGATGGGCGCGATCTCCCGACGTGATGTCCCGAGGTGATGGCCGGACGCGATGTTCGGAGATGATGGCCGGACGCGACGGAGCCGCCCGACCCGAGGGCCGAGCGGCTCCGTGACCGCATCGAGGATGCGCCGAGGGTGCCCCGGGATCAGCCGATGGTGCTGCGGCGACGCCGGGCGATGAGCGTGACGCCACCGCCGAGAGCGAGGACGACGAGCGCCATGCGGACCAGGCCCAGCGAGTCGCTGCCGGTGTAGGGCAGCGGACCGGAGGGCTCGGTCGTCGAGGTGGTCGTGGTGGGTGCCTCCGGCGTGGCCGGGGTCGAGGCCGCCGAGGCGCTCGAGGTGCCCACGGCATTGCCGGCGGTCAGCAGGAACGTGTACGACTCACCGTTGGTGAGACCGGTGATCACGCAGGTGGTCGCCGGCGGGGTGATGGTGCAGGTCTTGGTGGGATCCTCGACCGTGGTCACCGTGTAGGAGTCGGGCGCCTCGGCCAGCGGGGTGATGGTGATGGTGACCTGACCGTCACCGGCCACCACCGTGGGCGGGGCCGGGGTCTGGGGTGCCATGCGGGCCATGTAGCGCACGATCACGATGCCGCTGCCACCGATGCCGCCGTAGCCGGCGTTGGTGTCGTTGGCGGTGGTGCTGCCGTCGGCGCGGCCGCCGCCGCCACCGCCGCCGAGCCCGTCCATCCCGGTGACGCCGTTCCCGTTGGCGTTCCCGGCGCCGCCGCCGCCGAAGCCGCCGAGACCACCGGAGCGGGTGCCGCTGAAGGGCACGCTGGCGGGATTGATGGTGGAACCGCCGCCACCACCGCCGTAGGTGACCGAGTAGCCGATGATCTCACTCGAACTGCCGTCGCCGCCCGCGCCGCCGTTCTCACCGGTCGGGCTCACACCGTCGGCACCGGCCCCGGCGCCGCCGGGCGCCGCGTACTGCGTGGGTGAGCTGCCCCTGGTGCCGCCCGAGTGCGAACCGTTGCTGCCGCCGTACTGACCGGCGTCCTTCAGATCCGAGGAGGTCGAGGTCTGGCCGTCGGTCCGGGTGCCGTCACCGGCGCCCCCGAAGCCGCCGGTGCCGCCCTTGGCGGTCACCGTGCCGAAGGCGGAGTCACCGCCGGACGCTCCCTGCATGGAGGCCGATGCGCTGCTGGCCGAGGCAGGGAGGCCGCCGTATCCACCGGCACCGATGGAGACCGTGATGTCGCCGGTGAGCGCGCTCAGCGAACCGGTCTTCACCTCACCGCCAGCACCGCCGGCGCCACCGCCGGCATCGGGCTGGTTGCCGGGGACCTTGGTGGTGTTGGTCCAGGTGCCGCCGGCTCCGCCGCCGCCACCACCGCCGACCACCAGATACTCGACGTCGAGCGGGCTGCTGGAGGTGACGGTGAAGGTGTCAGAGGAGGAGAACCCCGGACTGATGGTGTCCGGTGCGATGGCGGAGTTGAAGGCGTGCAGCACGTAGCACATGCCGCCGGTCTCCAGGGTGAACACCTGGCCGCCGGTGGCCTTGGCCAACTTGTCGAGATTGGCGTCCTCGCAGGTCACTGACGGGGCGGCGGCGTTCGCAGTGGGGGCGAAGGTCAGCGCGACCGCAGCGGTGAGGGCGATCGCCGAGGCGATTGCCAGCGGTCGCCGCGCCTGGCGCTGGAGGATGGATCGGGGCATGGATGGACTCCTGAACGGGGTGTCGATGGGTGACTGGATGGGCGTCCGGACCGGAAGCGGTCGAACGCCGTGCAATCTAGCCATCGTCCACTCGGGATGCTGGCCCGAGCGGGGAGGATCAGAGCTCGAGGGCCGCGGCGATGGTGGCCAGGGCGTTCGAGCGCATGCCCGAGCGCATCATGTCGGCGTCGACGGCGTTGCTGAGGAACACGAACGACAGGCCGCTGGCGGGGTCGGCCCAGGCCACCTGCCCG
>JAGWYK010000004.1 GCA_018969405.1 Acidobacteriota bacterium
GCGCCACCTCCGAGGCGCTCGGTGTCGACCCGAGCGCCGATCGCTGGCTGTGCTGCCTGCCCCTGTCACACATCGCCGGACTCGCCGTGGTCCTGCGCGCCCTCACCCTCGAGGTCCCACTCGTGGTGCATGACCGCTTCGATGCCGCCGCCGTCATGGGAGAGGCCGCCGAGGGAGCCACGCTCACCTCGGTGGTGCCGACCGCACTGGCCCGCATCGACCCCTCGGTGTTCCGCCGCATCATCGTCGGGGGGTCGGCCGCCCCCGAACATCTCCCCGACAACTGCGTCATGAGTTACGGGATGACCGAGACCGGCAGTGCCGTGGTGTTCGACGGGCGGGCCCTCCCCGGGGTCGAGCTGCGCGTCCTCGACGGTGAGATCCAGGTGCGGGGCGAGATGCTGCTGCGCTGCTACCGCGACGGCACCGATCCCCGCACCGCCGATGGCTGGTTCCCCACCGACGACGCCGGGTCGATCGACCACGGCCTGCTCACCGTTCAGGGCCGCCGGGGCGACCTCATCATCACCGGCGGCGAGAACGTGTGGCCCGGACCCGTCGAGACCCTGCTGGGACATCTCGATGCCGTGGCCGAGGTCGCCGTGGTCGGCCGTGACGACCCCGAGTGGGGTCAGGTCGTCACGGCGGTCGTGGTGCCCGCCGATCCGGCCGCACCGCCATCGCTCGAGCAGCTCCGCGACGCCGTGCGCGCCGAGCTGCCGGCGTTCTGCGCACCCCGTCGTCTCGAGCTGCGCGGGGCGCTGCCGCGCACCTCGCTCGGCAAGGTCGAGCGCCGGTCGCTCTGAATCCGCTGGCTACGCTCCGGTCATGTCGGATCAACCCTCACTGCTCGTCGACCGGGACGGCCCTGTCCTCACCCTCACCATGAACCGGCCCGAACGCCGCAACGCGCTCACCCCGGACATGCTCGTGCGCTTCGCGGATGCCTGGGATCTCGCTGATGCCGACGACTCCATCCGCGTCGTGATCCTCACCGGCGCCGGGGAGGTCGCCTACTGCGCCGGCGGCGATCTCGCCGACGGCTGGATGACGGGGGATCCCACCGGGGAGAGCCTGCGCATCAAGGAACGGCTCGAGACCGATCCGGGCGTCACCGGCAAGGGTCTGCTGCTCACCCACTGGTGCACCAAGCCCGTCATCGCCGTGGTCAACGGGCAGTGCATGGGCGGTGGCTGCGAGATGCTCCAGTCCACCGACATCCGCATCGCCGAGGAGCACGCCACCTTCGGGGTGCCCGAGGTGAAGCGCGGACTCATCGCCGGAGCCGGCTCCACCATGCGTCTCAAGCGCCAGATCCCCTATGCGGTGGCCATGGACATGCTGCTCACCGGTCGCATCCTCGATGCCGAGGAGGCCCTGCGCTGGGGACTGGTCAGCCATCTCGTCCCCACCGGCGAGGGCATGGCGAAGGCCCGTGCGATCGCCGAGATCATCTGCGGCAACGGACCGCTGGCCGTGCGGGCCTCCAAGGCCTCGGTGATCAAGACCGGCTGGCTCCCCGAGGCCGAGGCCCAACCCATCGAGATCACCCACGTGGTCCCGGTGATGCGCAGTGCGGACGCCAAGGAGGGCATGCGGGCCTTCGTCGAGAAGCGCCGCCCGGACTTCACCGGGAACTGACCCTCAGGCGAGGTCGAACTCCTCGGGGTCGGGACCCATCCGACCTCCGACCGGGTCGTCGAGCGCATCGATGGCCGCCATCTCCGCAGCCGTGAGTTCGAAGTCGAACACGGCGAGGTTCGAGGCGATGCGCTCCGACGTGACGCTCTTGGGGATCACGATGATGCCGTGCTGGATCTCCCAGCGCAGCGTGACCTGCGCCGGTGTGCGGCCGTGGCCCTCGGCGATGGCCACGATGGTGGGATCCTCGGCGACACGGCCCCGAGCGATGGGACTCCAGGCCTCCGTGCGGATCCCGTGCAGCTCATGGAAGTCCCGCAGGGTCCGCTGCTGGAACCAGGGATGCAGCTCGACCTGGTTGAGCACCGGGATGACCCCGGTGGCCTCGATGATGCGATGGATGTGGTCCGGGGTGAAGTTCGAGACCCCGATGGAACGGAGTCGGCCGCCCGCCTGCAGTTCGACGAAGGTCTCCCAGGTCTCGACGAAGCGACCGTTGCCGGGAGCGGGCCAGTGGATGAGCAGCAGGTCGAGCTCCTCGAGACCCAGCGCCTCCAGCGAGGCCTCGAAGGACTCGATGGTGCGCTCGCGGCCCTGGAACGAGTTCCAGACCTTGGTGGTGACGAACACCTCGTCCCGAGCCAGCCCCGACGCCGCGATGGCCTCGCCCACCCCGGCCTCGTTCATGTAGCCCCAGGCCGTGTCGATGTGGCGATACCCGGAAGCCAGCGCCTCGCCGACCACCCGGGCGGTGTCCTCGGCCGGGATCTGGAACACCCCGAACCCGAGCTGGGGGATGGTGCGGCCGTCGTGGAGGGTGAGGGAGGGGACGCTCATCCCTGCATCGTAGGACGCGTCAGGTGATCACGATTCCTGCATCGCGGCCCGGTTCGGGCGAGACTGCAGCGATGCTCATCCGCGACGAGGACCCCGCGCAGGTCTCCCCCTACCTGGCCCAGCACCGCGACAACCCGGTCGACTGGTGGAGCTGGTCGCCCCAGGCCTTCGCCGAGGCGGTCCGCCGTGACGTGCCGGTGCTGGTCTCGATCGGCTACTCGGCCTGCCACTGGTGCCATGTGATGGCCCATGAATCCTTCGAGGATCCTGAGACCGGTCGTCTGATGAACGACCTGTTCGTCAACATCAAGGTCGATCGTGAGGAACGTCCCGATGTCGACGCCGTCTACATGGCGGCGGTCCAGGCCATGGTCGGTCGCGGCGGCTGGCCGATGACCGTGTTCTGCCTCCCCGACGGCCGTCCGTTCTACGCCGGGACCTACTTCCCCAAGGAGACCCGCGGCAACCACCTCGGATTCGCCGAGCTGTGCACGAGGATCGACGAACTCTGGCGCACCCGTCGCGCCGATCTCGTGGCCCAGGCCGAGGAGCTGGTCTCCCACATCGCCGAGCAGGAACGCATCCCACCGGCGACCTCGGCGCCCGACCTCGCGGTGGTCGACCATGCCGTGGCCGGGCTGCTCGCCCAGCTCGACACCACCGACGGCGGGTTCGGTCGCGCCCCCAAGTTCCCGCAGTCGATGGCGATCGACACCCTGCTGCGCCACTCCCGACGCACCGGGGACACGACCTCGCGCGATGCCGCCCTGCTCTGCCTCGACGCCATGGCCAGCGGTGGCATCTACGACCACCTCGGCGGTGGGTTCGCCCGCTACGCCACCGACGCCCGCTGGCTGATCCCCCACTTCGAGAAGATGCTCTACGACCAGGCCCTGCTGGCCCGGGTGTATCTGCATGCCTGGCAGCTCACCGGGGAGCCCCGGTTCCGTCAGGTGCTCGACGAGACCATCGCCTATGTGCTGCGCGATCTGCGCCACCCGCTCGGTGGGTTCTTCGCCGCCGAGGACGCCGACTCGCAGGGGGTGGAGGGCAGGTTCTACGTCTGGTCCGCCGACGGGGTGCGCATCATCGCCGGGCCCGATGCTGACGCGGCGATCGAGTGGTACGGCGTCACCGAGGCCGGCAACTGGGAGGGCACCAACATCCTCGAGCGAGTCGTGCGTGGCGACCTCATCCGTCCACCGGCGGTCGAACGAGCCCGGGCCGCACTGTTCGAAGCCCGCGCCCAGCGGGTGCGACCCGGACTCGACACCAAGGTGCTGCTCGAGTGGAACGGCCTGATGCTGGCCACGCTCGCGGAAGCGGCCGCCGCCACCGGCGATCCGAACTGGCTCACCGCCGCCGAGACCACCGCAGCCTTCCTGTGCGACAACCTGCGCCGTCCCGACGGTCGCTGGTTGCGCACCTGGCAGGGACCCGTCGACGGATCCGCCGCCGAGGGTCAGGCCAAGATCCTCGCCTATGCCGCCGATCACGGGGCCATGCTCGATGCCCTCGTGCGTCTCGCCGAGGCCACCGGTCACTCCCGCTGGATCGACGAGGCCATCTCCACCGCCGATGCGCTCATCGAGCTGTTCTGGGACGAGACCGACGGCGGCGTGTTCACCACCGGATCGGACGCCGATGCCCTGGTGACCCGCCCGAAGGATCTGATGGACAACGCCAGCCCCGGGGCCAACAGCCTCGCCGCGGTCGGACTGCTCCGCCTCGCCGCCATCACCGGCGACGAGCGCCACCGTCACCATGCCGAGCGCATCATCGCGATGCTGGGCGAGACCGCCGGACGCCTCCCGCTCGGCTTCGGCCACATGCTGCTGGCGGTCGAGCTCCAGGCGCTCGGCACCACCGAGATCGTCATCAGCGGCGACCGTCCCGACCTGGTCACCGCCGTGCAGCGCAACTGGCGGCCCGAGTCGGTGCTGCTGTGGGGCGAACCCACACCCTCACCGCTGTGGGAGGGTCGGGACGAGCGCGGCGC
This sequence comes from Acidobacteriota bacterium, assembly GCA_018969405.1. Lineage (GTDB taxonomy): Bacteria > Actinomycetota > Acidimicrobiia > Acidimicrobiales > Acidimicrobilacustridaceae > Acidimicrobilacustris. The sequence continues at coordinate 4,478 of JAGWYK010000004.1, forward strand.
CGAGGGTCGCGGCTATGTGTGTCGCGATCGGGTCTGCGGACTGCCGGCCCATGATGTTCCCGAACTGCTGACCCAGCTCGGCGACTGAGCGAACGCCCTCACCGACGACGACGATCACCAGCGGCCGCGGTGGATGATCTCCTCCCGCGGACGGCGGGGACGCTCGGCGGAACGACTGCGCCGCTGGATGGGTTCGGCGTGACCGATGGCGATGGTGCCGACCGGTCGGTGATCATCAGGGATGCCCAGCGCCCCCTTGATGGCCGGCTCCTGCTCGAACTGGCCGAAGAACACCGCGCCGAGCCCCTCGTCCACCGCGGCGAGCAGGGTCACCATGGCCGAGAACGCGGTGTCGACGTACCAGTAGGGCACGGTCCAGCGGTGCTCGCCCTCACCGAGACCGGTGCGGGCCTTGTCCGGCTCGGCGTAGCGCTCGACATAGGCGGCGGGCGACGCCACCGGGATGATGAGCACCGGTGCCGCCAGCAGCCGCGGCCACGGGAACGCAGCGCGTCGATCCGCGGGCAGGCTGGCGTCCCAGTAGCGCTGGGTGTCGGAGCCCTCGAGGACCACGAGGTCGAGACCCTGGGTGTTGCCGGCGGCGGGCACCCGCACGGCGAGATCGAGCATGCGGTCGAGCACCTCGGCCGCCACCGGTTCATCGGTGAAGGCCCGCACCATGCGCCGGCCCCGCACCACATCGGCGAACTGCATCACCGACGGTGGATCACTTCAGTTTGGCGAGATCCTCCGCCATGGCCCAACCGAACGCCACGAGGGAATCGCCCGACTTGGCCTTGACGCCCTTGAACAGCGCGACCACGGCGGGATCGAACGACGCCGGATCGAGCGACTCGTGATCGAGCGAGAGCGGGAAGGTCCCGTCACCGGAGGCGATGAAGGTCTGGTCGTTGTAGGAACCGGATTCGATGCCGAACCGCTTGGCCAGACGACGGCCCCAGGCCCGTTCCTCGCCGGTGGCCTTGTGGGCCGGACGGGGCACGATCTCGTCCAGGGTCTTGAACGCCTCGAAGCCGGCGGCGGTGGTGAACCGGGTGCCGACGAGGACGTCCTCATCGGGGAAGGCCATGACGGCGCGCTTGAACTGATCGTGCATCATCGCCTTGAGCACCGAGTTGCGCTTGGCCGTGCGCTTGACCGAGGCCAGACCGATGAGCACGCTCGGCGTGCCCCCGATGCGCTCGAGGGTGCAGAACGAGAAGCCCTTGAGACCGGACTCGCGCACAAGGGTGACCAGCACCCATGCCTCGGCCTGCTTCGACAGGAGACCCGCCTCGAAACGGCTGGGGCCGTCGACGCAGATATCTGCCATCTCGGCCAGCTCGGCGTCGCTGAGCTGGGTGCAATCCTTGGTGACGACCTCGATAGCCATGTGTCTTGACAGCCCCTGAAGATCAGAAAAGCGAGTGCATAGTCCACCGCGTCGGGAGCCGGAGCGCAATTCCGCCCACTAGGGTCGCCCTCGTGGGTCTGCTGGCCACCGTTCTGATCGCTCTCGTGGCCGGTGGCGTCTGGGCCGTGACCCTGCGCCGACTCCGGCGACGCCGTCGCCTGATCGCCGCCCCCGCCCCCGCCACCCGGGCCCTGCGGGCCTACACCGCCGGGCGCTGGGACCGGGTGATCTCCCTCGCCCCCGCCGCACTGGCCCTCCCCGCCATCACCGACGGCGCCGAGGGCGACAACGACCGGGCTTGGCGCGGGGCGGTGGAGCTGGCCCTCGGACATGCGCTCGTGCAGCGCGACCGACCGGAGGAGGCCATCGACCATCTGCAGCGAGGACTGGCCGGTCCAGCCGGTCCGGGGAACATCGGCGCCGAGGCCCGGATGCGGCACATGCTCGCCTATGCCCTCGCCGCCACCGATCGCACCGCCGAGGCCCGGGCCGAGTACCACCGCATCCTCGAGGAGCCGAGTCTCGATCCCGACATCCGATCGAGGGTGACCGCGGCGCTGGAGGCGCTCGAGGCCTGAGGAGCGCTGTCAGATGATGGCGTCGGGACCGAGCAGCACCCGCAGTTCGGCGAGCAGTCCGGTGGAGGCGTTGACGGTGAAGGCGTCGGGCAGTCGCAGCACCTGCCGCTCCCCGAGATGCAGGAACACCGGTGACTCGCCGGGATGATCGGCCAGGAGGGACTTGAGGGCGGCGAGCAGCTCGTCGCTCAGGCCGGCCGGACTCAGATTGATGTGCAGCGGCGGATTGCCGTCGGTGACCGGCTCGAACCGCTGGAGCTCGGTGGCCATCAGTTTGGGCTGGTCGTCGCGGGTGTCGACGCGGGCCCTGACGATGACCACGGCGTCGTCCTCGAGCAGATGCCCGAAGGTCTGCATGGTCTTGGGGAACACCATGACCTCGACCGAGGACTGGAGGTCCTCGAGCACGAAGGTGGCCATGAGGTCACCCTTGCGGGTCCATTTGCGCTGCAGCGCGGTGACCAGACCACCGACCGTGCGGATCGCTCCGTCCTCGATGCCCTCGAGATCGGCGATGGAGCACTCCACCCGTCGACGCAGCGAGGCCTCGGCTCCCATGAGCGGATGGTCGGAGACGTAGAGGCCGAGCATCTCCTTCTCGAAGGCGAGGCGCTGACGCTTGTCGAAGTCCTCGGTGGGGATCTCGAATCGGTTCGTCGGCGCGACACTGCTGTCGTCGGCGAAGGCCGCCGAGAACAGATCGAACTGACCCTCGGCCTCGCGGCGCCGTCGAGCGACGGTGTCGTCGATGATGCGTTCGTGGAACCCCAGCAGACCCTTGCGGCTGTAGCCCATGGAATCGAACCCACCGGCCTTGATGAGTGACTCGATGGTGCGCTTGTTCAGCACCGTCACGTCCACGCGATCACAGAAGTCGTAGAAGTCGGTGAAGGGACCGTTGGCCTCGCGCTCGGCGACGATGAGCGACACCAGACCCTCACCCACATTGCGCACGGCCGAGAGTCCGAAGGCGATGTCGCGGGAGCCATCGGCCCGCTCGACGGCGATGAAATCGCTGGCCGACACGTTGACATCGGGAACCAGAACGGCGATGCCGCGCTGGCGGCACTCGTTCAGATACACCGCCGCCTTCTCCAGGTTCTGCTTGACGCTGGTGAGCAGGGCGGCGAGGTACTCGACCGGGTGGTGGGCCTTGAGATACGCCGTCTGGTAGGCGATGAGCCCGTAGCCGTAGCTGTGGCTCTTGTTGAAGGCATAGTCGGCGAAGGGCTCGATGATGTCGAACAGGGCGGTGCCGATCTCGGCGCCGTACCCCACCTCGGCACAGCCGGCGACGAACTTCTCGCGCTCGGCCTGGATGAGCTCCCGGACCTTCTTCCCGCAGGCCTTCCGGAGGTTGTCGGCCTCGGCCAGCGAGTACCCGGCGAACCTCTGGGCGACCCGCATCACCGACTCCTGGTAGATCATCAGGCCGTAGGTGTCGCCGAGGAGCTCCGCGAGGTCATCGTGCAGGTAGGCGATGGGCTTCCGACCGTTCTTCCGATCGGCGTAGTCGTTGTGCATGTTGGCGGCCATCGGGCCGGGCCGGTAGAGCGCCACCAGCGCGGCGACGTCCTCGAACGACGTGGGGGCCAGCGAGCGCATGAGCGCCCGCATCGGCCCACCCTCGAGCTGGAACACACCGATGGAGTCGCCGTCACGCAGCATCTGGAGCGTCAGGTCATCGTCGAGCGGGATCGTGTCGATGTCCAGTTCGATGCCACGGGTCTCGCGCAGCATGGTGATGGTGTCGGTGATGACGTCGAGGTTGCGCAGACCGAGGAAGTCCATCTTGAGCAGTCCGAGATCCTCGACCCCGTGCATCTCGTACTGGGTCACCACCGGAGCCAGCTCGGGATTCACACCCGACTCGTTCTTGCGCTGGATCGGGAGGTACTCGGTGAGCGGTTCCTTGGTGATCACCACCGCGGCGGCGTGGATGCCGTCCTGGCGACGCAGACCCTCCAGTCCCCGGGCCACGTCGATCACCTGACGAGCGTCGTCGTCGGTGGCGTACATGGTCCGCAGGTCGGCGGCCATCTTGTAGCCATCCGCGTACTTGGGATGCTCCTCGAGACAGGCGTACAGCGGTGTGTCACGGCCCATCACCAGCGGCGGCATGGCCTTGGCCACCTTGTCGCCCACCGCGTAGGGATAGCCGAGCACCCGGGCGGCGTCACGCACCGCGGCGCGGGCCTTGATGGTGGAGAACGTGACGATCTGGGCGACGTGATCGCGTCCGTACTTCTCGGCGGCGTAGCGGATCATCTCATCGCGGTAGCGGGAGTCGAAGTCCATGTCGATGTCTGGCATGGAGATCCGGCTCGGGTTCAGGAAGCGCTCGAACAGCAGGTCGTAGCGGATGGGATCGAGATCGGTGATCCGCAGGGTGTAGGCAACGGCGCATCCGGCGGCGGAGCCGCGGCCGGGACCCACACGGATGCCGCTGTCACGGGCATGACGGATGAGATCCCAGACGATGAGGAAGTACGAGGAGAACCCCATGTCGGCGATGATCCGCAGCTCGTAGGCGAGCCGTTCGACGATGGCGTCGGGCACCTGCTCGCCCCACCGTTCGCGGGCACCCTCCATGGTGAGATGACGCAGGTAGTCGGCGTCATCGGTGAAACCCTCGGGCAACGGGAAGTTCGGCAGCTGGGGCTTGCCGAACTCGATCTCCACGTTGCAGCGCTCGGCGATCCACAGCGTGTTGTCGCAGGCGACGGGGACCTCGGCGAAGAGCCTGCGCATCTCGGCGGCGGTCTTGAGATAGTGCTGATCACCGGTGAACTTGAACCGATCGGGGTCGCTCATGAGCGATCCGGTCTGCACGCACAGCAGCGCATCGTGCGAGACGGCATCGTGCTGATGGGTGTAGTGGCTGTCGTTGGTGGCCAGCAGGGGGGCCTTGATGCGCCGCGCCAGCTCGAACAGCATCGGATTGGTGGATCGCTGCTCGGGGATGCCGTGGTCCTGGATCTCGACGAAGAGGTTGTCCCGCCCGAAGATGTCCTGCAGCCGTGCCGCCTTCTCGGTGGCCCCGCGCTCGTCGCCCTGCAGCAGCGCCTGCAGCACCTGGCCGCCGAGGCAGCCGGTGGTGGCGATGATGCCCTCGGCGTGGGCCTCCAGCAGCTCCCAGTCGACCTTCGGCTTCATGTAGTAGCCCTCGAGGTAGGCCCGGCTGGAGAGCTGGATCAGGTTGCGGTACCCGGTGGCGTTCTCGGCCAGCGCCGTGAGGTGGTAGTAGGCCTTGCGTCCGCCCTCGGCCTCGCCACCGGAGTCATCCATGCGACCCCGCCGGGCGGGACGTTCGGTGCGATGCTCGTAGGCCTGGTAGAGCTCGGTCCCGATGATGGGCTTGATGCCGGCATCCTTGGCGGCCCGGTACATGTCGAGCACGCCATACATGTTGCCGTGGTCGGTGATGCCGATGGCGGGCTGGCCGTCGGCGGCGGCGGCGGCGACCACATCGGACACCCGCGCCGCTCCGTCGAGCATCGAGAACTCGGTGTGGAGATGCAGATGGGTGAACGAATCGGGCACCCGGGGGCTCCTGGGACGGCACGTGCGGTGGGCGGGCGAATCACACGCATGTAACCCGCCCGTCGGGCGACCGTAGCATCCCCGGACTGCCCCCGCTCCGGCCCCGCTCCGGCCCCGCTCTGGCCCGCGCCGGTCGCGCACGGACGCCGAGATCCCCGGCGAGCGACGTCTGCGGCCCTAACGTCCGGAGAGGACATCACCGACCGAGGAGGACCCATGCCCACCGACGACCGCTCCCCGTTGGAGCTCCTGCGGAGCTCCCGCATCACCGCCTACAGCCTCGGGTCGCTCAGCCTCCTGGGCGGTCTGGTGCTGCTGTTCTGGCCGGATCGCACCGCTCATGTGGTCGGCGTGATCCTCGGGGTGCTGTTCCTCGTGAGCGGCGTGGCGCAGGCCGCCGAGGCCGTCACCACCCACCGGAAGGGATCCGCCTGGGGCTTCCTGCTGCTGCGCGGCGTGATCAACATCGGCTTCGGTCTGGCGCTGATCCTCTGGGTCGGTGCCATCGCCACCACCATCGTGTGGCTGATCGGGCTCGACTTCGTGCTCACCGGGGCGCTCGCCCTCATCGCCTCGCTGCTGGTCGGCAAGGACATGGGACGCGCCAGCCTCATCGGCCACGGGGCACTGAGCATCATCATCGGTGTCATCGTCATGGTGTGGCCCGATGCCATTCGGGACGCCGCCGCCGTGGCCATCGCCATCGTGCTGATCCTGCTGGGTCTGCTCATGGTCGGTTCCGGCTACCAGCTGTCGAAGGCCACCAAGCGGCTGGCCTGAGAGGCGACCACGACCGGGCCCCGGGAACGGGGATCAGCGAGAGGTCACCCGCAGTTCAGAGGTAGGTCCCGGGCCGATCGTCGGGGGCCGGGCCGGGCGACACCGCCGGACCATCGCCGCCGGGTCCCACCATGCCCGGAGGCAACCCCCGCATGTTCTCCAGCTGCTGGCGCGCCGCCATCTGCTGGGCGAACAACGTGGCCTGGATGCCGTGGAAGAGACCCTCGAGCCACCCCACCAGCTGGGCCTGCGCCACCCGGAGTTCCACCTCGGTCGGGGTGCCGTCCTGGGCGAAGGGGAAGGCCAGCCGCTGGAGCTCCTCGCGCAGATCGGGGGACAGCGCGGAACCCAGTTCGGCGATCGAGCGGTCGTAGATCTCGCGGAGGCGCTGACGGGAGGGTTCGTCGAGCGAGGTGGAGCGCACCTCGTCGAGGAGCTGCTTGATCATCGAGCCGACCCGCATGACCTTGGCGGGCTCGGAGACGAACTCATGCTCGTTGGACTCATCGGGTGGGGCGACGACGGTGTCGTTGCCACCGGCCGAGAGCAGTTCGACGGGATTGTCCGGTTGGGAGTTCACCGCCCCAGTCTGCCCGTGGAACGATGCCCTCGCACCACCGTCGGACCACCGCCGCAGCACCGACCCGACCGGACCGACGCGGCGATGTGTCGGCGGTCAGCGACCGGTGCGGTACAGGAACGGCACGAGCATCTCGGCCTCGGTGAGCGAACCATGGCGGGCACGCAGCTCGAACAGGCCGGTGTCGGCCGGATCGACGAAGCTCACCTCGTCGCGGGCCACCAGGGCCACATCACCCAGCCGCGACCGAGCCGCATCGGTGACCTCGGGTCCGAACCAGCCCTCGTCGATGACCTCATCGACCCCCAGCACCCAGGCCGTGTCGGCATGATGGGCCGCCGCCGCCTCGAGCAGCTGCCGGGCGTGGCCGGGGCGGGCGTGGAGCCATCGGAACCGTCCCTCGCCGGACTGCTGATCCACATGGGCGAGCACCGCCGGGTCGGGGACGATCACCTGATCGCCGACATCGACCTGGCCGTGGTCGGAGATGACGACGAGCGCCGCGTCACCGATGACCTCGAGCAGGTCGGCCACGAGACGATCGGCCGCCCGCAGCTCGGCGCGGTAGTGCGCCCCGAGTCCGAACTCATGGGCGATCTTGTCGATGCCGTCGTAGTAGGCGTACACGAACGGCTCGTCCCGACCCACTGCGGCGGCCACCTCGGTGACGAGCGTCGAGGGCATGCGCCATCCCGCCAGACGGGTCTGATGGAGATGGGCGCGGGTGAAACCGGTGTCTCGGAACTCGGCACGGGTGATCACCGGCGGGCGCTGCGCCTCGAAGACCGGATGGGGTTGGGTCTGCTCCGGCGGGATGGCACCGCGGGCGTCGCGACCCTCGGCCGACCAGCGCAGCACGTTGAGCACGCGTCGATCGACGAGCATCCGGTAGCCGACGATGCCGTGCACACCCGGGGTGAGACCGGTGGTGATCGAGGTGAGGGCGGTGGCGGTGGTGGTGGGCGCCACGCTGGTGATGGCGCGGCCGGCCAACGACGAGAGCGTGGGCAGCTCGGCCCGATGCTGCTCCAGCTGGGTCCACCCCAACCCGTCGAGCACGAGCAGGACGATCCGCTCGGCCGCCAGCAGGTCCTCGGGCATCCAGTCGGGAGGGTCGAGGGTGGGATCGAGCAGTGGCGGGACCACCGAGTCGATGCAGGCTCCGCCGTACGCCGGCAGCAGTGGTCGCAGACCCTCCACGACGGACCTCCCTCTGGACCTCGGTCACGGTAGCGCCCCTCCCCGGTGGCGGCGACGCAGAGCCCCTCCCCTCCCCCTACGATGCGGAGCGTGAAGGTGTCCACCCGAGGTGACTACGCGAGCCGGGCGCTGCTCTCGCTCGCGCTGCATGCCGAGGAGGGCGGCCCCACCTCGGTGCGCGACATCGCTGAACGCACCGGGCTCCCCCAGCCCTATCTCGAACAGATCCTGCTGGCGCTCAAGGGCGCCGGTCTGGTGCGCTCCAAGCGCGGGGTCGGCGGCGGGTACGTGCTCGCCCGCACCCCCGAGACCATCACCATCTCCTCCATCGTGAGCGCCGTCGACGGACCGATCGTGGCCGGCGACTTCGGCGAACCCCACACCGACGGCTCCTGCGATCACGAGGGGCAATGCGTGCTGCTGGCGGTCTGGGCCGACGTCGGCGAGCACATGCGCCGCTACCTCGACGCCATCACCCTGGCCGACATCGTGGCCATCTCCCGAGGTGAGGCCGGCTGGCCGAGCGAGAGCGGTCCGGTCCCCGGCAGCACCCCGCCGTGGATCAGGGGTTCCTGAGCCGATCGATCACGGCGACGAGATCCGCAGGCAGGGGCGACTCGAACGAGAGCTCCTGCTCGGGGTGCAGCGGATGGTCGAGGCGGAGGCGGGCGCTGTGGAGCACCATGCGCGGAGCCGACACCGCCGGACGCACCCCGCGGTAGCGATCGTCACCCACCACGGCATGGCCGATGGCGGCCATATGGACGCGGATCTGATGGGTGCGGCCGGTCTCCAGCTGACACTCGACGAGCGCCAGCGGCACCGGTTCGGCGAAGGTCTCGATCACCGAGTAGCGGGTGCGCGCCTCCTTGCCCTGCGCACTGACCACCATGCGCGTCGGCTCCCGCTGGGACCGTCCGATGGGGGCGTCGATGAGACCACCGGTGGACTCGGGGATGCCCCACACCAGCGTGAGGTAGGTGCGCTCGATCTCATGGGACGCCAGCATGGCGATGAGCTCGTCATGCGCAGCCTGCGAGCGGGCGACCAGCATCAGTCCCGAGGTGTCCTTGTCGAGCCGATGCACGATGCCCGGTCGCGCCGGATCACCCACCTCGGCGATCTCGGGGAACCGGGCCAACAGGGCCTGGACGAGCGTTCCGGTGGCGTTGCCGGCGCCGGGATGCACCACCAGTCCCGGCTGCTTGTCGATCACGATGATGTCGTCGTCGACGTGCACGATGTCGAGCGGGATGTCCGGCTCGGCGACGAGGGCCACGGGGCCGCTGGTGGTGTCGATGTCGATGTCGATCCGATCGCCCTCGACCACCCGCTGCGAACGGGTCACGACCACCACTCCGTTGCGACGGATGACACCGGCCTCGATCCATTCGGCCACCTGGGCGCGGCTCCCGCCGCTGATCATGGCGACGAGACGGTCGATGCGCTCACCGTCGAGGGCGGCGGGGACGATCTCCTGCGCGCCCATCACACCGCTCCTCGCAGCAGGGTGACGATCAGCAGGATCGCTCCGCACACCACGCCCACGTCGGCCAGGTTGAACACGGGCCACCACTGCAGATCGATGAAGTCGACCACGGAGCCGCCGAGGAATCCCGAGCCGCTCCGCAGCAGTCGATCGGCGAGGTTGCCGAGCGCCCCGCCCACGATCAGGCCGAAGGCGACCGCCGCCACGCCTGAACGGGTGGACCAGGCCGCATGCAGCAGGAACCCGACGATGATCACGGTGCCGAGGGCGATCCATGGGCCCATCCCGGTGCCCAGGCTGAACGAGGCACCGGAGTTGTAGGCGAGGTCGAACCGGAGGGTCCAGACCACCGGGATCGGGGAATCCTCGAGGGCATGGAGCGCCCAGAGCTTGGTCAGCTGGTCGAGGGCGAACCAGCCGAGGGCCACGGCGAGGAACAGCGATCGTGGCCCGCGGGCGTCGACCGCTGCCCGGTCAGCGGCGACTGAAGCCCCCGACCTTGTACTCCACCCGCTCGCGACACCACGGGATCGCCTTCAGCCGCTCGCGCGGGATGGCCAGGCCCGAGACCTCGCAGATGCCATAGGTGCCGACCGGGATCTTGGCCAGTGCCCGGTCGATCTCGTCCACCTGCTCGCGGAACTGGGCCGACAGGGCGAGATCGCGTTCGCGTTCGACGGCGAGGGTGTCGCCCTCACCGGACTCCTCGTCGAACTGGACATCACCGGGCTCGCGCAGCTCGGCCAGAGCGTTGGCCTCGGCGGTGAGACTCTCGGCATCGTGCTCGAGCCGAGCCCGCTCCTCGAGCAGCAGCAGGCGCTGGGCCTCGAGGAACTTGGCGTCGAAGGGGTACTTGAAGGCCTTCGGCTTGGGCGGATCGGGCATCTTGGCCAGAGCCGGCGGCTTCGCCTGCACAGGCTTCGGCGGGGCCGTCACCTTCGGCGCGGCCGCCTTCTTCGCAGGAGCCTTCTTGGCCGGCGCCTTCTTCACCGCAGTCTTCTTGGCTGGAGCCTTCTTGGCCGGCGCCTTCTTCACCGCAGTCTTCTTGGCTGGAGCCTTCTTCGCAGGAGCCTTCTTCACCGCAGTCTTCTTGACCGGAGCCTTCTTCACCGCAGTCTTCTTGGCTGGAGCCTTCTTGGCCGGCGCCTTCTTGGCTGGAGCCTTCTTGGCTGGAGCCTTCTTGGCTGGAGCCTTCTTGGCCGGAGCCTTCTTCGCAGGCGCCTTCTTCACCGCAGCCTTCTTCGCTGGAGCCTTCCCTGCCATGGTCACCCTCCCGAGTCCACCGGCGCGACCGGGGTCGGTCATCGCACTGCCGACGACATGCAGGGTCCCGGGCGAGCAGGATGCCCTGCGGCGCCGCGACCCTGCTGCGCAAGGCTGCGCAGGGTAGGTCACCGCCGAACAGGTGGCAACACCTCCGGTCCGGCTCCGCCACACGTTCGTGACGCGGTCGCACCGTTCGGACGCTGTCGGGCCACGGCCTACGCTTGGTCCATGGCGTTCGGCCCCGTACAACCCGATCTCGACCTTCCGTCGCTGGAATCCACCATCCTCGAGCGGTGGCGGGCTCAGGACATCGCCGGCGAGGCCCGGCGCCTGCGATCCGGCGGGGAACCCTGGGTCTTCTACGAGGGCCCGCCCACCGCCAACGGTCGACCGGGTCTCCACCATGTGTGGGCCCGGGTGTTCAAGGACATCTACCCCCGGTTCCAGACCATGCGGGGTCGCGATGTGCCCCGCAAGGGAGGCTGGGACTGCCACGGACTCCCGGTCGAGCTGGAGGTCGAGAAGGAACTCGGCCTGTCCACCAAGCAGGAGATCGAGGCCTTCGGGATCGCCGAGTTCAACCGCCGCTGCCGCGAGTCGGTGCAGCGCTACGTCACCGACTGGACCGCGCTCACCGAGCGATCCGGGGTCTGGATCGACACCGCCGATGCCTACTGGACCCTCGACAACTCCTATGTCGAGTCGGTGTGGTGGCTGATCCGCCAGCTCTGGGACAAGGGTCTGCTCTACGAGGGACACAAGGTCTCGCCCTACTGCGGCCGCTGCGGCACTGCGCTGTCGAGTCACGAGCTCGGCCAGCCCGATGTGTACCGAGATGTCGTCGACCCGTCGGTCTACGTCCGGTTCCCCCTCGTCGACCGCGAGGTCGATCTCATGGTCTGGACCACCACCCCCTGGACCCTCATCTCCAATGTGGCCGCCGCCGTGGGTCCCGACATCGACTACGTGCAGGTCCGGTCCACCGACGGCACCCGTGACCTCATCATGGCCGCCGCGCTGGCGCCGGACGAGGCCGAGGTCGTGGAGCGGTTCCGCGGGGTCGACCTCGTCGGACTCCGCTACGAACGACCCTTCACCGACCTCGCCGTGCCCGCCGGGGCCGACGGCTGGCGCGTCGTCGGCGCCGAGTTCGTCACCACCGAGGACGGCTCGGGCATCGTGCATCTCGCCCCCGCCTTCGGCGAGGACGACGCCCGGGTCGGACGCGCCGAAGGCCTCCCGGTGCTCAATCCGGTGGACGCGGACGCCGCCTTCGACGCCTCGGTGCCGGCCTTCACCGGCCGGTTCGTCAAGGACGCCGATCGCGAGATCATCGAGACGCTGCGGGACCGCGGCCTGCTGGTGCGCGAGCAGGCCTACGAACACAGCTACCCCCACTGCTGGCGCTGCAGCACCCCGCTCATCTACTGGGCCAAGACCTCCTGGTTCGTGCGCACCTCGGAACATCGCGACCTGCTCATGGCCCAGAACGACACCATCGGCTGGAGCCCGGAGTTCATCAAGCACGGCCGTTTCGGCAAGTGGTTGGAGGGCAACATCGACTGGGCTCTCTCCCGGGACCGCTACTGGGGCACTCCCCTGCCCATCTGGCGCTGTGATCAGGCCGGTCACGACCACTGCATCGGTTCGGTGGCCGAACTGTCGGAACTGACCGGCCGCGACCTCGGCGAACTGGATCTGCACCGTCCCCACATCGACGACATCACCTTCCCCTGTCCCGTCGAGGACTGCACGGGCACCGCCATCCGGCTCGCCCCGGTGCTCGACGCCTGGTTCGACTCGGGATCCATGCCCTCGGCCCAGCAGCACTACCCCTTCGCCGACACCGAGCGATTCGATCGGGCCTTCCCCGCGGATTTCATCTGCGAGGCCATCGACCAGACCCGCGGGTGGTTCTACTCGCTGCTCGCCGTCAACTCCCTGGTGTTCGGCTCCACCCCCTATCGCAACGTGGTGTGTCTGGCGCTCATCGTCGACGAGAACGGGCAGAAGATGTCCAAGTCCCGCGGCAACGTGATCGCGCCGTTCGACATCTTCGACTCACTCGGCGCCGACGCACTGCGCTGGTACTTCTTCTCCTCGGGTCAGCCCTGGACCCCGCGTCGGGTGTTCCCCGACGGCATCCGCGAGGCCACCCGCCAGACCCTGCTCACCCTCTGGAACGTGCATTCGTTCTTCGCCACCTACGCCGATCTCGACGGGTGGCGACCCACCGGCGAGCCGCAGCCAGCCACCCATGTGCTGGATCGCTGGGTGCTCTCCGAACTCGACGACACCATCGACACCGTCACATCGGCGCTGGACTCCTTCGACGCCCTCGGCGGCGCCACCCGCATCGCCCGATTCATCGACGACCTCTCGAACTGGTACGTGCGCCGCAGCCGGCCACGGTTCTGGAAGGCCAGCGATGCCGGTGCCCACGCCACGCTGCACGAGTGTCTGGTGACCGTCTCCCGGCTCCTGGCCCCGTTCTGCCCGTTCCTCGCCGAGGAGATCCACACCACCCTCACCGGTGAGCGCTCGGTGCACCTGGTCGACTGGCCCACGGCTCAGGGCCGTCATGATCCCGCCCTCGCCGCCCAGATGGAGGCCGCCCGTCGACTCGTGGCCCTGGGACGCTCCGCCCGGACCGATGCCAAGGTCAAGGTGCGCCAACCGCTGCGGCGGGCCCTGCTGCTGCATCCCGACATCACCCTCGACGAGGACATCGACGCCGAGATCCGCTCCGAGCTGAACGTGCACGGCCTCGAGCGGCTCGACACCCTCTCCGGGCTGCTGCGCTGGAACGTCATCCCCAACTTCCGAGCGCTCGGGCCCCGACTGGGACCCCGGGTGAACGAGGTGAAGATGGCACTGGCCGCCGCCGATGGTTCGGCTCTGCAGGCCCAGTTGGAGGCGGAGGGCTCCATCACCATCGCCGGCGAGCGGCTCGAGGCCTCCGAGGTCGAGGTGCGCGCCGAGCGACACGAGTCATTGGCGCTGGTCGAGGACAACGGCTGGGCCGTCGCTCTCGATCTCGAACTCGACGAGGATCTGCGGGCCGAGGGCATCGCCCGGGAACTGGTGCGGGCGCTCAACGACGCCCGCAAGAGCGGTGGCTTCGCCATCGCCGACCGCATCGCGGTGACCATCGATGCCGGACCCGATCTCCGCTCGGTGATCGACACCCATCACGACACCATCACCGCCGAGATCCTCGCCGTCTCCCTCGAGCCGGGAGAAGGCGATCGCAGCATCGAGGTCGACGGGGTCACCGTGGCGGTGACCCTCCGCCTCGCCTAGCGCCCGAAGCGATCGTCGTCGTCGAAGTCGGCGTCGAAGAACCGACGCATGGCCTCATCGGCGGCGTCGTCCTCATCCCCGAAGAGTCGGTCCTCGGTCTGTTCCACATCGAAGATCGTCGTCGGCCGGATCGGCGCGGGGACCTCCTCGGCGGCCGACGCCGCCGCCGGCTCCTCGGAGTCGCCCACGACGAGTTCGGGATCCTCCGCCGGGTCGGCGGTGTCCGCCTCGGCGCCGACCACCGGCACGGCCATGGTCGGGAGATCGCTCGAGGGCACCGTCCCGAACTCGTCGGAGGCATCCACTGCGTCCTCCTCCGTGGCGTCCGCCCCGACCGGGATCGGGGCCACGCGCAATGCGCTGGGATCGTCGAGCATGGCCGAGATGAGCGCGAGATCGGCGGCGAGCACGGCCCGCTGCTCGTCCATGAACACCGACAGTGCATCGATCTCGGCGGAGATCCGACGACGGCGATCATCGAGATCGGCGATGGAGGCCTCGGCCCGGGCCTGAGCCGCAGCGAGGATGCTCGAGGATTCGGCCTCGGCATCGGTCACCAGGCGGGCGGCCGCGGCGCGGGCATCGGCGAGCACGGCATCGGCGGTGCGCTGGGCCAGCGCCAGCACCGACGCCGCCTGCTCCGCCTCGATCTCCGGCGAGGGCGCAGGAGGCGCAACGGGGGCGGCGTTCTCGAGCTCGGTGATGCGGACCTGCAGCGCCGACTGGGCGCGCACCGCATCTGCGGCCCGACGCTCGGCGGCTTCGGCCGCCGCGGAGGACTGACGCAGCCGCTCCTGCATCTGCCCGACGGCGACGGCGATGCGCTCGAGGAGCTCATCGACCTGTCCGGGGTCGTACCCCTTGCGGACGACGTCGAAGGTGATGTCGGTCAGCAGTTGCGGCGAGGGCTGTGCGTTGGTGTCGTCCATGGCGACGATGGTACCCGCCGCCTCCCTGGCCCCTGTGGTACCTCTCGGAGCTGCACAGGGTGCTGGATCAGTTCGGCAGCACCTGCAGAAGGACCTCGATCACGAGGAAGACGATGAGCGGCGAGAGATCCAGTCCGATGCCACCGAGACGCACACCGGGGATGAGCCGGCGGATGGGTCCGAGCACCGGTTCGGTGATGCGCTGGAGCACGAGTCGGATGGTGTCGAGCGCGCCGGGGCCGCTCGGAGGGAACCAGCTCAGCACGATGTGCGCCAGGAGCGCGAACAGGAACGCGTTGAGCAGCAGGTGGACGAGCGACCAGATCACGGGGCGGGGTCAGTCCTCGGGGGTGGCGTTGATGAGGCGTCGACGCTCATCAGCGGGCACCTCGACGCCGATCGGCGAGAGCAGGAACAGCCCGTTGTCGAGCTTCTCCATCTCCCCACCGATGCCGTAACACATGCCGCTGAGGAAGTCGATGAGACGACGGGAGAGCTCACGATCGGCGCTGGTCATGTCGACGGCGACGGCCTGACCGGCCTTGAACTTGTCCGCCACCTCCTGCACCATCCCGAAACTGGTCGGGGTGACCCGATGGGCCCGAGCGTTGCTGCGCTGCGGGACGGCGCGCACACGGGGCTTGGACGGGTCCTCGGCGCCGATCGGCACCGGCCGCACCGAGGCTCCCTCGATCGGGTCGGGCGGGGTGGAGTAGATCGGGGCCTGCGCCGGGGGTCGCGCCGCCGGAGCCGCCGGTCGGGCCGGGGCCGCCGGCCGAGCTGCGGCCGGCCGGGCCATCGGAGCGGTGGGCTCGGGGGCTGCGGTGTGATCCGCACGAGCGGCGTAGTCGTCGTACTCCTCGTCGGGACCGAGGCCGAGATAGACCATCGCCCGTCGCCACACTGTCGTCATGAGAGATCCTCCGTCATCGGTGGCACAGAGCCGCCACCGGTCGTCGTGGGGTCAAGGGTAGTGGGTCGGCGCCGGGATGTCCGACGCCGCCCTCAGCGGGCGGGGCGGGGTCCGAACAGGGCGCCGCCCACCCTGATCATGGTCGAACCCTCCTGCAGCGCCACCTCCAGATCGGCGGTCATACCGATCGAACGGCAGGGCAGCGCCAGCTGATCGGCCAGGGCCACCAGCGCCCGGAACCCGGACCGGGCCTGCTCGGGGACCCCCTCGGGACCCACACCCATCAACCCCTCCACCAGCAGCCCCGCCTCCCCGGCCCGTTCGACCAGCGCCGGGATCTCGGCCAGCGCAGCGCCGCCCTTCTGCGACTCCCCCGAGAGGTTGGCCTGGACCAGGATGCGCGCACCGGGGGCGCGTCGGGCGATCTCGTCGATCAGTTCGGCCCGATCGACGCTCTGCCACAGGTCGATCACCGGCGCGAGGCTGCGGACCTTGTTGCGCTGCAGTCGACCGAGGAAGTGCCATTCGGCGGCCGCATCGGCCGGCAGGGCGCCGGCCTTGGCCAGCAGCTCCTGGGCGTAGTTCTCACCGACGCAGGACAGACCACAGCGCAGTGCGGCGAGGACGGCGTCGAGCCCGAAGCCCTTGGTCACCGCCACGATCGTGACGTTGCGTCCGTCAGCGATCCGATCGATGCGGTCGCGCAGCGCGGTGACGCGCTCCTCGACCAGGGCGGGATCGATCATCGGTGTGCTCCCGGGTCCGTTCACGGTTCGCTCCACACCACCAGCGCCTGCCGCGCTGTGTCGCTGCGGATCCGGTGCGACCAGAACTGCTCGGCCTCACACCCCGTGCAGCGATCGTCGATGTCGACCGCCATCACCCCGGCCTGGTCGAGGCGACCGGCGACCGCGGCGCGCACGTCGAGCGCCGGTGCCCCCGTGGCGGTGGCGGCGACGACGGAGTCACCCAGCTCGGCGCGCAGCTCGGCGAGATCATCGGAACCGAACTCGTAGCACTCCGGACCGATCGATGGACCGGTGGCCGCCCGGATCGTCGTGGCCCCCAGCGACCGCATGGTGGTGATCGCCGCGCCGATGACATCGACCAGCAGACCGCGCCATCCGGCGTGGACCACACCGATGACACCCTCGGGAGCCCACAGCGCCACCGTGGCGCAGTCGGCGCTGTGGGCGGCGATGGCCACATCGCTGCGGAGGGTGACGATGGCATCGGCCTCGGTGCCGTTGGCGGTGGTGACATCGCTGTCGGCGTCGATCACGAGCACCCCGGCGCCGTGCACCTGTCGGGTCCAGACCCAGGGCCGATCGACGATGGCGCGGCGACGCCGCTCGAGCTGGTCGGGGTCGGTCGAGATGGCCAGATCACCGTCGCGGCGATCGGTGACCAGCACGCAGACGCGGCGATCCGCCCCGAGCGGGGCGGATCGGAGACGCATCGGGCTGCGGCCCGCCGGGACTACTTCAGGAACGACGGGACGTCGAAGTCGTCGTCGCCACCGTCGTCGGTGTCGGAATCCGCACCGCCGAAGACATCGCGCACACCCTCGTTCGCCGCCGAGCGTGCCCGGCCGGAGGACTTGGGATCACCGTCCCATCGATCGAAGCCGGCGGCGATGACGGTGACCCGGACCTCGTCGCCCATGCTGTCGTCGATGACGGTGCCGAAGATGATGTTGGCATCGGCGTGGGCCACACCATGGATGATCTCGGCCGCCTCGTTGACCTCGAACAGACCGAGGTCGCTGCCACCGGCGATGGTGAGCAGGATGCCCCGGGCACCCTCGATGGAGGCCTCCAGCAGGGGCGAGGAGATGGCGGCGCGGGCGGCGGCCAGGGCACGGCCCTCGCCGGAGCCGTAGCCGATGCCCATGAGCGCCGAACCGGCGTCGCTCATGATCATCTTGACGTCGGCGAAGTCGGTGTTGATGAGACCCGGAGTGGTGATGAGGTCGGTGATGCCCTGCACGCCCTGCAGCAGCACCTCGTCGGCCATCTTGAACGCGTTGAGAACCGAGGTCTTGTCGTTGGAGACCGTGAGGAGGCGATCGTTCGGGATGACGATCAGGGTGTCGACCTTCTCCTTGAGGGTCTTGATGCCGGTCTCGGCCTGGGTGGACCGGCGCTTGCCCTCGAAGGCGAACGGGCGGGTGACCACACCGATGGTGAGGGCACCGAGACCCTTGGCGATCTGGGCGATGACGGGGGCCGCACCGGTTCCGGTGCCACCGCCCTTGCCGGCGGTGATGAAGACCATGTCGGCCCCCTTGAGGGCCTCCTCGATCTCCTCGCTGTGCGACTCGGCGGCCGCCTTGCCGATCTCGGGATCGGAACCGGCGCCGAGGCCGCGGGTGATCTCGCGGCCGATGTCGAGCTTGATGTCGGCATCGCTCATGAGCAGCGCCTGGGCATCGGTGTTGACGGCGATGAACTCGACGCCCTTGAGGCCGGCGTCGATCATCCGGTTGACGGCGTTGACACCGCCGCCGCCGACACCGACGACCTTGATCACCGCGAGGTAGTTCTGCGGGCTGCCTGCCATGGAGGCTCTCCTTCAGGGTGGAGTTCGAGACTGCGAGTGGAACGAGGTGGGAGCGGACGGGACCGGAGCAGGGCGTCGGGGCCGATCCCGGCCTTCTGCAGGCGAGGTTACCCCACCGCTACCCGCAGATCGGGGTTCTCGTGACCACGGGGGTGTCGGGGGTGATGACACGGATCGTGCACAGGTCGCGCTGATCGACCTGACCCATCACGGTGGTGAGGGCGGCGACCTTCTCGACCAGCGCCGAGGCCGGCCCGAACTCGACGGTGCCCTGAGGGCGCAGTCGGAGCCGGAGTGCGCCGGTGTCATCGCTCTCCACCGTCTCGACCCGCGAACGGACCCCGGGCGGCAGGAGCGAGGCGAGCGTCAACGAGCCCTCCGAGACGCCGCTGATGCGGGGCAGTCCCTCGGCGGCGGACGGGCCGAGGATGGTTCCGCTGACATCGACGAGCTGGGGCTGGCCATCGGCGTCGAGCACCGTGCCGACGGGCACCCGCTCCACGATGGTGATGGTGACGTCACCCTGCCAGGTCCGACTGACCCGGGCCGAGGCGATCCAGGGTTCGGATCGGAGCCGTCGGGAGATGGCGCCGGTGTCGACATCGAGCAGCGGCTCACCCGGGGCGACTCCAGCGGCCGCCACCACCTCATCGACGCTCAGCCGGCCCGCACCGACCACGGTGATGCGATCGACGTCGAACAGTGCGGTGCGCGACAGCGCCCAGGCGCCGACGAGCAGCGCCGCCAGCACCCCCAGAACCCCCAGAATCCGCAGGCGTCGCCGGTTCCGCTCACTGCGCACCGAGTCGCGACGCGCCGCGATGCGCGGATCGACGTCTGTGGCGTCGCCGCGACGGGGGCCGGTGCGCTCGAGCAGCCGCATGGTCACGGGTGGACCCCTGCGGCGGCGGCCACCTCGGGGGCGAAGCCGATCAGATGGGTCTCAGCGCGCAGATCGACCCCGGAGGCCTCGAGGACCCGTGCCCGCACCTCGGTCATCACCGCCACGATGTCATCGGCCCGACCCTCGGCGTCGGCCTGGATGAAGTTGGCGTGTTTGGTGGAGACCTCGGCGGTGCCGATGCGCAGGCCCTTCAGCCCGAGGGCATCGATCAGTCGGCCGGCGCTGTCGCCAACCGGATTGGTGAACACCGACCCGGCGTTCGCTCCCCCGGGCTGATGATCACGTCGCCACCGGACGATCTCGGCCAGCGTCGCCTCGCCGGTGGCCCGGTCACCACGGGCGAGCTGCAGCCGGCACTCGACCACGACCTGCTCGGATCGGATCGCCGAGCGCCGATACCCGAACTCGAGCGCAGCAGGGTCCATCTCGGAATCTTCACCGCTGCGCAGATCGATGACGTGGACCCCCCGCACCGACGCCGCCATGTCGGAACCATGACCACCGGCGTTCATGCGCACGGCGCCCCCGATGGTGCCGGGGACCCCGACCGCCCATTCGAACCCCGTCAGTCCGGCGGCGACGCTGCGCCGGGCCACCACCGGCAGCGCCGCCGCTCCACCGGCGCGCAGGATCTCGCCCTCGGGGACCATCGTGGCGAGTCCCTCGCCGAGCCGGACGGCGAGGCCACCGAATCCGGCATCCGCGACGAGCAGATTGGAGCCGCGACCCACGATGAGCAGTTCGATCTGCGGCGCCTCCTCGGCGACGGCGGCGCCGAGCCGACGGAGGTCGTCGACGCTCTCGACCTCGGCCAGCAGCGCGGCGGATCCGCCGACGCGATAGGTGGTGAGCACGCCGATCGATGCCGAGCGGTGGAGCCGGGGACCGAGCTCGCGCTCGAGACGGGTGGCCAGACGATCGAGGGCGGTCATCGCGGTTCCGCTCCGAGCACTGCCAGCACCTCGTCGGCGAGACGGGTGATGTCACCGGCGCCGACACTCAGACAGATGTCGCCGGGTCGCAGCAGGGCGGCAACCCTCGCGGCCAGCTCGCTCCGATCGGCGACATAGGTGATCGCCTGCTCCGGGTGGGCGGCCCGCACGGCGTCGAGGATGAGCCGCCCGGTCACTCCCGGCCGCGGCGCCTCCGCGGCGGCGTACACGTCGGTGAGGACGAGTTCGTCGGCGCCCACGAAGGCATCGGCGAACTCCCGCCACAGCGACTCGGTGCGGCTGTACCGGTGGGGCTGGAACACGGCGACGACCCTGTCCCAGCCACCATCGTGCGCCGCCGCCACCGCGGCGGCGATCTCGGTGGGGAGATGGGCGAAGTCATCGACGAAGGTGATGCCGCTCTGCGAACCCCGGAACTCGAACCGCCTCGAGACACCGGCGAAGGAGGCGATCGCTGCGATGGCTGCGTCGAGGGGGATGCCGAGCTCGGCGAGCACGGCGATCGCCGCAGTGGCGTTGCGGATGTTGTGGATGCCGGGGACCGGCAGTTCGACGGGACCGACGTCGACACCATCGACGATGAGACCGAAACTCGCTCCCGAGCGCGAGCTGCGGGGCTCGACGATGCGCAGATCGGCGTCGGCGTCCGTGCCGTAGGTGCGCGCCCCGAGCGGTTCGCCGAGCGCCTTGGTCACGGGATCATCCGCGCAGACCACACAGGGACCGTCGACCGCAGCCATGAACCGGCCGAAGGCGGCATGCAGGTTCTCGACGGTTCCGTGGAACTCCAGATGGTCGGGTTCGATGTTGGTGACGACGACCGCGGCGCAGGGGATGGCGAAGCCCGATCCGTCGCTCTCGTCGGCCTCGACCACGAACCATCGGCCCTCGTCCCAGGTGGCACCCAGACCCCGATCGACGAGATCGCCGCCGATCACGAACGACGGATGCTCGCCGAGGACGCCGAGGATGTGGGTGATCATGGCGGTCGTGGTGGTCTTGCCGTGGGTTCCGGCCACCCCGATGGTGGGTTTGGTCGCCGCCATGGCCGCCAACAGGTCGGACCGATGGAGCACCGGGATCGAGCGCCGGTCGGCCTCGACCAGCTCGAGGTTCGAACGCGGCACCGCGGTGGAGTGGGCGACCACCTCCACCCCGGGTGGGAGGTTGTCCTCGGCATGGCCGACCATGACCCGCACCCCTGCGGCGCGGACCTGGTCGAGGATGGGCAGCTCGAGATGGTCCGATCCCGACACGCGATGGCCCATGGCGGCGAGCGCTCCGGCGATGGGCGCCATGCCCACCCCGCCGACGCCGACGAGGTGGATGGTGCGGGGCCGTCCCAGGTCGATCGGATCAGCCACGAGCCACCTCATCCATGAGCGCGGCCACGCGGGCGGCGGCATCGGGATGGGCCATGGCCCGGGCGGCGGCGCCCATGGCCATGAGACTCGCCGGCTCGTCGAGCAGCGGTCCGACCGCGACCACGAGGCGGGGGCCGTCGAGCTCGACGTCGGGGATCACGATGGCGGCACCGGTCGCGGCGAGCGCCGCACCGTTGGCACTCTGATGGTCGCGGGGCGCGCCGGGCAGGGGCACGAGCACCCCGCCGAGACCGACTTGGATGAGTTCGGCCACCGTCGTGCCCCCGGCCCGACCGATGAGCAGATCGGCCGCAGCCAGAACGAGGTCCATGCGATCCTCGTACTGGACGACCTGGTAACGCAGACCATCGGCGGGGAGCTCGATCGGGGGTTCACGCATCTCGTCCCAGTCGCGGCGACCGACCACATGACGGATGAGCAGGTCGCCGCGGTCGGCCCAGACGGCGAGCGCCTCGCGGACAGCCCGGTTGACGCGCCGAGCGCCCAATGAACCCGACACCACTGCGATCATCACCCGATCGGCCGGGACGTCGAGGGCGGCGCGCGCCGCGGCCCGGTCGCGGGCGCGATCGACGGCGAGCACCTCGGCTCGCACCGGGTTGCCGGTGACGATCGAACGGGGAAGATCGGTGCCGGGGAAGGACACCGCGCACACGCGGGCGAAGCGACCGGCCAGTCGGTTCACCGCACCGGCCACCGCGTTCTGCTCGGCCACCACTATCGGCACCCGCCAGAGCACCGCACCGACGACACAGGCGACGCTGGCGTATCCGCCCACGATGAGCACCACGGCCGGTCGGCGGCGGCGCACCAGCATGATGCCGGCCACCACCGCTCGGATCAGCCCGCCGATGGCCGCCAGGTTCTCGAGGGTGAGCCGCCGCTGGATGCCGCGACCGGGAAGGGCGGTGAGGGTGAATCCCGCCTCCGGGACGAGACGAGTCTCGATCCCGCGGGCACTGCCCACGAAGTGGATCGTGGCGGCGTCATGGCCGGCGTCGACGAGGGCCGCCGCCACCGCCAGACCGGGCAGCAGATGCCCGGCGGTGCCGCCCCCCGCGATGAGCGCATGGGTGGGACCGACGCGTTGGCCGACCATCAGGTCTCCCTGTTGGCGACGCTCAGCAGCACCCCGACCGCGGCCATGGTGAAGATGAGCGAGGATCCCCCTGCGGAGACGAACGGGAGCGGCACGCCCGTGATGGGCAGGAGTCCGACCACCGCGCCGATGTTCACGAAGGCCTGCAGGAGGATCCAACTGGTGATGCCCGTGGCCAGGAGCATCCCGAACCGATCGGTGGCCCGCATGGCGGTCCGGATGCCGAACCACCCGAGCGCCAGCAGCAGGGCGATGACGGCCAGACACCCGAGGAGTCCGAGCTCCTCACCGACGATGGCGAAGATGAAGTCGGTGTCGGCCTCGGGGAGGAACAGCCACTTGACGCGACTGTTGCCGAGACCCACGCCCCGCAGGCCCCCCGTGGCGATGCCGACCCGGCTCTGGATCGACTGCAGGCCGGTGCCGAGTGGATCACTCCACGGATCGGTGTAGGACAGCAGACGCTTGAACCTCCACGAGACCCGGAAGGCGGCGACGGAGGCGAGCATCACGAAGGTGACGACGAGCCCGATCAGCGGACCCATGGGGAATCCTCCCACGAACAGCATGAGCAGCACGATGGCGACCACGATCATGGTGGTGCCGAGATTGGGCTCGAGCATCAGCAGCAGCGCGAACACCGCCACGGCACCCAGGATCGGCTTCAGCACAGCACGCCAGTCCCGCATGGTGTCGGCCCGATCGGTGAGCACCCGAGCCACGAACACGATCATGGCGAGCTTGGCCAGTTCCGAGGGCTGGATCCTGAACATCCCGTAGCCGAACCATCGGCTGGAACCGTTGACCTCGATCCCGATGACCGGCAGCAGCGGCAGCACGAGCAGCACCATTGCCGCCACGAAGCCGGCCCTCGCGTACCGGTGCAGGAAGGCATGGTCGACCCGCTGGGTGACCCACAGCGCCAGCACTGCGAGGACGAACCATCCCGCCTGTCGAATGGTCTCGTACCAGCTGTTGCCATGCTCGTAGAGGGCCGTGACCGAGGAGGCCGACAGGACCATGAGTAGACCGAACAGGCTCAGGACCAGCACGATCCCGAGGATGGCGTTGTACTCGGTGGTGCGCCGACGACCCGGTTCCCGGGCCAGGAGCACCCGCCCGAGCACGGGACGGCGACCTCCGGTGGTGGCGGCCATCAGCGTCGAGCTCCGGTGTCGAGCGCGTGCACCGCAGCGGCGAAGACCTCGCCGCGCTCGCTGTAGGACCGGAACCAGTCGAACGATGCGCAGCCCGGCGACAGCAGCACGACATCGCCCTGCTCGGCCCGCGCCGCTGCGGCGGCGACCGCATCGGTCATCGAGGTGTCGACGATCGTGGTCGGGCACCGCCCCTCGAACGCCGCAGCGATCATGGCGGCGGACTCCCCGATGGCGACCACGGCACGGACCGGCGGAACCGCGGTGGCGAGCACCGAGAGATCGAGACCCTTGTTGCGTCCCCCGGCGATCAGCACCACCGAGTCGAACCCGGCGACGGCGGCGAGCACGGCATGGGGTGTGGTGGCCTTGGAGTCGTCGAACCATGCGACGCCGTCGATCTCGGCCACGAGCTCCACCCGATGGGGAAGCCCGCGGAACCGGCGCAGCACCCGACGCACGGCCTCGATATCCGCGCCGGCGGCGAGGGCGGCCACGGCGGCGGCGAGGGAGTTGGTGATGTCGTGGGGCAGCGCCCGGGGGAGCTCATCGATGGCGAGCAGCGACGTGCCATCGGGGAGACGCAGCTCACCGTCGACGACGGTGGCATCAGCACCGGTGCCGTCTCCCCCGAAGGTGATGGTCCGCACCGCCGGGTTCCGATTGGCGAGCACCACCGGATCGGTGGCGTTGGCCACGGCCACGCCCACCTCGGGATCGAGATCGGACCAGATCCGGGCCTTGGCCGCCTCGTAGTCCACGAGGGACCCATGGGCGTCGAGATGGTCGGGGGAGAAGTTCAGCCACACCGCGACCGTCGGACGGAAGCGCTGGGAGTGGCCGAGACGGAACGAGGAGGCCTCGACCACGAGGACCTCGATCGCGGGATCGTCGATGGCGGTGACCACCGGGGTGTCGGTGTTGCCGCAGGCCACCGCCCGGCGCCCCGACTCCTCGAGCATCTCGGTCACCATTGTGGTGACCGTGGTCTTGCCGTCGGTCCCGGTGATGGCCACGATCGGACGCTCGTCCCAGGCCGCCGCGAGGTCGAACTCCGACAGCACAGGCACACCGTGCTGTCGGGCGAGGTCGAACACCGGATGATGGGCCGGGATGCCGGGGCTGGGCAGGACGGCGTCGACGCCGCTCAGACGGGAGGAGAGGAGCTCCGCGTCCGGTCGTTCGAGCAGTTCCACGGCCATCGATGCTGCCTCAGTGCGCATGCGCTCCGAGGGATGGTCATCGGTGGCGACCACCGTGATGCCGCGAGCCCGGAGTGCGGCGGTGACCGCCCGCCCGGTGACCGCGAACCCCACCACCATCGCCGACCCGATCGACCCCACGTCGATCAACTCGGCCCCGGTCATGGGATGGCTCCGGGGAGGCTCAGGAAATCGGCGTAGTAGATGCCCAGCGCCACGGCCACGAAGATGCCCCCGATGATCCAGAAGCGGATGATCACGGTGGTCTCGGGCCATCCCTTCAGCTCGAAGTGATGATGCAGCGGGGCCATGCGGAAGATTCGACGACCGAACAGGCGGAAGCTTCCGACCTGCAGGATCACCGAGACGGTCTCCATCACGAACACTCCGCCGATCAGGGGCAGCAGCAGGATGGTGTTGGTGCTGAGGGCGAGCGCGGCCAGGCCGGCGCCGATGGCGAGGGAACCGGTGTCGCCCATGAAGATGCGCGCCGGTGGCGCGTTCCACCAGAGGAAGCCGGCACAGGCCGTCATCATGCCCACGGCCACGACCGAGGTGTCGAGGAAGCTCTCGTCGCTGTAGATCGACGTGTGACGGAACCCCCAGAAGGCGATCACCACGTAGGCGGCATAGGCGAGGATCGAGATGCCCGAGGCCAGCCCGTCGAGTCCATCGGTGAGGTTCACGGCGTTGGTCGTGGCGTAGAAGATCACGATCGCCAGCAGCACCCAGCCGATGCGACCGATCTCGATGCCGGGGTTGTCGAAACGGGTGAACGAGATCGTGGTCTTCACGTTGGTGAACACCAGCATCGACTCGGCGAAGGCGATGGCGACCACCATCAGCCCGAGGGTCTTGGCCCGCTTGTTGAGTCCGAGATTGCGTTCGCGGAACACCTTGATGCCGTCGTCGAGCAGCCCGACACATCCGGCGAGCACGATGGCCGACACGCACAGCAGACCCCGACGCGTGTAGCCGGCGTCGAACAGCCCGCTGACGAGCCAACCGACCGCGGCGGCGATCACGATGGCGAGCCCACCCATGGTCGGGGTGCCGGCCTTGGTGAGGTGACCGGCGGGGCCGTCCTCACGGATCGGCTGTCCGATGCGACGCCGTTCGAGCATGCCGATCAGCAGCCAGGTGCCGATCAGAGACATGACGAGCGCCACCCCACCGGAGATGAGCAGGCGGATCACGACGCAGCCCTCATCTCGTTGTGGACCTCCTCGACCACGACCCGATCGTCGAACGGGACCACAGTGTCGCCGATGGTGAGGGTCGACTCGTGCCCCTTCCCGGCGATCACCACGATGTCACCGGCGCGCGCCTCGGCGAGGGCCCGGCGGATCGCCTCCCGGCGGTCCGGTTCGGTGATCACGGCGGCCGCCCGTCGGGGTTCGGCCCGATCGCAGCCGGTGAGGATCTCACCGATGATCGCCGGGGTGGACTCCGAGCGCGAGTTGTCGGCGGTGAGCACCACGACATCGGCCCGTTCGGCGGCGACCGCGCCCATCGGAGCCCGCTTGGTCCGGTCCCGGTCCCCTCCGCAGCCGAACACCACGATCACCCTCCCCCGATCACCGACGACCTGGTCGGCGGCGATCAGGACGTTCTCGAGACCATCGGGGGTGTGGGCGAAGTCGACCACGACGGTGAAGTCGGCGTCGATGGTGACCCGCTCGAAGCGACCGGGGACGATGAGCGGTGCGGACAGGCCGCGGGCGATGGTGGCCTCGTCGAGGCCGAGGGCGAGGGCCGCGTGGGCGGCGGCGAGCGCGTTGCCCACGTTGAAGCGACCGGCGAGACCGAGCTCCACGCGGTGACCGCGCCAGCGGAAGCTCGATCCGGCGACCTCGGTGCTCAGATCCGAGACCTCCTCGAGCGAGTAGCCACTGGTGGGCACGGCCCGGGTGTCGGCGAGCAGACGACCATGGGGGCTGTCGAGGTTCACCACGGCACGGTCGCTCAGCGCCGGGGTGAACAGCGCCGCCTTCGCCTCGAAGTACTGCTCCATCGAATGGTGGAAGTCGAGATGATCGCGGCTGAGGTTGGTGAAGATCGACACCCGGAACCGGGTGTGGTCGACACGATGCAGGGCGAGCGCATGGGAGGACACCTCCATCACGACCACCTCCACCCCGTCGTCCCGCCATCGACCGAGGAGGCGCTGGAGATCGGTCGCCTCCGGTGTGGTCCGGGCACCGGTGAGCGTGCCCAGCACCTCGACCCTCCGGCCCGCCGCGATGAGCACCTGGGCCAGCATGAGGGCGGTGGTGGTCTTGCCGTTGGTCCCGGTCACGCCCACCACCGTCAGCGATCGGGAGGGATCACCGAAGCAGGCGGCGGCGATCGGCGCCATGGCCGAACGCACATCGGGCACGAGGATCTGGGGGAGATCGATATCGAGCACATGGTCGACGAGGAGCGCGACCGCGCCCGCCGCACGGGCCGATGGGGCGAACTCGTGGCCATCGTGGTGCTCCCCGCGCACACAGCAGAACAGGGCGCCGGGACGCACATCACGCGAGTCGTGCACCACATCGACGACCTCGGGATCGACCCCGTCGGCGAGACGCGCCGGGGGTGCTGCGGTGACCACCTGTGCGAGGTCGCGCAGTCGCATCGGGATCACCGGGTGGGGATCGGACGCGCGACGGTGGTGGCCGGCGTGCCCGCCGCCGCCGGCACGGTGCCGACGACCGGCGCGGCGCTGGTCGTGATGGCCCGGACCCGATCACCGATGGTCGTCTCGGTCGACATCACCGACCGGGCGGCCGAGTTCGCGTCCACGGGTGCCCCACCGCGGGCCGCGTCGGTGGCGGCCGGGGGGATCCCGAGTCGTCGCAGCGCGAAGGATCCGAGCTTGGAGAACACGGGGGCCGCCGTGGCCCCACCGGTGTAGTCACCGGCACTGGGCTCGTCGATCATCACGTACACCGACAGCGCCGGCTGCTCGGCCGGCACGAAACCCACGAAGGTCGACTGGTAGCGGGTGATCCCGAAGCGGTCGACATAGCCGCCGCCCGGCTGGGGCTTGCGGGCGGTTCCGGTCTTGCCGGCGGCCAGATACCCGTCGATGGCCGCCAGGCGGCCGGTGCCATCGGAGACCACGTTGCGCAGCATGATGTTCATGGTGTCGGCGGTGGTCGGCGCCACCACACGGTGGGTGGCCCCCACCTCGGCGATGTGCTCGACCCCCTTGGCATCGATCGTGGACTGCACGAGTCGGGGCGGCACGTACACCCCGCGATTGGCGATCGCGTTGTAGGCCAGCAGCATCTGCAGCGGGGTCACGGCGATGCCCTGACCGATGGCGATCGACGGGAGAGAGGTGCCCGAGTACTTCGCAGCCGCCAGCACGGCGCCGGGCGCCTCGTTGGGGAACCCGAGCGCGGTGCGCTGCCCGAAGCCGAACGACGTCTGCAGATCGTGGAGCGCGTCCTTGCCCAGACCCTGGGCGATCCGGATCGTGCCGACATTGGAGGAGTTGGTGAGGATGTCGGTGACGTTCCAGTCGACGGTCCCCCGTCCCTCGGCCTCACCGAACACCGCATCATGGACCTGCAGGGTGGGCGGCAGGTTGAACATGGTCGAGGGAGACACCTGCCCGCGGTCGATCGCACCGGCGATCGTGACCATCTTCATCACCGAGCCGGGCTCGTACTGGGTGGTGAGTGCGAGGTTGTTGCTCGACACCACCGGCTGCCCGGTGGTCGGGTCGGTGGTCAGGTTGGCCATCGCCAGGATCTCACCGGTCGAGGGGATCGTCACGATGGCGACCCCGCCCTTGGCGCGGGTCGTCAGGATCTGATCGGCCAGGAGTCGCTCGGCCTCGAACTGGATGGACCGGTCGAGGGTGAGGCGCAGGTCGCTGCCCCGCACCGCCGGTGTCAACGTCCGGTCCCCCACGGCGATGGTGTGACCCCGGGGATCACGTTCGAGCGACAGCAGGCCGGGCGTGCCGGCGAGGGTCTGCTCGAACATCTTCTCGATCCCGGTGCTCCCGACGTTGTCGACGTTGACCGAGCCGATGATGGAACGGGCGGAGGTTCCGGCCGGGAGATACCGAGACTTCTCCTCCTGGAAGGCCACGCCGGTGAGGGGATGGTCGGTCGTGCTCAGTTCCTTGATCCGCGCCGCCAGACGATCGGCCACCTCGGTGGGCACCTGACGGGCCAGATAGGTGAAGCGGTTCTTCATCCGCATCGCCGACTCGACCTGGGCGACATCGAGCCCGAGGATCGGTGCCACCTCGGCCGCGGCGCCGGCCACCGCCTCGGGGGCGATCATCGACGGATCGACGAACACCGATCGGGCCGGCTGCGAGATCGCCATCTCGGTGCCGTTGCGGTCGAGGATCGAGCCCCTGTCCGGAAGGAGCTTCTGGGACCGGAGGCGCTGCGACTCACCATAGGAGATGAGTTTCCCGCGCTCGGCCACGGAGATGTCGAGTGTCCATCCGATGGCGAGGGCGAAGAGCACCACGAAGACCACTCCGAGGATCCACAGCCGCCGACCGGGAGAGGGCAGTGGTGCACTGGCGACGGGACGCGAGGGATCACCCGACCACAACTGGGTGAGAATGCGAGGCAGGGCCCCTGCAGCGGCGCGGGACGGCGGATCGACCGGCACCACCGGCCTCGGGGCCGTCGAGGATGGCGCCAGTGGGCGGGGCCGAGCGGCACCCGGCACGGGACCGGGGAGCGATCGGGCCCGTCGGGTCGGGGGACGACGCTCGGCCGGCGGACGCGGGGTGGGCCGGGAGGAGATGCGCGTGACCCGGGCCCGATCGGGACGCCGCCCGGAGGGCGGGAGGAACTCCGGGGTGTTCCAGGGGGCGGTCGGGGTGGAGGTGGGCGGGTTCACCGCGTCACCGCCGAGCCCGGAGGGACCTCGGCGGCACGGGCGTCATCATCGGCCCGGGGCTCGAGATACACCGGGGTCGGAGCGGGGACCATCCCGAGCAGCGCTGCGGCATCACGGGTGATGCGCACGGGGCTCTGGAGTTCGGCGATCTCCGCTCCGAGCTGCTGCGCGTCGTGCTGCTCGGCGGCGATCCGCTGATTGAGCGAATCGATCTGATGCTGCTGACCGATCACCACGGTGTGGGCGGCCACCATCACGAAACCCGCCACGAACAGTCCGATGAGTGTGATGGCCACACCTCGGAGATTCGACCGGCGGCTGTGGGCGGCGACGACCGCGAGGTCGGCCTTGGGTCGACGGGGACCGGGATCCGACGGGGTCGAACGACGCGCCGGCGCGAACCGATCGGTGCCGGTCGGGGCGAGCCGGGCGGTCACGGCGTGGTCTCCGCGCGACGGGCGATGCGGAGGCGGGCGCTCTCCGAACGGGGATTGGCGAGGCGTTCCTCATCGCTCGGGGTGAGCCCGCCGCGCCGGAGCAGTTCGAGCGTGGGGATCGCGCCGCAGCCGCAGGGCAGTCCCGCCGGGCAGGTGCAGCCTCCGGTCGACGCCTCGCGCAGCACCTGCTTGACGATGCGGTCCTCACCCGAGTGGTACGACAGCACCGCGAGGCGGCCGTCGGCGGCGAGCAGCGCGATGGCGGCGCGCAATGCCACCGGCAGGACCTCGAGCTCGGCGTTCACCTCGATCCTGATGGCCTGGAAGGTGCGCTTGGCCGGGTGGCCGCCCTGGCGACGCGCCGGCGCCGGGATGGCGTCGCGCACCACCTCGGCGAGGCGGGCGGTGCTGGTGATGGGACGGGCGGCGATCATCGCCCGGGCGATCCGACCGGCGTAGCGCTCATCGCCGTAGGCCCGAAGGATCCGGGTGAGCTGGCGCTCCTCGTACTCGTTCGCCACGATGGCCGCCGACAGCGACTGCGAGGGGTCCATGCGCATGTCGAGCGGCGCATCGAGGCGATAGCTGAACCCGCGCTCGGCGCGGTCCAGCTGGGGGGAGCTGACGCCCAGATCGAACAGGACACCCACGACCCGGGCCTCGGCGGGCAGGTTCGCGGCTACCACCTCGGCGATGGCGTCGAACCGGGCGGCGGCGATGCGGGCCCGATCGCCGAAGGGGGCGAGGCGGGCGGCGGCGGCGCCACGAGCGTCGGGGTCCTGATCGATGCCGAGCACCGAGATCTGCGGCAGCTGCTCGAGCAGCAGCGTCGAATGACCGGCCCCACCGAGCGTGGCATCGATGATCCAACCGGCCGGAACCGGGGCGAACGCCTCCACGATCTGCTGCGCCATCACCGGGCGGTGGTGGAACTCGTGATCAGTGGTTCGGTCCATGGTGCGGGCCTTCGCCGGTCGGGCGGATCGGGAGCGGGTCCGCTCCTCTGCAGTCCCTCGGAACACGGGCGCCCGCCGGGATTTCTCCCCGGCTGGGCTCGACGGGAAGCGGGCGGAGTAGGGGCCTTCCATCGTGTGTTCCGAGGGGCTGCACAGGAGCGAGCCCCGGGAGGTGGTGCGGGCGGATCGTCGGGTTCGGGTTCGGGATCGGGTGATCGGGGCGGTCATGGCGGTCGGTGGGTCGGTCACAGCCCGAGGGCGGTCACCGCGTGGATCAGGGAGTCGTCGGCGAGAGGGCTCTGGTCGTTCCAGCGGCCGGCCTCCCAGATCTCGATGCGGTCGATGGCACCGATCACCACGGCATCGCGGCCGAGCCCGGCGAACTCGCGCAGTCGCTGGGGGATGGTGATGCGGCCCTGGGAGTCGGGACGGACCTCGGCGGCGTTGGCGGCGAAGGCCCGCAGCGCGCCCTGCGGGACCTGGCCGTCCCGGATGCGATCGGTGAGACGATCGGAGGCGGCCCGGAAGGCCTCCTCGGTCCAGAGGCCGAGGCAGCGATCCCACTGGGCGAGATAGCCCCGCTCGAGGAGCTGGGCGCGGAAGGTCGAAGGGAGGACGACTCGCCCCTTGTCGTCGAGCGAATGCTCGAACGTCCCCACGAACATGACCACGGACCCTCCACCGGCCCCCCACGGAGCCCCACTTCGGTGCACTTTAGGCCCACTTCCCTCCACCGTCAACCATACTGACCCGGGCTGACCCCGGCCGACCCCCGCCGCCCTGCACTGATCTCAACCTCCCGGCGGCGACCGAGCGTCGACCCGGCGGGAAGCCGTCGGGAACCCGGCCGCCGGAATCGGCCCTGCCGCACCTACGATCCGTACGTGCCCTTCCACCATGTCGCCCTGATCACGAGCGACCTCGCCGCCACCCATCGGTTCTACACCGAGGCCATGGGCTTCACCCTCGCCAAGATCGTGGTGGGCCCCACGGAGAACCCGGGGGGATGGGCCCGCCATGTCTTCTACGACACCGGCGAGGGTCTCATGGCGTTCTGGGAGCTCCACGACGCCGCCCTGCCCGCGGTCGACCCGGCCCTGTCCACCGGCGTGGGCCTGCCCGCCTGGGTGAACCATCTCGCCTTCACCGCCGGACACGAGGGGCTCGGTCCCCATCTCCGGCGCTGGTCGTCGGTGGGGATCGATGTGGTGGAGGTCGACCACGGCTTCTGCCGATCCATCTACGCCACCGATCCGAACGGCACCCTCGTCGAGTGGTGCCACGACACCCGTCCGCTCGACGCCACCGATCGCGCCGAGGCCGAGGCGCTCCTGTTCGATCCGGCCCCTCGTCCCGATCCTGCACCCTCCGTGACGCTGCACAGCGCCACCGTCTCGGACGCACCATGAGCACCGCGCTGGTCCACATCGGCGTGCCGAAGACCGGTTCGACCTCGTTCCAGCAGTGGATCTACCAGCATCGCGACCTCCTGCTCGACCAGCGCGGCATCACGCTCTACGACTCCGTCGTCCCCCATGTCCGACGGGCCCAGGTGCATACGGAACTGCTGCTGCTGGCCCAGCGGCCCGAGCGCGACTGCGTCGCGAAACTGCTCATCCCCGAGTGGTCCACGCCGGCCTGGCAGCAGCGGGCCCGGGATCACCTCGCTGCGCAGGTCGCCGCGCCGGCGGAGAACCTGCTGTTCACCCATGAGGGCCTCTTCCTGCTCCGGCACCCCGATGAGATCGAGCGTCTCCTCGCCCTGCTGGCCCCTCGGCAGGTCAGGGTCGTGGTCTGCCTCCGTGAACCGGCTGCGTTCCTGCGCTCCTACCGCGCCCAGATGCGCAAGAACGACCACCCCCTGTCCACCGACCCCGCCTCGAGCTTCCATCTCGAGGAGTCGGGCTGGATCAGCGACTGGGAGCAGCTGCTCGCGGCCTGGCGATCGGTCCTCGGCGAGGAGAACGTGGTGACCATCGACTACGAGCAGTCCATGGCCACCTTCGGATCGACCACCCAACCGCTGCTCGAGGCCTTCGGCATCGACACCGATGGCCTGCCCCCGATGAACCTCGCTCGGGCCAACCGGTCCCGGAATCCCCGACTCGATCGGGTCATCCGCCGCACCACCCGACGGGTCCGACGTCTGTTCCTGCGATCCTGACCAGCGACCCGTGCGTGCCGAGCCGGTACGCTCGCCGACCATGTCGACCCGTCAGAACATCTCCTCCGGTTCCCCCTTCGAGCCCGTGCTCGGCTACTGCCGCGCCGTGCGCCTCGGCCGCACCATCTCGGTGTCGGGCACCGGTCCCGCCCGTCCCGACGGCTCCGTCGATCCCGATCCCGAGGCGCAGGCGGCGCGCAGCCTCGAGATCATCATCGCCGCGCTCGCCGAGGCGGGGGCCGCTCCCGCCGATGTGGTGCGCACCCGCGTCTACCTGACCGACGCCGCCGATTTCGATGCCGTGGCCCGGGCCCACGGTGCGGTGTTCTCCGAGATCCGACCGGCCAACACCACGGTGGTGGTCGCCGCCCTGCTCAACCCCGAGTGGAAGGTCGAGATCGAGGCCGAGGCCATCCTCGCCGACTGACCCCGACGGCCGGCGCCCGGCGGGAGATCACCGGATCTGCCCGATCCCGGCCACGAACGCCTCCACCAGGGTGTCGACGGTGACCTGACGCAGCGGCGAGATCGACACATCGTCGAACCCTGTGGCCGCAGCATCCGCCGTGGTCACCCGCTCCAACCCCGGGGCGAGGAGCGCCCGGTGCACCTCGGCATCCCAGTCGAGCAGGGCGATGCTCTGGAACCGCGCCCACCGACGGGTGCGGCGCTGCGAGATCCCCACGGTCTTGCCACCGCGCGACACCTCGCCCGGAGCGAGGCCTCCGAAACACATCACCGAGGACACCGCCGGACGCACCATGGGACCCCGGTGCACCACCGCATCAGCGACCCCGACATCGGCGAGCACCGAGGCCCAGAGATCGCCCAGCCACAGCGCCGCGGCCGACACGTCGGGGGTCCAGAGCCGATCATCGGCGGGGATGACCACATCGATCCACACCGATGACCCGGGGAGCATCAGCACCGCTCCCCCACCGCTGTGGCGCGCGAACACGTCGATCCCCAGACGGTCGGCGACATCGACGTCGACATCATCAGCGGGCTGGGTGGAGCCGAGTGCCAGCGCAGGACTGTCGACATCGAAGATCCACACGGCGCGATCGGTGACATCGTCGGGGACGCGGGCATGGAACGACCGGGCCGCACCTCCATGGCGTTCGATCGACCACGCACCCACGAGGCGCAGGCTAACCCCACGCCCCTGCAGGGCGTCCGAACCGGTACCGTCGCCGCCATGACTGATCACCTGCAGGAGCGCGTCATCATCGTCACCGGTGCCGGCGGCGGATTCGGCCGGGAGATCTGCACCCTCGCCGCCGGACGCGGCGCCCACATCGTCGGCGCCGACATCGACGGTGACGGACTCGCCGTCACCGTCGAAGGCATCCTCGCCGACGGCGGGAGTGCCGCCGGTCGCCTCGCCGATGTGCGCAGCGCGGCGGCGATGGAGGATCTCGTGGCCTTCGCCGTGTCCACCTTCGGGCGGGTCGATGTGCTGGTCAACAACGCCGGCACCATGCCGCTGGCGTTCTTCGCCGATCATGCACGAGCCCGCGAGGCCTGGGATCGGTGCATCGACATCAATCTCAAGGGGGTGCTCAACGGCATCACCGCGGTGCACGACCAGATGATCGAGCAGGGTCGAGGTCATGTGGTGAACATCTCCTCGATCTACGGCAACGTGGCCACGATCGGCGCAGGCGTGTACACCGCGACGAAGGCGGCCGTGAACATCCTCTCCGACACCCTGCGGGCCGAGTCGCAGGGTCGCATCAAGGTCACGAACGTGAAGCCCACCGGAGTTCCCGGCACCGGTCTCGGCGGAGGCATGATCAACGGGGCGGGCATCGTCGGCATCCTCGGACAGAACCTGGACGACTACATCGCCACCATCGGTGCGGCCATGGCCGGCGAGCTCCCTCCGGAACGCACCGACCCGGACAGCATCGGGTACTGGGCCATCACCCCGGGCGAGCTCGCCGAGGCGGTGGTGCATGCCATCGACCAGCCCTGGGGCATCTCGATCAGCGACATCACCGTGCGGGCGACGGGCGATCTGTTCCTGTTCTGAAGGTTCCGGTTCCGACCGGTCCGATCCTGACCGCCCGTGTTCCGTCGATCCCCGAACGACCGAGGACGGCTCAGGATCCGGAGGTCACCTCGGGCCAGGCCCGGCACCAGTGCAGATAGGTCAGGAGATCGGAGGGCTGCGGATCGGAACCCTCGCCCCCGTAGGCCGTGATGAGTCGGAACCGCAGGTAGTCGGGATCGGGCAGCGGCAGGAACGGCGCACGTCGCCACCAGCCCACCGGGGCGAGACGGCCGATCTGGCGCAGGGCCGTCCCCCACAGCGACGGATGGCGCAGCACTGCGAGTGTCGCACCCCCGAGCCAGGCCATCGAGGGCCGACGGGCGGCGCTCATCGGACCGAACCGACCGGTCCGGCCGGCGCCCTCTGCTCGACCCCGAAGGCGCGCAGGCCCACGGCGGCCGCACCGATGAGGGGGCCGTCGGCGCCGAGCCCGGCCGGCATGATGCGCGCGCCGCGAGCGAACTGGATCCGTGACCGGGAGTCCATCTCGCGCTGGGCAGCGGCGAAGAACGGTGCACCGAACCCCAGAGCCACCGAGCCGGCGACGGTCACGAGACGGAGATCGAGCAGATTGGCCACCGTGGCCGCAGCGCGACCCACGAGGGTGCCGGTGCGTTCGACCACCTCGGGTGGGGCGAACTGGGCGGCGGCGCCGGTGGCGCGTGCGATGGCCGTGCCGGAGGCCTCCGCCTCGAGACACCCGCGGGCACCGCACCCGCACGGGGCTCCGTCGGGGACCACGCAGACGTGCCCGACATGACCGGCGTTGCCATCGGCACCGTCGAGCAGACGTCCGTCGAGCACGATGCCGCCGCCGACACCGGTGGAGACCACCATCGCCATGTGATCGGTGCATCCGCGCGCCGCCCCGAGCCACCCTTCGGCGAGGGCGAGTGCCTTGGCGTCGTTGTCCACGGCGACAGGGAGGCCGGTACTCTCGATGAGTCGCTCGCGCAGGGGGAACTCGCGCCATCCGCCGATGTTGATCGGCGACACGGTGGCACCGTGTCGCGCCATGGGTCCGCCGGTGCCGACTCCGCAGAGCGTCGGAGCGGGATCGGCGCCGTCGTCCAGCACTGCGGTGATCAGCCCGAGGAGTTCGGCGAAGAGCTCCTCGGCCGATGCTCCGACCGGGGTGGGGGTGCGCCGACGATGACCGATGGAGCCGTCGGAGGCCACGATGGCCGCTTCGAACTTGGTCCCGCCGATGTCGACCGCCAGGACCGAGGCCGGCGAACTCGTGACCACCGGGCCGTCAGTCGTCCTCGGGGCGACGGAGCCGGTCCTTGAGGCGCGAACTGGTGTTGCCCAGCGAATCGCGCAGCCCGGCCGCCCGGATGGTCTGGGTCATCTGCTGCATGCCGGCGCGACCGATGCGACGGGCGTTGCGTTCCACCGCGAGGGCCGAGATGAGCATGATCACGAAACCGCCGAAGGCGAGCAGGAACGAGGTGCCGAGGGTGAGGATGAGCACGGCGAGGCCCACCACGAAGCCGAGCAGCGACCAGCGCAGCCCGCGTGACGAGTGCCGGTAGACGGTGGTGTCGGCGATGTCGCGGGCGAGCGCGGGGTCGGACTGGTACAGCTGCTGCTCGATCTCGCTCAGGATCCGCTGTTCATCCTCTGAGAGTGGCACGTGCTGCACCTCCGTTCCTGTGCTTCGCCGATCCTGTGCTCCGGCGTTCGTGAGCTTCGGTGTTCCTGAACTCCGACGACCTTCAGGTGACATTCTCACACGGAACGGCGCTCCGGACAACGCGAATCCCTCACCCGCGGGTGGAACCCGCCGCCGACACCGGGGGTGGGGCCGGGGTGGACCGGGGCGAGGCCGGAGTGACGGTCGCCCTCAGGTGGGGGGACGGGTCGCTCAGTCCTGATCGGGACCCCATTGCTGCTGGCCGCGGACCTTGGGTCGGACCCCCTCGGGACCGGCCACCGTCGCCGGACCGATGGCCCCCGCGCCGAACCGTTCGCGGATCTCGTCGACGGTGCGGCTGGCGGTCTCCCAACCGGGACCCTCGACGGCCTCGTCGAGACGCAGCTGACGCGAACCCCGCGAGGACAGACCGCTGACCGACAGCCCGAGCAGGCGCACGCCCGGGGTCGGATCCACCTGCTCGAGCATGGTGCGGGCGCAGTGGAGCAGCGCCGGAGCGTCGTCCACGGCCACCTCGAGGGTGTGGGAGCGGGTGATGGTGTGGAAGTCGCCGAACTTCACCTTGAGCTGCACCGTGCGACCGACGACTCCCGAGGCTCGCAACCGGGAGGCCACCGCATCGCTGAAGGCCACCAGTTCGCGAACCAGGGTCTCCCGGCGATGGTGATCGTGGGCGAAGGTCTCCTCATGGCCGATCGACCGGACCCGTCGATCCGGCTCCACCTCCCGTTCGTCGCGTCCGTTGGCGAGATCGTGGAGGTGCCGGCCCTGGCTGCGACCGAGGGCGCCAGCCAGGTTGTCCACGGGCAGGTCCGCCAGGTCACCGACGGTGAGGACCCCGAGTCGGGAGAGACGGCCTAGGGTGGCCGGGCCCACTCCCCACAGCGCCTCGACTGGAAGAGGACGGAGGAAGGCCAGCGTCTCCGCCGGCTCCACCACCACGACCCCCGGACCGAACACCGGACCGTCGACCGAGGGGCGGGGCTTGGCGCGCTCGGAGGCCAGCTTCGCCACGAACTTGGTTCCGGCCACCCCGACCGAGCAGGTGAGTCCCGTGCGTTCGAGCACGCGGTCGCGCAGGTGCCGGGCGATCGTGGGGGCCGGACCGAGGCTGCGCTGGGCTCCGGCCACATCGAGGAAGGCCTCGTCGAGCGAGAGGGGTTCGACCCTGGGTGTGAACTCGGCGAACACCGCCATGACCTCGCGACTCACCTCCGCGTAGCGGTGGTGGCGTCCGGAAAGGAACACCGCGTGGGGACAGAGCCGACGGGCCATCGCCGAGGACATGGCGGAGTGCACACCGTGGGCCCGGGCCTCATAGGACGCGGCGGCGACCACCCCGCGATCGCCCGAGCCGCCCACCACCACCGGTCGACCGCGCAGCTCGGGATGTTCGAGCAGCTCGACCGACACGAAGAAGGCATCCATGTCGACATGCAGGATGGTGGCCTCGGGCCGCTCGAACGGACGCAGCTCGGTGATGAGCCGGTCGGTCACTCGCGCACGACCGTGAGATCGGACCCGACCACACCATCGACCCGGTAGCGGAACTGCCGGGTCTCCACCCACCGATGGGTCAGCCACTCCGAGACCGGTTCGACCACCCACCGGGCGCCACCGGACAGCTGTGCGCCGCACTCGTCGGGATGGACCCACTGCGCATGGTCGACGATGCCATCGGGATCATCGATGAGGAGGTCGCCGACCCAGTGCTGGGCGCGATGCACCTGCACTCGCAGGTTCCATCCCATGTCGGGGGCGACGGCGATGATCTCGTAGAGGACATCGGACCAGTCGGTGACGCGCAGCCCGGTCTCCTCCTGCACCTCACGGGTGAGGCCGTCGAGCACCGACTCGCCGGGATCGATAACGCCACCCGGTGGGCTCCAGTCGATCCGACCGTCGCGCCGCCGGTTGCGCACGAGCAGCACGCCCAGCGGTCCTTCGACCACTGCGCCGCCGACGACCCAGTCACGCATGGCCGGTCACTCCCGGGGGTTCCCGATCAGGACGGCGCCGGTGCCGGCGAGGCGTTCCCGCGCCGCAGGAGGCGATCGCGCACGGCCCACCAGGTGACCAGGCCGAGGGCTTCGAACACGATGCGCCCGGACATCTTGGAGGTGCCGCGCTGACGATCGCTGAAGCGGATCGGGACCTCGACGATCCGACCGCCCCGGCGCATCACGTTGTAGGCCATCTCGATCTGGAAGCCGTAGCCGTCCGCGGTGACCGCCGCCAGATCGATGGAGGAGAGGATGGGAGCGCCGTAGCAGCGGAACCCCGCCGTGGCGTCGCGGACGGGCAGTCCGAGGATGAGGCCGGCGTAGCGGTTACCGCCGCGGGAGAGCCATTCGCGGTGTCGGGGCCAGTTGGGGATGCTGCCTCCCGGGACGTAGCGCGACCCGATGGCGAGATCCGCGCCTGCGGCGACCGCAGCGATGAGATCGGGAAGGGCGGCCGGGTCGTGCTGGAGATCGGAGTCCATCTCGATGAGGGCGTCGAAACCCTCGGCGAGGCCATGGGCGAACCCGGCGCGGTAGGCCGAGCCGAGACCGGATTTGCCGGCCCGCCGCATGACACGGACCTGACCGCCGTTGTCGGCCCCCCACCGCTCGGCCAGATCGGCGGTGCCGTCGGGGCTGCCGTCATCGACCACCAGCACCTCGGCGGCAGGAACCGCCGCCCGGACGCGATCGAGCACCTCACCGATGTTCTCGGCCTCGTTGTAGGTGGGGAGGATGACCAGCGACCTCATCGGGTCAACTGTACGACCGCGCCGAGCCCGGCCACGACATCTCCCTTCGGGCCGTACGATGGGGAGGTGGCAACTGCTCCCCCCTCACCTCCCCCCTCACCTCCCGCCTCACCCGAGCGACCCGGTGGCTCCGACTCTGCGCTCCCGTCGGTCGGTGCCCGCATCATCGCCTTCGTCGCCATCATCGTCGCCGGGATCGCCGGCGGGATCATCGGGTACGCCTTCGTCGACCTCCAGACCACCGGCGACTCCGCCGTACCGGCCGGCATCGGCGCACTGATCGGTGCCGTGATCGCGGCGGTCGGCACGGCGGTCGTCGTCGTCCTCACCCTGCGGGCCATGGGCGAATGGCGCACGATCAAGGCACAGGATCCCGACGCCGAGGATCGTCGCTTCCCGAAGGGCGGTCGCGCCGCCATGGCGCGCCGACCCAGCACCCGCGTCCGCTGAGATGACCCATCCCGACCCGGCCACACTGCTGGAGTCGGCCATCACCATCGCCGCCGAGGCCGCGGCGGTGCTGGTCGAGGGACTCTCCCGGACCCGCACCACCGTCGACACCAAGACCACCGTCACCGACATGGTCACCGAGATGGACCGTGCCAGCGAGGCGCTGATCGTGGAGCGCATCCTCGGGGCCCGACCCGAGGACGGGATCCTGGGCGAGGAGGGCACGGACCGTCCCGGCACCAGTGGGGTGCGCTGGATCGTCGATCCCATCGACGGCACCACCAACTATCTCTACGGCCACCCCGGGTTCTCGGTGTCGATCGCCGTCGAGGTCGCCGGCCGGGTCGTCGCCGGTGTCGTGCACGATCCGCTCCACGAGGAGGTCTTCACCGCCACCCTCGGCGGAGGCTCGTTCCGTGATGGCCGCCCCATCGGGGTCTCGACCGAGACCGACCTGAGTCGGGCGCTGGTGGCCACCGGCTTCTCCTACGAACCGGATCGTCGCCGCCGTCAGGCCCGCGTGCTCACCGAACTGCTGCCGCAGGTGCGCGACATCCGACGGATGGGCGCCGCCTCGGTGGATCTGTGCTCGGTGGCCTGCGGGCGGGTCGACGCCTACTACGAGCGCGGACTGCAGCCCTGGGACCATGCTGCCGGCGCCCTCATCGCCCGGGAGGCCGGTGCCCTCGTGGGCGATCTCGATGGAGGCGAGCCCGGCTTCGGGTTCTGTCTGGCCGCGCCCCCGGGACTGTTCGGACGACTCGTTCCGATCCTGCGCGACCTCGGAGCGGGCGAGGCGTGAGCGCAGGTCGTCCGCAGGTCGTATCCGACCCGACGCCCGCCGAGAGGGATCGACGCGGATTGACCACCGCGTGCCCCCATCTTCGGGGATGATGGAGACGCTATGGGCACCCGCATCCTGACTGTCGAGGACGACGAACGAATCCGCACCGCGGTGCGCATGGCCCTCGAGGACGAGGGCTGGGTGGTCGAGGAGGCCGACACCGGCGAGGAGGCGCTCCAGGCCTTCACCCGCCAACCGGCCGATGTCGTGCTCATCGACATCATGCTCCCGGGCATCGACGGCTTCGACGTCTGCCGGTCGATCCGACGGGTCAGCGATGTCCCGATCGTGATGGTGACCGCTCGGGCCGACACCCACGACGTCGTCGCCGGACTCGAGGCCGGGGCCGACGACTACCTCACCAAACCGTTCGCCCCCAAGGAGCTCTCGGCGCGCATCCGAGCACTGCTGCGCCGGGCCCGTCCGGCCGAGGTCGGCGTCACCCACCTGCGTTTCGGCGATCTGGAGATCATCCCCGATGAGGGCGTGGTGCTGCGCGAAGGCGTCGAACTGCACCTCACCAAGACCGAGTTCCGGCTGCTCGTCGAACTCGCATCAGCCCCGGGACGCATCTTCAGCCGTGAGTCGCTGCTCGAGAAGATCTGGAGCTACGGCTACTTCGGCGACGGCCGTCTGGTCGATGTGCACGTGCGTCGGCTGCGCATGAAGGTCGAGCGCGATCCCGCCAACCCGCGCCATGTCATCACCGTGCGCGGACTCGGATACAAGCTGCAACCGTGACGTCCCCCGACATCCGGCCGGTGCAGGCCCGGACCCGTCCGCGGCGGCGCACCCGGATCATCGCCCCGGTCCGCCGGCGCTTCGGGCTGCGCACCCGACTCACCCTCACCTTCGGACTCGGCGCCGCCGCGCTCTCGGCGGTGCTGTCGGTGATCACCTTCGGCCTCACCCGCGAGAACCTCATCAGCCAGCGCGAGCGCAATGCGGTGGA
Organism: Acidobacteriota bacterium; assembly: GCA_018969405.1. Lineage (GTDB taxonomy): Bacteria > Actinomycetota > Acidimicrobiia > Acidimicrobiales > Acidimicrobilacustridaceae > Acidimicrobilacustris. The sequence continues at coordinate 46,872 of JAGWYK010000004.1, forward strand.
TCGCGCCGCCGCCGATGCCGCCCGGCTCCCGGTGCAGCTCCCCGACGATCCCACCTCGCTCGAGCTCGAGCAGTTCCTGCGCGAACTCCCCCTGACCGACGATTCCTCTGCGGCGATCGCCTTCGGCGACACCTGGTACTCGATCCCCGGAACCGCACTGGCGGAGTCCTCGGTGCCCGAGTCCATGCGCAGCGCCGTGTCCGACGGCGATGCCATGAAGATGCGGGTCGACATCGACGGTGTCACCTCGCTCGTGCTCGGCGTCCCTGTGCCCGCCCTGCCGGCCGAGTACTACGAGGCGGTCTCGCTGGCCGATCTCCAGCGCACCCTCGACCGACTCGGTCTCACGCTCATCATCGCTTCGGTCCTCACCACCATCGGGGGCGGTCTCGTGGGCTACTGGGCCAGTCGCCGGGTGTTCGCTCCGCTGCTGGATGTCGGCACCGCGGCCGAGGCCATCGCCGGGGGCCGCCTCGACACCCGCCTGCCGGTCGGGGGCGACTCCGATCTCGACCTCATCGCCAATCCGTTCAACGAGATGGCCCAGGCCCTCGAGGACCGCATCGACCGCGACGCCCGATTCGCCTCCGAGGTCAGCCATGAGCTGCGCTCCCCCCTCATGACCATCGCGGCGACCGTCGAGGTGCTCGAGAACTCCCGCGAGGAACTGCCCGAGCGGGCCCAGACCGCGCTGGCGCTGCTCGCCGCCGACGTCGATCGCCTCCAGCAGCTCGTCGAGGACCTCCTCGAGATCTCCCGGTTCGACGTGGGCGCGATCAAGCTGCATCTCGAGGAGGTCCGGGCCGTCGAGATGGTCATCCAGGCCGTGCGCTTCCTCGGGGGCGGCGGTGTCCCGGTGCATTTCGATCCCGAGGTCGTCGACGTGGTGGTGCGGGTCGACAAACGGCGCATCGGTCGGGTCATCGCGAATCTGCTCGACAACGCTGAGCGCTACGCCGGCGGCGCCACCACCATCACCATCCAGCAGGTCGAGGATCGGGTGCAGATCTCGGTGGAGGACCGTGGCAACGGCGTGCCCTACGAGGAGCGGGACATCATCTTCGACCGGTTCTCCCGGGGCGCCGAGGGCGGCAACCGCTCGAACGACAGCGGAGTCGGACTCGGTCTCGCCCTGGTCGATGAGCACGTGCGACTGCATGGTGGTCGCGTGTGGGTCGATGATCGTTTCGACGGCGACATCGGGGCCCGGTTCGTGGTCGAGCTCCCGATCATCGAGCAGCAGAGCGATGTGACCGCCGAGGTGATCACCGAGGCGCCCCCGGCGACCTGACCAGCTGTGCCGGATCAGATCGGGAGATCGCCGGTGGCGGCCCGGGTCGAGCCGTGATCGCGATAGGCCGAGATGGTGCGCTGGGCGATGCGCATCTGGTGGATCTCATCGGCGCCGTCGGCGAATCGGGCCCATCGGGCCTGCTGGTACATGTGGGCCAGGGGCGTGTCGGTCGAGTACCCGAGCGCACCGTGGACCTGGATGGATCGGTCGATGATGCGGTTGAGGGAGTTGGCCACGAAATGCTTGGCCATCGACACCTCGGCGGTGAAGTCCTCACCGCGATCGATCTTGTAGGCGGCGTGCAGCACCATGAGCTTGCACTGGTAGAGCTCCATCGCCGAATCCGCGATCAGCCACTGCACGCCCTGCTTCTCGGCGAGGATCGAGCCGTGGGAGTACCGCGACAGTGAGCGATCGACCATCATGTCCAGCGCCACCTCGGCCTGGGCGATCCACCGCATGCAGTGGGCGAGACGGGCCGGACCGAGTCGGTACTGCCCGAGCCGATGACCCTGACCGCGACCACCGAGCATGTTCGCGGCCGGGATGCGCAGGTCCTCGATACGGATCTCGGAGTGTCCGGTGGAGCCGTGCATGGTCTCGATCTGACGCACCTCGGTCCAGCCCTCGGAGGGGATGTCGACGATGAACGCGGTGTTGGCGGCCTGCGGAAGATCGGGATCGTCCTCGGTACGGGCGATGAGGATGGCGAAGTTGGCGCGATGCGCATTGGAGATGAACCACTTGTGCCCGTTGGCGACCCACTCCTCACCGTCCTGCACGGCGTTGGTGCGGATCAACGTGGGGTCGGAACCGGCGACCTCCGGTTCGGTCATGGCGAAGCAGGACCACAGCCGCCCTTCGCACAACGGCCGGAGGTAGGTCTCCTTCTGCTCCTCGGTGCCCCAGTGGAGCAGGGTGTGCATGTTGCCCTCATCGGGGGCCTGGCAGTTGAGCACCCACGGACCGAGCCGGGTGCGGCCCGACTCGGCCTGCACCATGGCGAGTTCGACATGACCGAGACCCATGCCGCCCCACTCGGCGGGCATGTGCGGGAGCCACAGGCCGCGCTCCTGGGCCTGTCGCCGCAGTTCGATGAGTTCGGTGACATAGGCCCGACGGTCGGTCTCGGCCACCCGATCGGCCTCGAGCCGGGCTTCGGTGGGCGCCACGACCTCGGCGATGAACGTCCGCACCTCGGCACGGATCGTCTCGAGTTCGGGCGAGAGGCTGAAGTCGATGCTCATGGGTCCAGTCTGCCCCAGCGCGACGGTCGCCGTAGTGTGCAGGTCCATGTCCGTCGTGATCGCCCTCGACGCCGGCACCACCGGTGTGCGTGCCATCGCCTTCAGCCATGCCGGCCTTCCGGTGGCCAGTTCCTACCGGGAGTTCCCCCAGTACTTCCCGGAGCCGGGATGGGTCGAACATGACGCCGAGGAGATCTGGCAGGCCTTCCTCATCGTCATGGGTGAGGTGGCCGAGCAGCTGACGCTCCTCGCTGAGGAACCGATAGCCATCGGCATCACCGATCAGCGCGAGACCGTCGTGGTGTGGGACCGCACGACCCATCAGCCGCAGCACCGAGCGATCGTGTGGCAGGACCGCCGCACGGCGGCTCGCTGCGATCGCCTCGCCGCCGAGGGCGCGCTGGATCTGGTGCGCACGCGCACCGGACTGGTGCTCGACCCCTACTTCTCGGGCACGAAGCTCGAATGGCTGTTCACCGAGGGCGGAGTCCCGGCGGGCCCCGGGCTCGCCGCCGGCACCATCGACTCCTGGCTGCTGTGGCGCCTCACCGACGGTGCGGTGCATGCCACCGATCCGAGCAACGCCTCGCGGACGATGCTGTTCGACATCGTCGACGGTGCGTGGTCGCCCGAGCTCTGCGACCGGCTCGGCGTCCCGATGTCGGTGCTGCCGGAGGTGCGACCCTCCAGTGGTCGGTTCGGTGTCACCGGGGCCTCCTGTCCGCTCGGGGCCGGCATCCCCATCAGCGGCATCGCCGGGGACCAGCAGGCGGCGCTGTTCGGACAGGCCTGCTTCGCTCCGGGCATGGCCAAGAACACCTACGGCACCGGGTCGTTCGTGCTCATGAACCTGGGGACCGACTGCCCGCCCCCGGTCGAGGGACTGCTCACCACGGTGGCCTGGACCCTCGACGACGGCGGTTCGGTCACCACCACCTATGCCTATGAGGGCGCCATCTTCGTCACCGGTGCGGCGGTGCAGTGGCTGCGAGACGAACTGCGCATCATCGGCACGGCCCCCGAGGTGGCCGAGCTGGCCGGCCGTGTCCCCGACAGCGACGGTGTGGTGCTGGTCCCCGCCTTCACCGGTCTCGGCAGTCCCTGGTGGGACCCGTACGCCCGAGGTGCCGTGCTCGGCATCACCCGGGGAACCACCCGCGCCCACCTCGCCCGCGCCACCCTCGACGCCATGGCCCTGCAGACCCGCGATGTCGTCGAGGCCATGGCGGCCGCCGCTGGTCGTGAGCTCGCCGAGCTGCGGGCCGACGGTGGTGCCGCCACCGATCTCGTGCTGCAGCTGCAGGCCGATCAGCTGGGCGTGCCCGTCATCCGCCCCACGGTCACCGAGACCACCGCGCTGGGGGCGGCGCATCTCGCCGGGCTGGCTGAGGGGTTCTGGTCCTCGCTCGATGAGATCGCAGCGAACTGGGCCATGGACGCCCGCTTCGAACCGGCATCCGATCGCAGTGCCGCCGACGCCGCCCACGGGCAGTGGCGACGGGCCGTCGAGCGGTCGGCCGGCTGGATCCTGACGGACTGACCCGGACCCGCTACCAGCCCATCGACGGATGGGCGGTGCGGCAGGCGATGACCTTCAGATCACGAAACCGGGCATCGACGATCCGGGCCAGCGCGGCCACCTGCCTCCGTTCACGAGCCCGGAAGGCCTTACCCTGACGACCCAGCACGAGAGCATGACCCGCCGCCGGCAGCGGTGCCCACAGCACATCGGCGGGGCCGGTGTCGGAGCCGACCATCCGGGCCGAGCTCTGACTGCCGGCGACGAAGGCGCACAGCCACGCAGCCCCCGGCGCCTCACCCTCCGCAGCGACCAAGGCTCCGGCCTCGAGGTCGACGACCGCTCCCCACAGGGCGCCGACGGTGCGCACCGCATGACTGCACAGTTCGATCACCGCCTCCTCGGCACTGCGGGCCCCGACGAGCATGGCGGCGGTCTCCAGGGCGTCGAGGCGGGCATCGCGCAGCGCCTCGGTGGCCGGACGGATGCTCTCCACATCGACGCCATCGACCTGGTGGATCTCACTCACCAGCAGCTCGACCAGCTCCGGATCGTCCGAGGGGAGTTCGATGAGCAGTTCGTCGATGACCCGACCGGCACCCCGTTCGAGGATGTCGATGCCGGCCACGTCACCCCCGACCGCGCCGATGCGGCTGGCCAGGGCTCCGAGGGCACCGGGCCGGTCGGGCATCCAGACACGCAGGACGTAGGAGCAGCTCACGACCACGACGCTACGGGTGGCCCGTGAACGCCGTGTTTCGCCGGGACGACGGGCGCAAGAACCGCAGCGGTCAGCGCGGTTCGAGCCGGGTGAGGGCGCGGCGGAGGTTGCGGATGGCCTGTTGGGTGCGCTGCTCGTTCTCGATGAGGGCGAAGCGCACGAAGCCGTCGCCGCCGGGGCCGAACCCGACGCCGGGCGACACCGCCACATGGGCCTCCTTCACCAGCATCGAGGCGAACTCGATGGAACCCATCTCGCTGTAGGCCTCGGGGATCGGGGCCCAGACGAACATGGTGCCCTTGGGAGGTTCGATGTCCCAGCCGATGCGCTGCAGCCCGCCACAGAGCGAATCCCGACGGGTCTGGTAGATCTCGTTGACCTCGATGGGGAACTCGGCGGCCTCGTTCAGGGTGACGGTGGCGGCGATCTGGATCGGCTGGAAGGTGCCGTAGTCGAGGTAGCTCTTGAGCTTGGCCAGCGCCGCGATGACATCGGGGCGTCCGAGCATGAACGCCACCCGCCAGCCCGCCATGGAGAACGACTTCGTCATCGAGTAGAGCTCGACGGCGACCTCCTTGGCCCCTTCGGCCTGCAGGATCGACGGCGGTCGGTAGCCGTCGAACCCGAGATCGGCATAGGCGTTGTCGTGCACGATGACGACATCACGCTCACGGGCGAAGTCGACCACCTGCTGCATGAAGTCGAGATCGACACATGTGGTGGTCGGGTTGTGCGGGAACGACATCACGATGACCCGTGGCTTGGGCCAGGAGTACTCCCAGGCCTCGCGCAGGTTGTCGAAGAAGTCGGTGCCGGTGCCGAGCGGGACCTCACGGATGTCGGCACCGGCGAACAGCGGTCCGTAGATGTGGATCGGGTAGGACGGCGAGGGCACCAGCGCCGCATCGCCGGGCTGCAGCAGGGTCCACATGAGATGCGAGAACCCCTCCTTGGCCCCGATGGTGTTGATCACCTCGGTGTCGGGATCGAGATCGACGTCGAAGCGATGCTTGTAGTACCCGGCGATGGCCTCGCGCAGCTTCGGGATGCCGCGGCTGGAGGAGTACCGATGGTTCCGAGTGTTGTGGGCGGCCTCGGAGAGCTTCTCGACGGCGATGGCCGGCGAGGGCAGGTCGGGATTGCCGAACCCGAGATCGATGACGTCCTCGCCGGCGCGCCGTGCCTCGATCTTCAGCCCATCGATGATGGTGAAGACGTACGGGGGCAGCGAGGTGATTCGGCGGAACTCCATCCGGCCACGGTACCGGTTCGCCCTCCGGCCCCCGGAATCATCCGACTCGGCGCGCCGCCCGACCGGCGAGCAGCGCGGCGCCGATCGCTCCGGCCGAGGGACCCAGTTCGGCGACGACGACGCGGGTGGCGCGGTGGGCACCGGCCCCCAGCACCTCGCCGGGGACGAGACGCCGCACCTCGTCGAGGTAGTGGTCGGCGCGATCGGCGAGCCCACCGCCGAGGATCACCATCTCCGGATCGAGCAGGTTGAACAGGTTGCCGACCCCGATGGCCACCCAGGCCGCGAACTCGGCGAACAGCCCGACGGCCTCGGCGTCGCCCGCATCAGCCGCCGCGCCCACATGCTCGCCCCGGATCGCCTCGGGATCTCCCCCGGCCCGCGCGAGCACGGCGGTCGCCCGGCCGGCCCGGGCGGCATCACGGGCGATGCGGGCCAGACCGGCACCGGAGGCGTACCGCTCCCAGCAACCGCGGCGACCGCAGGGACAGGCGATGCCGTCGCGCTCGACGACCATGTGTCCCGGTTCGCCGGCATAGCCGTGCATCCCGCGGGCGAGCCCGCCGTCCACCATGACCGCGCCCCCGATGCCGGTGCCGAGAGCGGCGAGGACGAGATGCTGGGCGCCCCGGCCCGCACCGACCTGCGCCTCGGCCCACAGCGCGCAGTCGGCGTCGTTGCCGAACCACACCGGCGCCCCGATCCGGGCCTCGAGGGCCGGACGGACGGGCTGGTCGATGGCGTGACGCAGATTGGGCGCGCCCCGCAGCACACCGTCATGGTCGATGACCCCGGGCAGTCCGACCCCGATGGCGGCGGGGGACGGCCCGAGGGCCGAACATGCCTCCTGCAGTTCGGTCACCGTGGTGGCCAGCACCTCGACGAGTTCCTCGACCGTTGCGGGGGTGGCGGCCCGATGCTCGGCCAGCGGGGTTCCGGGCGCGTCGGGGTCGATGACCACGCCCAGCACCTTCGTGCCGCCGACATCGAGACCCACCAGCGGACGCGCCACGACCAGACCCTAGGAGGTGACGCCGGGTGATCAGTACCGCAGCAGTGCGCCGATGCGACCGAGCACGTCGAGATCGGCGTTGCCGACGCACACCTCGACCGCGCAACCGGTGCGCAGCGCCATGTCGACCACCTCATGGACGATGTCGTCATGGTGGATCATCTCGGCACCGTCGACCCGACAGGTCGGTCCCTTTCGGGCGAGGGAACCGCAGCTCGGACAGCGCCATCCCGATTCGACGAAACCGTCCGACACCAGCAGGGTGCCGACCCGACGATCGTTCAGCGCGGCGATGGTGTCGACGAGGCCGACCACCCCGCGGCCGTGGGCACCGACGGAATCGCGCAGCCGGGCGACCAGTGCGGCCTCCTTCTCCTGCTCGATGCGCCGCTCGATGGCGAGGGCGGCGGCGCGGATCTCGGCATCCGTCGCTCCCACACCGAGATGGATGCGATGGGTGAGCCGTTCGCGCAGATAGGGATGGAGGACCGCCACCGTGGCGGCGTAGGTGTCGTCGGTGGCGCCGACGGTGAGATGGGCGAAGCCGCGGTCGCGATGGAGCCGGAAGGCCACCTCGGCCGAATGGCGCAGATGCTGGGCCACCAGGGCATCGGTGTGGTGCTGCTCGCGCTCGCGCGATCCACGGCTGGCCTCATCCCGGGAGTCGTACTCCCGAGGCAGTTCCTCGAACAGTTCGGCCCGCTCGATCAGCTCGCCGAACTGGTGGACGAACATCCGCGCCCGCTGCCGATCGACGAGCAGCACCCCGAGCGGTTCGAGCTCGTGCACCAGGTGCTCGAGCGGTTCGACCGCCGGTGAACTGTTCACCATGAGCGAGTTGGACACCGGCACCGGCAGCGACAGCACCTGCCAGAAACGGTCGGCGACACAGGAGAACATGGCCAGACCCCGCACCCCCGATCGATCGAAACCGTTGCGGACGTAGGTGGCGATGACCTCGAGGTCGGCGGGAGATGCCTTGGGATCGCTGGCCGAGGCCTCGCGCAGCAGGGCGTCGAGTCGGTGCTCGTAGTCCTGCGGTCTCACCTGACGACGGCCATCCACGTCGAGATAGCAACTCACCACCGGCGGTCCCGAACTGCGGAATGCGGCGAGTTCCCTGATGGCGGTCTCGGTGAGCACGGGCATGGCGCCTCCTGGATGTCGGTCCTGCGACCGACTGTAGGCCCCGATCCGACGACCTGCTCGGCGTCTCCGCCCTGTCGTGCAGAAGCCACCAACTGCGTGGTGGCTCCGACCTCAGTCCTCCTCGACCGGCCTGGGTGACCCCTCGACGCGGGCCTTCAGCTCGGTGAGGGCGGTCTTGATGATCCGACCCTCGGCTCGGCGCTTGACGAATCCGGGAATGGGATAGACGAGATCGACGGCGAGCTCGTACTCCACCTCGGTGGAGCCGCCGTCGACGGGCGAGAGCACATAGGCGCCGTCGAGCTCACGGGGGAGATCGCCGGTGACGAGGCTCCAGCTGAGACGCCCCGGGGCGGCGGAGTAGTCGTAGGCCAACTGATAGGTGGTGCTGCGTCCCATGGCGGCGGCCCGGAACTCCACCACGGTGGCGCGACCGGATGCATCGGACTCGACGACCCTGACCTCCTTGAGGTCACCGGCCCACTCGGGGTAGCTGGCGAAATCGATGAGCGTGGCGAAGCAGCGATCGATCGGTGCATCGATCCTGATCCGCTCTCTGGCCTGCTCCGACATCTGATCCTCCGGTTCGGGGTGCGCACCCGACGTGGTGACCCTACTCCGTGGGACGGCGACGACCCGGGCGGCGAGGGGCCGACGCGGTGCCGCGATCGAGACGGGGATCGAACTCGCGCTCGGGGAACGAGCCGTGGGCCGCGACCCACAGACCGGTGAGACCGAGTGCCCACATCGGCGCCAGCACGCCGAAGGCCAGTGCCGTGTAGACGTGCACCGATGCCACGGCGATCGAAGCGAGGATCTGCACACCGAGCGAGCCGAGGAGATGTCGACGCACCGGCCTCGGGGTGGAGCCGTCGGCGAAGAACAGCGCACCGACGCCGATGGTCTCCTGACGACTGCGGTCGATGGCGCGCAGAAGGGCGAGAAGGAACACGAAGGTGCCCAGGGCGAACTCGACCAGCGAGATCACGACGTAGATGACCATGAACGCCCCCATGAGGGCGGCGGCCAGCGCACCGGAGAGGACCAGCACGCCGGTGCCGATCCACGAGAGCAGGATGATGCCGCGGCCGGCCGTCGGATCAGAGGCGGGATCACCGGAGGGATGCACGCCGGGCAGGACGGTGTCGTCGGGAGTCACAGGGTCCTTCCTAGCGCCCGGAGGGAGGTGTCGAGGTGCTCGGCGAGGGCGTCGTAGGTGAACTCCGTGAGCACACGGTTCCGGGCGGTGGCGCCGAGTGCGAGTCGACGCGGTTCGTCGCCGAGGAGCTCCGCGATGGCGACGGCCACGGCATCGACGTCGCGGGGATCGTCCATGACCAGCCCGGTGCGGCCATGGTCCACGGCCTCGCCGGATCCGCCGCTGCGCCCGGCCAGCGCCGCCACCCCGGCGCTGGCGGCCTCGAGGAACACGATGCCGAAACCCTCCTGCTCGAGTCCTCCCCAGCGATCGCGGCACAGCATGGCGAACAGATCGACGGCGCCGTGGAGCTCGGCGAGCTCGGGATCGGGGACCCGACCGAGGAAGTCGACAGGGCTTCCGAGTCGGGCGGCGAGACGTTCCAGGCGGCGACGGTCGCGGCCGGCGCCGGCGATGAGCACCCGGAGGTGGGGATGGCTCGGGGCGAGACGGGCGGCGGCGGCGATCAGCACATCGAAGCCCTTGCGGGGGACCAGGCGGCTCAGTCCGAGGACGGCGAACTGCTCGGGGGCCAGACCGAACCGGGCGCGGGCCGCGGACCGCCGAGCCGGATCGAGGGGGAGGAACCTCTCGGGGTCGACTCCGGGGGGCACGACCACGGTGGGCAGTGGCCGTCCGGCGGCCCGAGCCGCCTCGGCGGCCGGATAGCCCCCGGCGGCGATGACGATGCGGGCCTCGCGCAGCACCCGGCCCAACAGCGACCGCGTGAGCGGCAGTCGACCCGGCACGGTGACCTCGGCCCCGTGGAGCACCACGCCGTAGGGGCGTTCGAGCCGGGGTCCCAGCTGACCCAGCGGCAGCGCCGGATCGAGCAGGACGAGATCGGCGTCGACCTCGGCGGCCAGCGCGTCGATGCGCCGGACCAGCGAGCGGGTGGGCAGCAGCACCCGGGCTCGATCGCGTTCGACCCGGATGGGTTGGGCGGCGTCGAAGGCCCGATCCCCGGCATGGGGCGTGGTGAGGACGGTGGTGGACTCCGGAGGAAGCCGGCGCCAGAGTTCCCACAGGTAGGACTGGATGCCACCGAGCTTGGGTGGGAAGTCGTTGGTGACCAGCAGATGCCTCATGCCGGGGCTCCGGCGCGGGCCTCGAGTCGGTCGAGGGCCCAGCGGGCGTGCTCGGCGAGGAGCTCGTCGGCGGAGACGGCGACGCGGCGCAGCACCGCGCCGACCTCGTCGTCGGCGGGATCGGCGGTGTTGCCGAGGGCCACGAGGGCGTTGCGGCGCAGGTGCCGCGGATCGCGTTCCGCGATGTACCAGCGGCCGTGGCGGGCCAGCAGCTCGGCGTCGGAGGAGGCCAGCAGTTCGAGCAGATCGACCCGGGCGGACCCCGAGACCGGGCGGGTCGCCGCCGGCGCCCGCCGGGCCGGGGGGCACACCTCCTGGCAGTCGTCGCAGCCGTAGATGCGGTCGCCCATGGCCTCGCGATGCGCCAGCGGGATGGGTCCGGGGGCCTGCACGATCCAGGCCAGACAGCGCCGGGCGTCGACCACGCCGGGGGCCACGATGGCACCGGTGGGGCAGGCGTCGATACAGCGCCGACAGGTGCCGCAGCCGTCGGCCACCGGGGTGGAGGGCTCGAGCACCGCATCGGTGACCACTGCGCCCAGCAGCACCCAGCTGCCGTGACCCGGCACGAGGATGTTGGCGTTGCGCCCGAACCAGCCGAGACCCGCCCGATGGGCGGCGGCCCGATCGACGAGGGCGTTGTCATCGGCCACGATGCGGGTGCGATGACCAGCACGGTGCAGATCCTCTGCGATGGCCGACAGTGCGGCGTGCAGTTCGGCGTAGTGATCGATGTCCGCATAGCGGGCCACCCGGCCCTGCGGACGCGGCGGGTGGGTCGCCGGGGACGGCTCCTCGGTCGGGAGCTCGGCGGCCGGGTAGGGCCACGCCCCGACCACCAGCGAGGCCGCCCCCTCGAGCAGCGCCGCCGGCTCGGTGGCGCGCCGTGGATTGCGGTAGGTGAACTGCATGGTGCCGGCGAGCCCCTCGGCTCGCCGCGCCTCGAGCACGGCACGGGTGTCGAGGAACGGGGACACATCGGTGACCCCGACCGCCACCAGACCGGCCGCCAGCCCGACCGCACGCAGACGCTCGGTGGTGGGCGGATCGGTCATGGACAGATCGTCGCAGATGGACCGGACTGGGGATGCCCCGGACTGTGGATGCCCCGGACCGGGGGCCGGGGGCTCAGCCGCTGCGGCGCCGGTGGCGGAGTTCGGGCACCAGGCCGGAGTCGGCCAGCATGCGCAGCGCCCGGTACTCGCCGACGTCGACCACGAGGGCGTCGCCGGGCTCCCGGGAGCAGATGAACGTGACCACGCAGTCGTCACAGGCGTCGCTGTGCTGCATGACGCACTGCTCGCAGTCGAAGGTGAAGGAACGGGTCGTCTCCATGACCACGAGTGTGCCGACGGGGTGTGACAGTCACCGCCGCCCGCACCGGGAACTACGATCCCGCCACCGACGACGCATCCGGGGGGATGGATCATGGACGTTCGAGTCGACGCACCCACACGGGTGATCGGGCGGCTGCACCGCACCGAGCCCGATGGCACCCGGGTGTATCTGCGCCAGTGCCCGCTGTGCGAGTGCATGTGCGGTCTCGAGGTGTCCCTCGACGCCGATGACCATGTCAAGGTCATCCGTCCCGACCACGCCGATGTGTGGTCGAAGGGGTTCATCTGCCCGAAGGGGACCACCCTCGGCAAGCTCCATGAGGACCCCGATCGCATCCGCACCCCCATGATCCGGGAGGGCGACACCTGGCGGGAGGTCTCCTGGGACGAGGCCTTCGCCCGGTGCGAGGAGCTGATCCACGGCGTGCTCGCCGAGCACGGCATCGAGGCCATGACCGCGTTCATCGGCAACCCCGCCGGGCACTCCTTCAGCCTCTCCCGGTTCGGAGCCCTGCTCATGGGTCAGGCCAACTTCCCGTCGATCTACTCGGCCGGCACGGTCGACCAGTGGCCGAAGAACGTCTCCTCGGTGCTCATGTACGGCAACATGTGGAAGATCCCCACCGTGGACATCCGTCGCACCGACCACTGGATCATCATGGGTGGGAATCCGCAGGCCTCGGGCGGTTCGCTGCTGGCCTGTCCCGATCAGCTGGCGGAGATCGACGCCATCCGCGCCCGAGGTGGTCGGGTGATCGTCATCGATCCCCGTCGCACCGGCACCGCGGAACGCGCCGATGAATGGATCCCCATCCGACCGGGCACCGATGCGGCGCTGCTGCTGGCCATGGCGAACGTGATCTTCACCGAGGATCTGTTCACCCTCGGCGCCGTCGATGGCAGGGTGAACGGAGTCGACGAGCTGCGCGCCGCGGTGGAGGGTTTCACCCCCGAGAGCGTGGCCGAGTTCTGTCGGGTCCCGGCCGAGACCATCCGCCGACTCACCCGTGAGTTCGCGGCGGCCGAGCGCGGCGGCCTCTACGGTCGGATCGGCCTGTGCAACCAGGAGTTCGGCACGCTGGCCTCCTGGATGGTCGATGTGATCAACATCATCGCCGGGCAGTTCGACAAGGTCGGCGGGATGATGTTCGGCAAGCCAGCCGCCGATCCCCTGGTGTGGAAGATGGACACCGCCATGACCGGCGAACCGGAGTTCGGCAAGTGGCGCAGCCGGGTGCGCGGCGCCCCCGAGATCCTCGGGCAGGTGCCCGCCTCCTGTCTCGCCGAGGAGATCGCCACGCCGGGGCCGGGTCAGATCAAGGGGTTCATCAACATCGCCGCCAATCCGGCCATCAGCGTGCCCGACTCGCAGCAGCTCGAGGAGGCGCTGCCGCTGCTCGACTGCATGATCGCCATCGACTGCTACCTCAACGAGACCACCCGGTTCGCCCATGTGCTGCTGCCGGGTCCCTCCCCGCTCGAGTCACCCCATTTCGACGAGCTGATGTGGGGCTGGGCGGTCGGCTCGGCGGCCAAGTGGAGCGATCAGCTCTTCGACACCCCCGCCGGCACCGTGCCCGAGTGGGAGATCCTCGCTCGGCTCGGCTGGCTGTGCACCGGACAGAAGGATGCGGATTTCGACTTCGGCGTGCTCGACGACGGCTGGTTCTCCACTCTGTGCATGCTCTACGGGCGTGACCCCGCCGAGACCATGGCCCTCTACGACCACGGTGGTCCGGAGCGCATGATCGACCTGCAGGTGCGCATGGGTCCCTGGGGGGACCGCTACGGCGAGAACCCCGATGGGCTCACACTGGAGAGGATCAAGGCCGCGCCGCACGGCATCGACCTCGGCCCCATGGTGCCGCGCCTCGACGAGGTCATCGGCACGCCCTCGGGACGGATCGAACTGGCCCCCGCCTACATCCTCAGCGATCTGCCGCGCCTGCAGGCCGCGCTCGGGCGCGATCCCGAGGGCTATGTGCTGGTCAGCCGACGCCACATCCGTTCCAAGAACTCCTGGATGCACAACGTGAAGGTGCTGGTGAAGGGCAAGGACCGCTGCACCCTGCTCGTGCACCCCGCCGACGCCGCCGAGCTGGGCCTCGTCGATGGCGCCGACGCTCGGGTCACGAGCGAGGCCGGCAGCCTCGAGGTGCCGGTCGAGATCAGCGACGAGATGATGCGCGGTGTGGTGTGTCTCCCCCATGGCTGGGGTCATGACAAGCCGGGCACGCGTCTGTCGGTGGCCCGCGAGTACGCCGGGGTCAACAACAACCTGCTCGCCCCCGGACACTTCGTCGATGCCCTCTCGGGCAACGCCGCGGTCAACGGCATCCCCGTCGAGGTGGCCCCGGCGTAACCTCGCCGCGGTGGACACCTGGATCTTCCTCGGCACCCTCGCCGCGGCCAGTGCACTGGCGCTGCGGGCCTTCGGGTGGGCCATCAGCGGGTACACGCCACCGCCCCCGCGCGACGACCTGCAGTCGGTGGAGCGGTTCCACCGCGACAGGGAGGGTGAGACCGAGCTGGACCTCGGCCTGCCGTGGCTGTCCACCGATGACGTCGGCGCCCAGTGGCATCTGTGGTGGATCGCCCAGACCGGCGAGCTCGTCGGTCTGCGCACACCCGCCCATCCGCCGCCCCCCGGACCGGCCTACAACTCCATGGCCCGGATGCGGCAGGCCCAGGTGCACGCGAACCTCCCCTACAGCGGCATGAAGGTGCTCGGACATCTCGAGCACCGACCCTCACTCGGGCTCTGTCAGCATCTCCGTGAACTGCCCAACGGTCTCGACGTGCTCTGCGGCGGCACCCACGGTGAGGACCGGGGCGAGGACTGCGGCGAGATCACCAGCTGAGGGAGCTCACGGTGGTGAACGTGCAGGAGTAGACGCGCCGTTCCGCTCCCACCGCCGGGAACAGCACCGACTGCATCGGACTGCCGGAGTCGTGCCGACCGATCTCGACACCGGTGACGACGTCGCGCACGACGTACTGCTCCATCCAGCGCTCCGCGTCGTGATGATGGGAGAGGAACAGGCCGGTGTCACTGTCGAGGATGAGGTGACTGCCATGGTTCTGCTCGACGCTCCAGCGTTCGGTGAGCGATCCGTCGGCGCCGATGGAGAATCCGGTCATCACGCCGTTGCCGCTGTCGTAACCCACCGCCATGCCCCGGTCGGCGTCGATGAGTGGCGGGTTGGCGATGAGCCCGCCGGGACGGCCGCAGACCTCGGCGAGCGTGACCTCGCCGGTGGTGAGGTCGACCCGCACCAGATGGAGCGGCGCCTCGTTGGCACCGACCCCACGGAAGGTCCCGATGTAGTTCTGGCTCCCCTCACCGTTGTCGAGGAACCAGGCCGCTCCGAGCGCGAGCACGGCGTCCCAGCCGTGGGACTGACCGTCCATGACGCGGTACCGGGGTGCGAACCCGGCGTCGGCCACCAGCGCCGAGCCGTCCCATGTGGCGCGCATGAGCGAGGTGTCGCCGACGACGACCACCGTGTCGCCCTCGGCCGAGAGGCGGGCGATGGAGGGTTCGGGAAGATCGCAGGAGGCCAGGATGGCGAGGGTGTCGGGATCGAGGACCAGCAGCTGCGTGCCGGGCATGTCGGGATCGGGCGCCTCGCCCGGCAGCGTGCCGCCGAAGTCCTTGGTGACGATGTGTCCGGAGGCCAGGGTGACGAAGCTGTTGTAGGGGCGATGCCGCGGCAGCGCGGCGCTGACCAGCACCTCGAGCTCGGCCGAGAGACGGTGGACATGGTTCCCGAACACGACCAGCAGCGTGCCGTCGGCCAGCACCCCGATCCCCCCGGGCCAGCGCGGCCCCCCGGCGAGTCCCTCGACGCGTCCGAGACATTCGAGGGTGACCGGATCGATGCGCTCGACCCAGGCCCCGGTGCTCTCGCCCACATCGTTGCCCTGCAGATAGGCGGCACCGGTGGCGTCGAGCACGACCATGGTGGCGCCGAAGGCGTCGCGGGACACCACGGTCGGCGAACCCTCGACGAAGCCGGCCAGGGCGCCCGGGCGCGTCTGCAGTCGGCCGGGACCACCATCCTCGCTGGACCAGGGCACCATGGACGACGCGCCGTCTACTGCCGGGTCATGTCGGAGCGCTGCTGAGCCTCGGCCACCTGCGCGGCCTCACCGGCGGCGTAGGGCACCAGTTCGATCTCCACCGACTCGAGCACACCGGCGAAGGGGAACGAATCGGTGTAGCGGGGACTGACCGGCAGCCCGCAGTCGTACCCGACGGAGGCGCCGACACTGGAGATCACGCGCATGACGAACGGGATCTCCACCGAGCCGTGACGCTCGCCGTCGATGAGCAGATGGGCGACACCGTTGCGACGGATGCGCTCGAAGTCGACGCCGACCATCGAGGGACCGACCGGGACGGCGATGTCGGACTCGACCACCTGATGCTCGCCGAGGCAGTTGTAGTCGAACACCAGTCGCTCGTCCTGGAGGAACACGCTGAAGCCCGAGTTGCCGTTGCCCATGGCGTAGATGACGCCGTTCTCCCCGGCCTGACGGTCGATGGAGGCGAACAGGCGCCAGCTGCGCCCGGCGACGGCCGCGGCGCTCTGGGAGGGCAGCGGCGCCATGGGCGGGCGGTACACGTAGCGGCGATCGGCGCTGTGGGTGAGGTGATCACCGAAGCGCACCCCGAACAGTTCGATGCCTCGGTCGTCGAGCGGGAGCACGCCGTACTTGGCCGCCTCCTCCCACCACAGATCGATCAGGGCGGCGAGTCGCTCGGGCTGCTCGGCGGCGAGGTTGGTGCACTCGGAGGGATCGGCGCTGAGGTCGTAGAGCTCCCAGTCGTCGTCCTCGAAGGACACCTTCGGCGTGTGGCGGGTGACGGCCTTCCAGCCATCGGCGTAGATGGCGCGATGGCCGACCATCTCGAAGTACTGCACCGGATGGGTGGTGGGAGCGTCGATCGCCGCAGCATCGAAGCTGTAGGTCATCGACGCGCCGGCCACCGGGAACTGCTCACGACCGCGGTACACCGAGGGGGCTTCGACACCGATGATGTCGAACACCGTCGGCGCCAGATCGGTGACGTAGTGGAACTGCCGGCGGATGCCCCCGGCATCGGCGATGCCGCGGGGCCAGTGCACGACGAGCGGCACATGCACACCACCTTCATGGGTGTTCTGCTTGTACCACTTGAACGGTGTGTTGCCCGCCTGCGCCCATCCCCAGGGATAGTTGGCGTGGGAGTTCGGGCCGCCGATCTCATCGAGGTGGGCGACCGCCTCATCGGGGGTCTCGATCATGAAGTTGAAGAACTTCATCTCATGCAGCACACCGAAGGGACCGCCCTCCTGACTGGCGCCGTTGTCCGACAGCACCATGAACACCGTGTTGTCCAGCTTGCCGAGCTTGTCGAGGGCATCGATGAGCCGGCCGATCTGCACGTCGGTGTGCTCGAGGAAGGCGCCGTAGGCCTCCTGCAGACGAGTGGCGAGGGCCTTGTGGTTCTCGGGCAGCGATTCCCACTCCTCCACCCCGGGATTGCGAGGGGCGAGCACCGTCTCGGGGGTGACGATGCCCATCTCGCGCTGCCGGGCGAACCAGCGATCGCGGGTCACGTCCCAGCCCTCGTCGTAGCGACCGCGATGCCGCTCGAGGTACTCGGGTGGCGCCTGATGGGGTGCATGGGTGGCGCCGAAGGCGATGTAGGAGAAGAAGGGCCGGTCGGGGCGGACCGAGGCGTTGTCGTTGATGAACTCGATCGCCTTGTCGATGAGGTCCTCGCTGAGGTGGTAACCCTCCTCGGCGGTGCGCGGCGGATCGATGCGATGGTTGTCGTAGGTGAGATCGGGGTTGAACTGATCGGTCTCGCCGTCGAGGAAGCCGTAGTACCGGTCGAACCCGCGCTGCAGCGGCCAGGCGTCATACGGGCCGGCCGCCGAGGCCTCGTCCATGGGACACAGGTGCCACTTCCCCAGGGCGAAGGTCGAATAGCCGCGGTCGCGCAGCACCTCGGCCATGGTGGTGGCGTGCTCGGTGATCTTGCCGGTCATATGCGGATAGCCGGTGTTCCAGTTGGCGATGCCGCGCATGCCCACGGTGTGGTGGTTGCGCCCGGTGAGCAGCGCCGCCCGCGTGGGCGAGCACAGCGGTGTGACGTGGAAGTTGGTGTAGCGAAGACCGCCGGCGGCGAGACGATCGATGTTGGGTGTGACCAGATCGGAACCGAAACAGCCGAAATGGGAGAAGCCGAGATCGTCGAACAGGATGACCACGACGTTGGGGGCGTCGTCACCGGGATGGACCGGTTCGGGCCACCACGGCGTGGACTCCTCGTGGGTGCGGCCGATGGAGCCGCCGAACGGTGCGCCGGTGAAGGGTGCGTCGGTGCGAGCGACGTCAGCCATGATCACTTCACCCCCATGGGCAGCATCTCCGGTGTGATCTCCTGTTCGAGGCGATCGTTGCGATGGGCCACACGGGTGCGGGTCGACTGGTGGGTGAGGACCCAGAACCGGCCCTCGACGATGGCATCGGTGACATTGCCGGCCACCAGGGCGGGATCGAGGGCCGTGGTCTTCATGACCGACTCGAGCATCTCCATCGAGACGGCCTCGGGCTTGCGCAGGCCGAGGTGGGCCGGCGCGTTGCGGGTGGACTCGAAGATCATGGTGCGCACCAGCTCGGGGCACAGACAGCTGACCCCGACGCCGGTTCCGGCGAGTTCCATCACGAGCGCCTCGGAGAGTCCGACGACGCCGTACTTGGCGGCGTGGTACGCGCCGAGCATGGGGGTGGCGCAGAGTCCCGCCTCCGAGGCGGTGTTGACGATGTGCCCCTCGCCCTGCTCGACCATGAGCGGGGTGAAGGCGTGCACGCCGTAGGCGACACCGAGCAGATCCACACCGACCACCCAGTCCCAGATCGCCGGCTTGGTGCGCCAGGTGGCGCCGCCGGAGGCGACACCGGCGTTGTTGCACAGCACGTGCACCGCACCATGGGCCGACACCGCGGTGTCGCGCAGGGCGGCCACCTGATCGGCGTCGGACACATCGCAGACCACGGCGGTGACCGCAGCGCCGTCGGCGAGCAGGCGGGCCGATTGCGCATGGAGCACCTCGGCCTCGATGTCGGCCATGACCACCGACATGCCCTCGGTGAGGAATCGCTCGGTGAGTGCCAGACCGATGCCCGATGCGGCACCGGTGACGACCGCGACCCGTCCCTGAAGTTCCATCTGTCCCCCTGTGAGTTCCCCGGCGAGCGCTTCGGCGCGCTCGCCCATGGGTATTGACATTCTTACTGTCAGAACCTACGTTCGGCAAGCGCGATCAGCCCGTCTCCGCCGCACCCCAACAGCGACGGAACCGGTTCCGATCCCCCACCACCGGTGTCGCCGAGGAGCCATGAATGAGCCAGGACCGATCCACCGCATCCGGTCGCCGCATCGCCATCGTCGGTGATGCCAAGCACTACGTCGGACCCGACCTCGCCCGCATGCTGGCCGCCAGCGGACACGACCTCGTGCTCGGCGACGCTTCGGCCGAACTCGTGGCCGAGCTGGAATCCGCCGGCGCCACCGTGGTCACGCTCGAGCGCACCTCGAACATGACCCGACCCGAGGCCGCCCCCGCCCTCGCCGGCGCCGCGCTCGAGCGATTCGGTCGCATCGACGCCGCCGTCCTCGCCTCCGGCCAGATCATCGGCGGTCGTTTCGTCAACGCCACGCTCGACCAGTACCAGACCCTCTTCGAGGGCTGCATGACCGCGCCGTTCAACTTCCTGCAGGCGGTGCTGCCCACCATGATCGAGCAGCGATCGGGGCAGATCCTCATCATCACCAGCGCCTCGGGCGCCCGACCCGTGTTCGGTGCGCCGCTGTACTCCTCGGTGCGGGCCGGAGCGAACATGCTCGTGCGGGCCGTGGCCCAGGAGGTGGCGTCGAAGAACGTGCAGGTCAACGCGGTCGGCACCAACTTCATGGACTTCCCCGAGTTCCACGCCGCCGTCGGGTCACACGACCCCGCGGTGCGGGCCGAGGTCGAGAAGCAGGTCCCCCTGGGACGCATGGGACAGATGGACGAGTTCGCCTCGTTCTGCCGGGTGTTCCTCGACGGCACCAGCACCTTCACCACCGGCCAGTACATCTCCTACGCCGGCGGCTGGGCCTGAGCCGAACCTGAGCCGGACCGGAACCTGAACCGGAACCGGCTCGGGATACCCTCCGATCAGTCGGCGGCCACCACCGAGCGGCCGTTGCCGCACCAGTGGCAGGCGACCTCCTCGACGGACTCGCTCAGCACCTCTTCGCTCTCGACCGAGAGTTCACCCCCCACCGTGTAGTGATGGAAGGCGCGGGTGCGCCGGGTGGAGGTGACGTCGAAGCGGGTCAGGTTGCCGCAGGCCGAGCAGCGATAGCGGGGGGTGCTCACGGCGGCGAGCATACCGATGCTTGTCACCGAACGCCTGTTCGACAACACTGTGGGTATGGCTCCCGTGGCGGTCGGACCGACGCAGCTGTCACTCGATGATCTGGGCACCCCGCTGCGCGAGGTCACCTTCTGCGTGATCGATCTCGAGACCACCGGCGGCTCGGCCGC